>JACZRO010000132.1 GCA_022574675.1 Chloroflexota bacterium
GGCAGAGGACGTTGGTTCGATCAGAATTGCGGCCCGGCCTGCGTTATGGTCCGGGCCGCAATTCTAAAGGACGCCCGGTCTTCAGTGACTATCTCAGAAACCGCGGTCGAGTGCGCCTCTACGATGCGACCTCACCCTCACCCGGACCCGCGCCCGGGGGGCGCCCCGCCGGGAGAGGAGCTTTTGAGTCAGTCAGCCGGGTTGTTACTCGGTGGCGGTTATCTGGTTTTTTGACGGGCTGAGAACGCCCATCCGGTTGATTGCATTTATGTACGCCTTGGCGGAGGCGACGATGATGTCAGTATCGCCACCGCGTCCGGCGTAGATGTGGCCGTCAGCGTCCTCCACGCGGATCGTCACCTCTCCGATGGCGTCGATGCCGTCGGTCACTGAGGCGACCGCGAACTCCGTCAGGTTGCAGGACTCGCCGACGATCTCATCGACCGCTTTGCAGACGGCGTCGACAGGTCCGGTCCCCTCCGCGGTGACCGTCTTCGACTTGCCGTCGGGAAGCCCGACGGTCACCGTCGCGACCGGCGTCACCATGTCTCCGCACTCCACCTTCAGGCCCTCAAACCGGTACTGCCGGTCCGTGTCCGCGAAGCGGTGCTGCTCGGACATGAGCGACTGGAGGTCGAAGTCGGTGACCTCCCGTTTCTGGTCGGCCAGGACCTTGTAGCGCGGGAACAGATCGGCCAGTTCCCGGTCGTTGAGCTCGTAGCCCAGATCGCCCAGCCGTGACCGCAGGCCGGCCCGCCCGGACAGCTTGCCCATGACGATGGCCTCCCCACGCCATCCGACCGATTCCGGCTCCATGATCTCGAACGTGGTCCGCTCTTTCAGGTAAGCGTCCTGGTGGATGCCCGACCCGTGGCGGAAGGCGTTCTGTCCGACGATGGCCTTGTTCGGTTGTATGGCGAACCCGAACAGGTCCGCGACGAGCCGGCTTGACGGCCCGATTTCACGCGTGTTGACCCCGCTCTTGACCCCGTAGTGGTCGTAGCGCGTCTCGAGCGCCATCATCACCTCTTCCAGCGAGGCGTTCCCGGCGCGTTCGCCGAGTCCGTTGATGCAGCCCTCGACCTGGCGCGCGCCGTTCTCGACGGCGGCCAGGCTGTTGGCGGCCGCCAGTCCGAGGTCGTTGTGGCAGTGGACGCTGACGGTCGCTTTATCGATGTTCGGGACGTTATCAAAGACGCCCTTGATCAGCGCCCCGAACTCCTCCGGGTTTGAGTACCCGACGGTGTCCGGGATGTTGACCGTGGTCGCTCCGGCGTCGATCGTCGCTTCGAGGATCCGGTACAGGAACCCGGGCTCGGTCCGTGTGGCGTCCATCGGCGAGAACTCGACGTCGTCGCAGAGGGACTTCGCCCGTTTCACGGCGTCGACCGCCATCCCCATGATGTCCTCAGCGCCTTTGCGCATCTGGTGCGCCATGTGGATCTCGGAGCTCGAGAGGAAGACGTGGATGCGCGGGCGCTCTGCGTCCTTGATCGCCTTCCACGCGGCATCAATGTCGCCCGGTACCGCCCGCGCCAGCGAGCAGATGATCGGCCCCTTGATCTCGCGAGCGATCTGTTGGACCGCCTCAAAGTCTCCGGGCGAGCTTGCGGCGAAGCCGGCCTCGATCACGTCGACGCCGAGTTTCTGGAGTTGACGCGCTATGCGGAGCTTCTCGTCGGGCGTCAGGCCGGCGCCTGCGGACTGCTCACCATCCCTGAGGGTGGTGTCGAAGATGATGACCCTGTCGTGTGTCGCTACGTTGGATTGCGCCATTTTTGAACTCCCGCCCCGCCTGCGATCGCGGCTCCCTGAGGCTCTCGAAGGGCGCTGCAATCTTTCCGGGGTTAGGTTGTTGACTCCAGCCAGGGCATCATGCTTCGCAGCTCGCGCCCGATCTCCTCGACCGGGTGAGACTTGTCCTCTGCCTGCAACGCTTTGAAGCGATGCAGGCCTTCGTCGTTCTCGGCGATCCATTCCCGGGCGAAAGCGCCGGACTGGATGTCTTTGAGAACCTTCCGCATGTTGTCCTTGACTCGTTCGTCGATGATGACCGGTCCCCGGGTGTAGTCGCCGTACTCCGCGGTGGTGCTGATGGAGTGGCGCATTCCCTCGAGGCCGCCCTGGTAGATGAGGTCCACGATCAACTTCAGCTCGTGGAGGACTTCAAAGTAGGCCGACTCCGGCTGGTAACCCGCTTCAGTGAGCACCTCGAAGCCGGCCTTGATAAGGGACGTGACTCCGCCGCATAGGACGGCCTGCTCGCCAAACAGGTCGGTCTCCGTCTCTTCTTTGAACGTTGTTTCGAGGATGCCGGCGCGCCCGCTGCCGATCCCCGCCCCGTACGCCAGCGCACGGGCGTGGGCGTTGCCGGTCGCGTCCTGGTGAACGGCGATCAGGGACGGCACGCCGAGGCCGCGCTCGTACACCGCTCGCACGCGGTGGCCGGGGGCCTTGGGGGCGATCATCGTGACGTCCACCCCTTCCGGCGGCTTGACCTGCTCGTAATGGATGACGAAGCCGTGAGCGAACATCAACATGTTGCCCGGCTCCAGGTTGTCTGCGACCTCGTTCTTGTAGACCTCGCCGACGGTGGTGTCCGGCAGGCAGAACATCACCACGTCCGCCGCCTTAACCGCGTTGGCGACGGTCATGACCTCGAGGCCCGCCTCCTCGGCCTTCGGCCAGGATTTCGAGCCCTCGTACAGGCCGACAACCACGTCGAATCCGCTGTCCTTGAGGTTCAAGGCGTGCGCGTGGCCCTGGCTGCCGTAGCCGAGGATCGCGATCTTGGAGTCCTTCAGCGGGGCGGTGTCGATGTCCTTGTCGTAGTAGAGAATCGCCATCCAGATTCCTCTTGCCGTTATCGCTCTGTTGGGTTTTGGTTACGGGTGTTTATGATCTTCCGTGAGGGCCCGGGTTCTTCCGGGTTCTTCTGAGGATCGACCGGGCGTGTCTAGACGCTGCCGGACTCCAGGCCCTCGCGGGTCTGGATATTGCTCGCAGTCTCTGCCCCGAACTCGCCGTCTTCCCCCCCGGGTGAGAGCGCCGAGCGCAGCATCGCGACCCGTCCGGTGCGCATCACCTGTTCGACGCCGAACTCCTCCATGAGCGTGATCATCGAGTCGATCTTGGCCGTGTCCCCGGTGATCTCCATCGTCACGGCCTCCGCGCCGACGTCGACGATGCTCACGCGGAAGATGTTGGCCAGTTGTATGACGCGGGGCCGGCTTTCCTGTGTGGCGCGGACGCGGACCATCGCCAGCTCGCGCCAGACGACGTTGGCGTCGGTGATGTCCGAGACCTCGACGACCTCGATCAGCTTGTCCAGGTGCTTTGCGATATGCCCGACGGTGGATGGGTCGCCCTCCGCTACGAAGGTCATCCGGGACAGGTGTTTCTGCTCCGAGGCGCCGACCGCCAGGCTGGCGATGTTAATCCCGCGCCGCCGGAACAGGCTCGAGATGCGGGCCAGGACGCCGGGTTTGTTCTCGACCAGCGCCACCAGCGTGCGGCGCGCGAGCCCGTTTGCCATGACGTCTCCCATCACAACCGCTCCTCGATCAGCTCGGCCACGGACTGGCCGGACGGGATCATCGGGAACACGTTTTCTTCGGGGTTGATAACGAAGTCGATCACGACCGGTCCCGGATGCTCGCGCGCCTCCCGGATGGCGCCGTCGAGCTGGTCCGGACTGGTAACGCGCATCCCCTTGATGCGGTAGGCGTCCGCCAGTTTCACGAAGTCCGGGTTGCCGGTGTATGTGTTGGCGTAGAAGGTCTTGTTGAACACCATGTCCTGCCACTGCGTAATCATCCCGAGCATGTTGTTGTTCAGGATCGCGATCTTCACGGGCAGGTTGTTCTCGGCGATGGTGGCGAACTCGGACAGCGTCATCTGGACGCCGCCGTCGCCGCAGATCGTCCACACCTCTTTATCCGGGTGCGCGAGCTGGACGCCCATAGCGGCGGGGACCTCGTAGCCCATCGTGCCGAGGCCGCCGGACGTGAACCAGGAGTTGGGGTTCTTGAACTGGTAGTGCTGCGCCGCCCACATCTGGTGCTGGCCGACCCCGGTGACTATGAGCGCATCGCCCCGGGTGGCGTCCGAGATCGCCTTGATCACCTGCTGCCCCAGGAGATCGTCGGTCTCCCGGATTTTCAGGGACGGGTGGTCCGCCTTCAGCTGCTCGATGTGCCGGAGCCACTCGACGTGCGTCGTCTTTTTGACCATCGGGTTCAGCTGGTTGAGCACGTGGCGCACGTCGCCGAGCACCGGCGCTTCGACCTTGATGTTCTTGTTGAGCTCCGCCGGGTCGATGTCGATGTGGATCTTCTTCGAGTTCGGCGAGAACCGCTTTGTGTCGCCCGTGATCCGGTCGTCGAAGCGGGCGCCGATGTTGATGAGCAGGTCCGCCTGGTCCAGCGCGAGGCTGGCGTAGGCCATGCCGTGCATGCCGGGGAATCCGGTGCTGAGCACGTGGTCCTCCGGGAAGGAGCTAATTCCAAGTAAGGTGCTAATCACTGGTATCTGGGCCTTCTCGGCCAGCTCAAGCAGCTCGTCGAAGGCGCGCGAGATGATGATGCCGTGGCCGGCCAGGATAACCGGGCGTTCGGATTCGTTGATCAGCTTTGCGGCGGCCGCGACCTCGGCCTCGTCGGCCACGGTGGGTGGGTGGTAGCCGCGCAGTGAGACCGGCTTGTCCCACTCTGCCTCATCGAACTCGATCTCCTCGGCCTGCACGTCGCGCGGGATGTCGATCAGGACCGGGCCGGGCCTGCCGGTGCGCGCGATGTGGAAGGCTTCCTTGATGGTTGCGGCGAGGTCGTGCGTGTCCATGACAAGGTAGTTGTGCTTGGTGACCGGCATGGTCGCGCCGGTGATATCGGTCTCCTGGAAGGCGTCGCTGCCTATCGCTGCGCGTCCGACCTGGCCCGTGATCGCCACGACCGGGGCGGAGTCCATCATCGACGTCGCCAGCGCGGTGATCAGGTTGGTGGCCCCGGGGCCGGAGGTCGCCATGCAGACGCCGACCTTGCCGGAGGCGCGTGCGTAGCCGTCCGCCGCCAGCCCGGCGCCTTCTTCGTGGCGTACCAGTACGTGGCGCAGCCCCGGGTAGCTCCCGAGCGTTGAGTAGAGCGGCAAAATCGCTCCGCCCGGGAGTCCGAATACGACCTCGACGCCCTCGCGAACGAGTGCCTCACAGACGATCTGGCCACCTGTCTTTTTCATCATTACCTGTCTTCCGGGCCTTCCGGACCCGGTCTAATCCCCCTCTCCCGGCGGGAGAGGGATGGGTGGGGGAGAACCTCGAACCGATCTTCCTATGTGTCCCCTCTCCCCCGGCGGGAGAGGGCCAGGGTGAGGGGGATCCGGTCACCCGTTCATCAAATCGTTCTCGCCCTTTAATTGCGCCTTCAACGCACCACACAAAAAAAGCCCCGTCCTCAAAGGACGAGACTTGGAATCCCGCGGTACCACCTTTGTTGCCCCGTCGACGCATGCGCCGCCGAGACCACTCAATGCCCGTAACGGAGGCTTCCGTCCGACCCTGGCGGTCCATTCCTGATTGATCGATCAGGGGGAGAGTTTCAGGCCGGACGCTCAGGGGCGAGTTCCCGGGGGTCGGGCGCCGGTTCACACAACCACCGGCTCGGCCCGCCTATCCGGTACTACTCCCCGTCAAAGCGTATAACGGGACATTGTATGGGCAGGCGGCGAGGGCCGTCAACGAAATTCGTAACTATCAACTTGACACACCCTCGGCGGCTGGGTCTATCGTGTCTTCATCATGGCGAACCCGTGGGACGATGCTGCGCATCTTGCTAAGCGCAGGCTTGATTGGGCAGGGTGCGGCATTGACCGCTTCGAGGTATTGGCTGACGCCTTCCTCGCGACTGAACCATACGAAATCGTTACTGAGGTGGAGCGTGAAGGGCAAAACGCCCATTTCACGTATGAGTTCAAGGTGCTTCAGCATCCGCCCCCTGAACTTAGCTTCGCCGCAGGGGATGTCATCCACAACCTGAGATCGGCCCTCGACAACCTCGTCTGGGCCGTCGGGCGCACCGTCAAGGCGCGCAAGCTGCCTCTCCTCGAATTCCACCTCTCCACCGATGATGCTTTCAGCCGCTACCTTGCGAAAATACGCAAATTCCCCGACCCGATCAAAGATTGGATAACGTCCATACAGCCGAACCGTGCTCCGAACTATCCAGATATGTTCTATGCCCTTCACCTGCTCTGGGGCGGTGATAAGCATCGAACGCCTGTCCTCATGGCTGACGCGTCGTACAAGCCCATTGAACTCGGCTACGTCGGCGAAAGACAGCCGCTGATGAAAATCAGGGTCAACAAATTCGGCGACCAAAAACACGATCAAAAGATCGCTTGGGCGGTCGTCCCCTGGAAAGACAAGGACGACTTCAAGCCCGGATTTACCCCGCACGTAGCCTTCGATGCCGATGGACCTGCTGGGACCGACAGAATCGTCGGTAGACCCCAAGAGGTCACTGAGTATCTTCGGCACATACAGAAATCCATTCTCGATCGCGTAATCCCCAGGTTCGAACCGTACTTCGCTGTGTCCAAGTTTGGCGAAGGCTAATACACGAAAAGGTGCGTTAACGTCCACGCCAGGTGGCGTACGGTTACCCCTCTCCCCTCCGCGGGAGAGGGTCTGGGTGAGGGGGATCACCGAGCGCAGCGAGGATCTGCGCTGCCACTCCGTCGATGTTGGTGAGCACGTCGAGATTGTTGAACCTGATTACGCGGTTCCCCGTCCGGGTGATGAATCCGGTTCGACGATTGTCGTCCTCAATCTGGTCCAGGTGATGGCCGCCGTCGATTTCGATCACAAGCCTGTTTTTTGGGCAGTGAAAGTCGACGATGTAAGGCCCGATCGGTTGCTGTCTGCGGAATTTCGCTCCGGCGAGCGCCCGGTTTCGGAGGATTGACCATAGATTTCGTTCCGCGTCCGTTGAGCGCTTTCGCAGGCTCCTGGCGCGTTGAACCATGATGTTGCTCCGGGAAGATTGTGTTGCCCCTTGAACCCCCTCACCCTAACCCTCTCCCGCGTCGGGGAGAGGGGACGTGTCACACCGGCAACATGCGATGTTCCGGGTCCGTTGGGCGTTTTCGCAGGCTCCTGGCGCGTTGAACCGTCGAACCAAGGTGTGCTCCGTGGAGATGTTGTTGCCACGTATGCCCCCTCACCCTCACCCTCTCCCGCGCCGGGGAGAGGGGACGTGTCACACCGGCAACATGCGATGTTCCGGGTCCGTTGGGTGTTTTCGCAGGCTCCTGGCGCGTTGAACCGTCAAACCAAGGTGTGGTCCGGTCGATGTTGTT
>JACZRO010000133.1 GCA_022574675.1 Chloroflexota bacterium
GGCACTTGCGTTCGGCATTGGCACCTCGGAGATCGAGCACGTGCTGGCGACGCAGTGCCTGGTGCAGGCGCGACCGAAGACGATGGAGATTAGGGTTGTCGGCGACCTGCAACCGGGCGTGACGGCCAAAGACCTGGTCCTGGCGATCATCGGGCAGATCGGTGTCGCGGGCGGCACCGGACACGTCATCGAGTACACAGGGCAGGCGATCCGCGACCTCTCGATGGAGGGACGGATGACGGTGTGCAACATGACCATCGAGGCCGGGGCGCGCGCCGGGATGATCGCCCCGGACGAAAAGACGTTTGAGTACCTGCGGGGACGGGCGCGTGTGCCAAAAGGCGACGCCTTCGACGAAGCCATCGAGGGCTGGAAGAAACTCCCGACCGACGAGGGCGCCGAGTTCGACACGATGGTCGAGATCGACGCCGCGGCGGTCGAGCCGGGCGTGACCTGGGGCACCAACCCGGGACAGGTCGCCGCCATCACCGGCAACGTGCCATCGCCCGAGGATTTCGAGTCGCCGGCCGACCAGGAAAATGCGGCGCGGGCGCTTGAGTACATGGACCTGAAGCCCGGCCAGCGCATCACCGATATCAGCATCGACAGGGTCTTCATCGGCTCATGCACCAACGGCCGCCTCGAAGACCTCCGCGCAGCGGCGGAGATCGCAAAGGGCCACAAGGTCGCGCCGGGCGTTCGTGCGATGGTCGTGCCCGGTTCGACCCTGACGCGAAAGCTGGCCGAGGAAGAGGGCCTCGACCAGGTGCTGATCGAGGCCGGCTTCGAGTGGCGGACCGCCGGGTGCTCGATGTGCCTGGGCATGAACCCGGACATCCTGAGCCCCGGCGAGCGATGCGCGTCCACGTCCAACCGGAACTTCGAGGGCAGGCAGGGCCGCGGCGGCCGTACCCACCTGGTCAGCCCGGAGATGGCGGCGGCCGCCGCTATCGAGGGCCACTTCGTCGACGTCCGAGACTGGGAGTTGGCGGAGGCTTAGGCCAACGTCGGCCCCGGATCAGTCTGCGTTCAACCCGGGTTAAACGTTGACGTGGGGCGGGATGATTTATGTCTACCAGTCACGATGAACGCGACCGCGAGCGGCGTGGACGTCCCGGCGGCCTGAGACGCGCCGGCCCGGACCGGCCTCCCGGCGAACCGGGTCACCGGTCCGAGCTCCGGTCCGAGTTCCGTTCCGAGTTCCGTTCCGGGCGAACACTGGTCCTGTGGATCACGGGGATAATCGGCGTGATGGTGGTCCTGGCGCTCGCGCTCGCGTGGGTCGATGGCCGGATGCTGGAGGACATCAACGAGTATGAGTCACGAGGCCTGACGGACCTCCCGGCAAACAACGCCGGCCCCGGGGAGTTGCTGGCGTTCGCAGCCGAGCAGGGCTTAGATTGTGTCTCGGCGCAGGACCTGGTGTCCGGAGCAGGCGGGTGCAACCGTGTCCTGGAGATCGCCCGGAGGATCAACGAATACCATTCTGACCAGTCCCTGGTCTGGTCATTCATCCTCATCGCCTTGATCGCACTGCTGGCGGCATTCACTCTTTTCATCCACCAGGCGAGCTCAAACCTGCGCTACCTGAGGTCGGAAGGTCAGCGGTTCACCCCGGGCTGGGCCGTCGGATGGTTCTTTATCCCGTTCATGAATTTCGTCCAGCCGGCGCGCGTCGTACGTGAGTTGGTGCGGGCGTCCGGGTCGGCCGAGACCAAAGACCCTCGGGCGTGGCAAAATGCTAATCCGCAGGGCGGACTGCTGGTCAGCGTATGGTGGACATCCGTCGTCGCCGCGATCCTGTTCGGCCCCCGGGGAATTTCAGTTTTCTTTGCACGTGACAGCATCGACGACTGGGCAGGGGTGGGCCGGTTGCTGGTGTGGTCTGACCTGTTCCAGGTCGTCCCGCTGATATTGACCGTTATTGTGGTATACCGCCTGCAGCGTGCCCAGGAGATTCGGCATCAACTGGTGATGAGCCGGCAATCCCGGCCCGCCAGAAATTCGTAAGAACCAGAACCACGCGTGATAGCGGCGCCACAGCGCCGCCAACGCCGACCAGACGCCAGGGACAAGCAAATGGACCCTCTCAAAAAAGTAACCGGAATCGTCGCCCCGCTGGACATGGCGAACGTGGACACCGACCAGGTGATCCCCAAGCAGTTCCTGAAGCGGATCGAGCGAACAGGCTTCGGCAAGTACGCGTTCTTCGACTGGCGATACCTGGAGGACGGCGTCCCGAACCCGGACTTCATCCTCAACAGGCCGGAGTACCAGGGCGCTTCCATCCTCGTCGCCGGGCCGAACTTCGGCTCGGGCTCCTCTCGGGAACACGCGCCGTGGGCCCTGAAGGAATACGGTTTCCTGGCCGTGATCGCCCCCAGTTTTGGCGATATCTTCCGTAGTAACTGCTACCAGAACGGCATGGCGCCGATCATTCTTTCGCAGGCCGGGGTGGACACCATCATGGCAAGGGCGCTCCGGGTCCCGGGCTCCCGGTTGACGGTCGATATCGAGGAGCAGCGCGTCTACGACGACGAAGGCTTCTCGGAATCGTTCGAGATGGAGGGGTTCCGGCGTGACTCGCTCGTAGAGGGATTGGACGATATCGGCCACTCGTTGCAGAGTGTCGACGCGATTACCGAATTTGAAGAGGCGCACCCGGCTCGCTGGTAACAGCAAGGTCGTCAGCCCGAAACGGAGAATAGAACCTTGGATCTTAAGATCGCAGTCATCGGCGGGGACGGGATAGGCCCTGAGGTCACGGCCGAGTCCGTCAAGGTGCTCGAATCCGTCGGACGGCGCTTCGGGCATACCTTTACCTGGAAAACGGGCCAGATGGGCGGCTGTGCCATCGACAAGTACGGCACGCCCCTTCCCGACGAAACGATCGACATGATCCTCGGGTGCGACGCAATCCTTTTCGGCGCCGTTGGCGGCCCCAAGTGGGACGACCCGCGGGCAAAGACGCACCCCGAGGACGGCATCCTCCGCATTCGCAAGGAACTCGGGCTGTTCGCTAACGTCCGCCCGATCAAGGTCTACCCGGACCTGATGGATTCGTCGCCCCTGCGGCGTGAGCGGCTGGAGGGCGTGGACATGGTCATCGTGCGCGAGCTCACAGGCGGCCTGTACTTCGGCCGTCCGAAGAGACGATGGGAGAACGCCCGCGGGCGGCGAGCGGTCGACACCCTCTCGTACACCGAGAAGGAGATCGAGCGGGTCGTCCGGGTCGGGTTCGATATGGCGCGCAGCCGGCGCAATAAGCTCACCTCCGTGGACAAGGCCAATGTGCTCGAGTCCGGGCGTCTCTGGCGCGAGATTGCGACGGAGCTCCACGACGAGTACCGCGACGTGGAGTTGACCCACCTGCTGGTGGACAACGCGGCGATGCAGTTGATCACCAACCCGGCGCAGTTTGACGTGATCGTCACCGAGAACACCTTTGGCGACATCCTGTCCGACGAAGCGTCCGTGCTGGCCGGGTCGATGGGCATGCTTCCCTCGGCAAGCCTCACCAGCCCGCCTCCGAAAAAGGGTACGCGGCGACGGCGCAGCGGCAAGCCCTCCCTGTATGAGCCGATCCACGGCAGCGCCCCGGACATCGCGGGACAAGGGGTCGCCAACCCGGTGGCGTCGCTGTTGAGCAGCGCCATGATGCTCAGGTGGTCGTTCGGGCTACACAAGGAGGCCGACGCCATCGAAAAGGGCGTCGACGCCGTGATGTCTGAGGGGTTCCGCACGCGCGATATCGCCGGGGAAGGCGACAAATGCATCGGCACGGTGCAGTTCGGTGACATGGTCGCCGGAGCGGTCGCCGGGTAGTACCGGGACGCTCCCCGATCGGGTCGGCGGCGTGAGTCGCGATAATGGCCTGGCGCTGAACGCGCGAGAATCGGCTGGCCCTGGCGGACGAGAAGAAATACGACAGCGCGCCGTGACGCAACGCGTGTCGTTTCAGTGTGGAGTCCTCTCATGACGCCAGCGAATTCCGGCGCAGCCCCCGTCCCAGAGAACGCCGCCGTTGCCGGCCGCCTGGGCCGCAGGATTCTCCTCTGGGGTGGAGGCGGCAAGACGACACTCTCCCTTGCGCTCGGGGAGAAGCTCGATCTGCCGGTGGTGGAGCTGGACGCGATTAACTGGCTTCCCGGCTGGATCGAGCGCGACGCCGACGAATTTCAGCGACTTACGCAGGACGCGATCTCCGGTCACCCGGACGGCTGGGTGGTGGACGGAAATTACGGTGGCAAGATCGGTGGCGCCGTGCTCGGACTGGCTGATACCCTGATCTGGCTCCAGTTGCCGTTTCGCACTGTTTTCTGGCGCGCGTTCATACGATCCGTTCAGCGCGCACACGACAAACAGAAAATCTGCGGCGATAACGTGGAGTCGTGGCGGCAAACGTTCTTGAGTCGCGATTCCCTGCTGCTTTTCCTCTTGAAAAGGCGCCTGCTCCATCATCGAGCCTTCATGGACCGACGGCATGCGCTGATCCGCGAGTACGGCGCCGGGATGCGCGTGATCAGGCTGAAATCAGCAAAGGCGCTGGATCGTTTTTACGAGGAGCACGGGCTCGTCCGGCCCTGAGCGCCCGGTAGCCGGGAGCACGGCCGCAGACCATCCCGCCCAACATGGCAAACGAGCGGAACCCGGAACGCCCGGCGGGCGTGAGGCATCAGAAAGGAATCAGACGGCAATGATTACCGTGCTTATCCATATAAACCTCAAACTCGGCAAGCGGGATGAGGTCGTCGAATTCCTCAGTTGGGACCAGCAGGTCGCTTTTGAGTCCGAGCCGGGAACCCTGAGATTCGATTTCTACGACGACCCGGAGAACGAAAACGCGCTGTATCTGTACGAGTCCTACACGGACGAGGCGGCGTTCGATGTTCACAAGTCACATGAACCGTTCAAGAAATTCGGCCACGAGATCGTTCCGAACTGTATCGATTCGTTTGACCGGATTCTTACGAATGCGGTTGAACTCGGGTCGGCGAAACCCTGACCTGGTTCGCTGACTTATCGGCCCAAACCGCTCAACTCCGGAATGGCGCCAGAAATTCCGGTAGCTCCGACAGGCTGTCCAGCACCTCACAGGCGCCGGTCCTTGCGGGCCCTTCGGTCGAGATCAGCACCGCCGTCGCGCCCGCTTCGGTGATCCAGTCAACTGACCTGTTCGAGTCGTCGACGAACGACGCCTTCTCCGGCGGAACCCCGGCATGAGCAAGGATGCGGTCATAGAAGAGGTGGCTGCCCTTCCATGTGCCGACAAGGTCGCTGCCGTACGTTTCCACGAACAAGTCTCGAACCTCCATACCCCGCAATGTTGCTTTGAGATCGACAGACTCAGTGTCGGAGGCCGTGTAAATCCGGTACCCCATTTTGATGAACTTACGGATCGCATCGGACCCGGGCCCATACGTATCGGGCCGTCGTTTTCGCGAACTCGGCGCACTCGTCGTCATCCGACGGGGCGTCGAGCGCGGCCATATTACTGGCGAGGATCGCAGCGTTGGCGTCCGACCACGCGGATGGCTCGCCTCCCAAACGCAGCGACACGTAATCGCCGAGGATCCGCCGGAACTGTGGGGCGCGTCGTTCGTTGTCGCTCATCACGCTGCCATCGTCGAGAAAGATGGCTTCGATCTGGTTCAGGTTGACTGAACTCATATCCCCCTTTACTTGTTGGCGCGCCGCAGAACCGATCACGTGCCCGCACGCGAGCATGTTGCGCCAGTTATAACTACGCGCCGCCGCGGGTAGCCAGCTTCGCCTATCATCCCCGCATTGCCGGGAGGCGCGCTGGCGCAGCGATGCGGCGCCAGCCATCGCTTTCTCCCACAACTTCCAACAGGAGACAGCGCTCAATGCAGACACGTCAGTTCACCGGCAACCCATCGCAGGTGATGGTCGAGCAACTTGCCGCGTCCGGCGTGAAGTACGTGTTCTACAACTCCGGGTCTCGCGAAGCGATGTTCTTCGACGCCCTCCACGGCCACCCGGACGTGCACGGCATCCTCGCCCTGCATGAAGGGGCGGTGGCCGCGATGGCCGGTGGATACGCCCAGGTCAAGGGCGACCCGGCGGTGATGGTCGTCCACCTGGGAGCCGGGCTGGCGCAGTCACTCGGGCAACTGTTCAACGCCTGGAACGGCGGGCTGCCGGTGGTGGTGATCTCCTTCGCGGGGGACACCGGAAGCTTCGCCGATTCCGTGACCCTGAACATCGACCATAGTTTCGGCCCGACCTACCTGTCGGCGCCGTTCACCAAGGCAAGCTGGGCCGTGGTCGAGCCAGAGGGGCTGCCCGAGGCGATCGAGCGCGCCATCAAGGTCGCGACGAGCGCCCCGACCGGGCCGGTCCATCTCGCCGTGTACGACCGGCTCCTCGGCACGCAGCCCGTGACGGCAAACATCATCGAGGCCGACATCCCAAACCTGCGCGCCGGTTACGCGGACGATGCCGACCTGCAACAGATCGCGGCCGCGCTGGACACGGCCGAGCGTCCCCTACTCTACGTCGGCGACGGTATAGCGAAGAGCGGCGCGCAGGGCGCCGTCACGGCGCTCGCGGAGCACTACGGCGCGGCCGTGGCGTGCGCCTCCCCGGACCTGCTGGGCGTGTCGATCGCGCATCCACTCCACTGTGGACCGTTCGGCCCTGCGGCGGCGGCCGTGAACCCGGATTGCATCCTCGCGATCGGCGTCCGCCACGCCGGCGCCGGGATCACGGCGGACTACGCGCCGTTCCGAAAGGCGGACCGGGTGTTTGCGCTCGGCTCGGACATCGCCAACCTCCAGAACTTGCCCGGGTTGGACAACGGAATCGTGGCCGACGAGGGCCGGGCCGTCGGGCGACTCCTGGAGCTGGCCCAAAAACGAACCAAAAAACAATCCGGCGAGGCAAACGGACCGGACCCATACGACAAACGCAGGAAGTCGGCGCTCGATAATGCAGCGGACCTACGCGCCGCTCGCAGAAGCGTGTTGCAGCCGGGGGGCGATCGGGTGGTAAAGGGGCGCGTGCGTCCGCTGGTGTTACTTGACGCCCTGGAGACCGAGCTTGAAAAAGTCGGCGGCGGGATCATCACGTCCGAGCAGTTCGCGATAGCGCTGGAATGCGTCGCCGCCTCAGACGGCGGCGGGATCATCACGCACCTCCGCCGGCCCGGCGAGTCAGAGGGCTGGGGCATGGGAGCGGCCGCGGGAGCCAAGCTCGCGGCTCCCGACACACCGGTCATCGGGCTCGTGGGCGACGGCTCGGTCTACTACGCAGACTCGGTGTTCTGGACCGCCGTCGCCCACGGCATTCCGGTGCTGTATATCATCCCCCACAACGC
>JACZRO010000134.1 GCA_022574675.1 Chloroflexota bacterium
ACGTGACCAACACGCAGCTCGTCCTGACAGACACGATAAGCACCATCGTGTCGAACGCCGCCATCGTGATCGCTTCCGTCATCGCGATGCTGATCATCTCCTGGCAGCTTTCGCTCGTGGCGCTCGGAGTCACGCCGATCTTCGTGTTCTTCACGGTGAGGGTAGGGCGACGGCGCCGCCGCCTGACACGCCTGGCGCAGCAGGCTGTCGCAGACCTGACCACTAGCGCCGGTGAGACGCTGTCCGTATCCGGCGTCATGCTCGCCAAGACCTTCGGCCGGGAGCGGGAGCAGCGCGAGCGGTTTAACGCCACCAACGAGGAGCTGACGGCGGTCTCGGTGCGGCAGCAGATGACCGGCCGCGGGTTCTTCGTCCTGGTCCAGACCTTCTTCGGCATGGCGCCGGCCATCGTGTGGGCGTTCGGCGGCTGGCTGCTCTTCAACAACATGGGGGGCATCTCCGTCGGTGACATCGTCGCCTTCACCGCCATCCAGACCCGGCTGCTCTTCCCGCTCGCCGGACTGCTCAACCGCGGCGTGGACGTCCACAGCGCGCTGGCGTTGTTCGAGCGAATTTTTGAGTACCTTGACCTGGAGCCGGAGATCACGGACCCGCCGAACCCTGTTCCGGTGGACCGGCGCACGGCAAGGGGCGAGGTCGCCTTTCAACACGTGGGCTTCCAGTACGACGCCGCGCGCGGGATCGAAGACAGCTTCGGACTGGAGGACGTCACCTTCACTGCCGCCGCAGGACGTCTGACGGCGCTGGTCGGCCCGAGCGGCTCCGGGAAGACCACGATCGGTTACCTGATGTCACGGCTCTACGACGTGGACAGCGGGAGCGTCCGCATCGACGGCGTAGACCTGCGTGACATGGCGTTGCTTGACCTGTCGGCGCTCGTCAGCGTGGTGAGCCAGGACCCGTTCCTTTTACATGCCTCGATAGCCGATAACCTGCGCTACGGGGACCCATCTGCAACGCACGAGGACCTGGTCAGGGCGGCAAAGGCGGCGCAGATATACGACACCATCGCCGGGTTGTCGGAAGGGTTCGACACGATCGTCGGGGAGCGCGGCTACCGGTTGTCAGGCGGCGAGCGCCAGCGGGTCGCTATAGCGCGTGCCGTCCTGGCCAACCCGCGCGTCCTGCTGCTGGACGAGGCGACAAGCAGCCTGGATACGCGCTCCGAGCGGCTCGTTCAGCGTGCGCTGGGGGAGCTTATGGAGGGCCGGACGACGATCGCCATCGCGCACCGCCTGTCGACCATCGTCGCCGCCGACCAGATACTCGTAGTAGAGGACGGCCGGATAATCGACCGCGGCACGTTCGACGAGCTGGTCTCGCGCTCCGGCCTGTTCCGGCAGCTTTACGAGGAGCAGTTCACGGCGATACCGGCCGATCTGCCGCCGCTGCCAGAAGATGCGAAGCCCGGCGCCGCCGTGCTGGACGATGCCGTTCCAGAGTCCGAGCCAGACCGGGTTCCCGAGCACGCGGACTGACCTTCCCGGGGTCTCGCGAGCGACCATGCGACAATCCCGGCTCATCGGGGGTTCATTTGACGCGTACAAAAAACACCGCGCTGGGCGAAGTCGCGCGCCTGTTTCTCAAGCTGGGCCTGATCGCATTCGGCGGCCCCGCCGCCCATATCGCCATGATGCGGGAGGAAGTGGTCCGCCGCCGCAAGTGGGCCACCGACGACGAGTTCATGGACCTGGTCGGCGCAACGGCCGTCATCCCGGGGCCGAACTCCACCGAGCTGGCGATCCACCTGTCGCACCGGCGTGCCGGCTGGCCCGGGTTGCTGATCGGCGGGTTCCTGTTCATCATCCCGGCCGCGCTGTCGGTGCTGGCGATCGCGTGGGCGTACGAGCGCTGGGGCACGACGCCGGAGCTTGGCTGGGTGCTCTACGGAGTGAAGCCCGTCGCGATCGGCATCATCGCCTTCGCCCTCCTGGGGTTGCTCAAGTCGGCGATACGCGGGCCGGCGACCGGAGTTGTGGGCGTGGGCGTGGCCGTGCTGTTCTTCATCGGGGTGAACGAGATCGCGTTGCTCGCCGCCGGTGGGTTATTGATCGTGATCGTCCGCCGGGAGATATTCCACGCCGGGCGCTTCGCCACAGGGTTGGTGGCGGCGCCGACGTTCGCCCTGCCGTTTATCGGCTCGTTTCAGGCTGCGGCCTCGGCAGTTTCGGGGGCCATTGCCGGTTACAGCGCGGTGACCCTGTTCTTCACGTTCCTGAAGATCGGCGCCGTCCTGTACGGCAGTGGCTACGTCCTGTTCGCGTATCTGAACGCTGACTTCGTTGTGCGGCTCGGCTGGCTTACCGACCGGGAACTACTGGACGCAGTGGCGATCGGCCAGATAACGCCGGGGCCGGTGTTCACCACCGCCACCTTCATCGGCTACCTCACCGGGAGCTGGACCGGCGCCTTCCTCGCTACCATCGCGATATTCCTGCCATCCTTCGTGTTCGTCGCGTTCCTCGGCAAAATCCTTCCGCTGGTACAGCGAACGCCCTGGGCGAGGGCCGCGCTGGACGGCGTTAACGCGGCATCGTTCGGACTCATGGCCGCGGTCTCGGTACGGCTCTTCGACTCTGCCGTCGTGGACCCGTTTACCGGCGTGATGGCGGCCGCCTCATTCCTGATCGTCTGGCGGACCGGGCTGAACCTGGCCTGGCTGGTGCTCGGCGGCGCGGCGCTCGGCGTGGGGTGGAACAACTTCATGTGAATAACATTCGCGACCGGTAAACGGGGCCTGGCCCCGCCGTACCATTGCCCCGCCCGGCCATCGGCGTCCGGCAAACCATCCCAGAGATCCTTGAAATGCCCGGGGGAAGGCCCGCAGACGCCCCCGGTTATGCCCCTTACACTCGCCCGCCCGCCGCTCGGAATATTCCGGGAGATCGAGACCTGGGTTCAAGAAACGTGACGCTGACATTCCCGGGTCCTCGTTTCAGGCGGCTCATCTGGATACCGGCGGCCCTCGCGACCCTGATCCTCATGGCATGCGGCGGTAGCAGCTCCGGGGCAGACTCGCCGTTCCCGATCGAACTCACTAGCCAGCGGATTGCCGTCGGCGAGCAGGTGTACGCCGCCAACTGCACTGTTTGCCACGGCCAGGTCGGGGCGCCGCCGACCCTTCCCGGTGCGCCGTCGCACGCCGAAGACGGCCACACCTGGCATCACGCCGACAGGCACCTGTTTGAGTGGATACTGGACCGCCCGCCGCTGGCCCAGGTGATGCCGCCGTTCCGGGGCACGCTGAGCGACGAGGAAGTATCCGCCGTCCTCGCCTACATCAAGTCAACGTGGCCGGCAGACATCCAGTCGCGTCAGAACGAGCTGTCCCGGCTGATCGAGCAGCAGTTGCTCGAAGACGCCGGCGGTTAGCCGGCCTCAAGGCCTCTGGGATGCCCCGGTCCCGTGCCGGACCCTGAGCTCAATTCAGGGGTCGACGCCTGTGCGCTCCACTCCGTAGCCGGCCTGATCGTCACGCCCCGCTCGCGTCGCAAGCCCGAGTATTCACGCTTAACTCACGCTGCGTACGTTCGAATGTAAATCATGGCCCTAACTGGAGGCCGATTAGTGGATACCATGCGGCGCTGAACGATGGAAGCATCCGAACGCGAACCGGCATACCCGCCGTCCACCGGTGGAGCGTCGCGTATTGCGGCCCTGTCTTTTGTTCGCTGGCCGCTTTTTCGGAGATTCTCCGGGCTCACTCTGACCTGGAGGTTCGCGCTCGTAAGTTTCGTGATCCTGTTGACAGGCATGCTAATCATCGGCTGGTGGGTGACACGGCAGATTGAACAGGGCGTGCTGAACCGGACCGCATCCGTAACCGCCTCGTTCGTCAGCAGCGCCGTGGCTCCCCTGCTCGTGGACCTGTCCGAGGGGGATGAGATCACCCTTGACCGCATGAACGACCTCGATGTGTTGCTCACGGAAACCGAGCTCGGACGGAGAGTCGTGTCGTTCAAGGTCTGGTCCCCATCCGGCGAGATCCTGTACAGCCCGGATAGGGAGATGGTCGGACGCACGTTCGTTGTCAGTGACCATCTCGCCTCGGCCCTGGAGGGACGGACGGTCTCTGAGATAAGCGACCTGTCGGAGCCGGAGAACGAGTTCGAGAGGTCGCGGTATTCCAGGCTCCTGGAGACCTACACGCCGCTCCGGAGCCTTGGCTCTGACCGGATAACAGGAGCGGTTGAATTCTACGAGGAGACGGCAATTCTGGAAGCTGAGCTGGCCGACTCGAAGTTCCGGAGCTGGCTAATCGTCGGCGGCGCCACCGTTTTGATGTACATGCTGCTCGTCGGCATGGTCGGCCACGCCAGCCGGACGATCTCGTGGCAGAGACGGGAACTGGCGCACGCGGAAGCTCAGAACGAACTGGACCGAATGAAAGAGGAATTCGTGTCCGGAATCTCGCACGAACTGCGAACTCCGCTCGGGTTAATCCGCGGTTATTCGACTACTCTCCTGCGCCAGAACGTTGAGTTCTCGTCAGAGACCGGGCAGGAATTCCTCCAGGTCATCGCTGATGAGTCAGCGAATTTGGAGAGGATGATCGAAGACCTGCTTGACACGTCACGAATCCAGGCCGGAACCCTGGCGATACGTCCCGCAGCCGTGAGGTTACGAGACCTGCTGGATGGAGCGCTGGAGCGGGCCATGCCGGCTCTCGGTGAACGGGGGCGTTCGGTGACTATCAAACACGCTGCCGAAGACCCGGAAGTGATGGCTGACCGGGGTCGAGTGGAGCAGGTCATGTACAACCTGTTGGACAATTCAGCCCGGTATTCGGCGCCAGACACGCCGATCAATATCAGGGCTATGTTGCGCGCCGACAAAGTGCTCGTGGAGGTGGCCGACCGCGGTGTGGGAATCCCGGCATCAGAACTGGAAAGCGTATTCGAGCCGTTCTGGCGCGGCCGCAGCGCCGTCGCAAGTCAGGCCCGGGGCACGGGCCTGGGACTCGCCGTGTCGAGGGCAATCGTGGAGGCGCAGGGAGGACGGATATGGGCCCAGAGCGGGCCGGGCCGCGGCACCAGGATGCGTTTCACACTGCCGCTCGCGCAGAGCTCGCCGATATCAGACGATAGTGAGCCCGCGTAAGCCGGGAATCCTGAAATGACGGAACAACACGTTCTGATCGTCGACGATGAGCCGAAATATCTTCGGCTGATCAACTTCAACCTGAAGTCGGACGGGTACGGGACAAGTTGTGTGGCGACTGGCGAAGAGGCAGTAGCTGTGGCGGCGGCCAGGCACATTGACCTCGTGGTGCTCGACATCATGCTTCCGGGTATCGACGGTTTCGAGGTCTGCACTCGAATCCGGGAGTTCTCGAACGTCCCGATCATCATGCTCACGGCCCGCGGTCATGACGAGGACAAGGTAAAAGGTCTGAGGCTGGGCGCGGACGATTACGTGACCAAGCCGTTCTCGGCACAAGAACTGACGGCGAGGGTCGCCGCCGTACTGCGCCGGTCGCTCGTCTCAGACCTGGGCGGCGCACCTCCCATCAAAGAGATCGGGCGCCTGAAAATCGATTTCGCTGAACGCCGGGTGACGGCCGGCGGCGCCGAAGTCAGCCTTACACCGACCGAGTACAGGTTGTTGAGCCAGCTCGCTCTGAACGCGGGCAAGGTCGTCGTACAGGATGACCTGATCGAACAGGTCTGGGGACCCGGATACGACAGCGACGTCCTCCGGGTGACCGTTCGCCGGCTTCGACAGAAACTCGAACGGGATCCCGGCGATCCAGAGCTGGTGCGGAACGTGCCCGGCGTGGGGTACGTGCTGGGCGGCTCCCGGTAGTCGTCACCGCCGCCCGATGAACCCGGTGGGTCTCGTCGGGCCACAGCCGACGGTATCTGTAACCGGTCTGTAACTCCGGAGCCACCCCCTGTAACTGATACGTCACAGTGTTCTGGCGCACATTTTGGACATGAGGCACGGCGCGCGTGCTTGCCGATCGCACAACGGCCTGTCCGGACTGGCGCATGGAAGCCCCGGCGCTTCCGCGAACGGGTCGCCCGGCAGATCTGCGGCACAAAGCGCCAGCAATCTGAAAGGCGGATGATCATGAACAGGAAACTACTCGTGGCCGCGATATTCTCGGTCGCGTCACTCTTTGTGTACGCGGGCTGCGCGGGAGACACAGGTCCGGCCGGGCCGCAAGGCGAAACTGGACCGCAAGGGCTGGCCGGTCAGCAAGGCGTGTCCGGACAACAGGGTCTCGCCGGTCCGGCGGCATCGATCGCGGGTGGTCTCGGACATGTTCACGCCGGAGGCAGCTACGTCTTGAACGCCGGCGATTTCGTCTCCGCAGCCGACTGGGACGCCATGGAGACGGTGAGAGTCGAGTTGAACGAGTTCTCGTTCAGCCCGGAGAACCTGGTCTTCGAGGCGGGCAAACCTTACAAGCTTGAGGTGGTCAACGCGGGGACAGAAAAGCATTACTTCACGGCGGAAGAGTTTTACGGCGCGGTGGCGTTCCGGAAGGCTCAGACGTCTGAAGGGGAGTTCAAGGCCCCCTACTTCAAGGCGATCGAGGTGTTCCCCGGCGATCAGGTGGATCTCTACTTCGTCGCGGTCATTCCCGGCGAGTACGACTCGGTCTGCACCATCGAAGGCCACGCGGAGTCCGGCATGCATGGCCGCATCACTGTAACCGGCGACGTGCCGACTTCGCCCGCGCCCGCTGTCGGCATCGTGGCCGAAGGCGACTGGGTGCAGGACGCTGGCGAACGGGTCTCCGCCGCCGACTGGGACTCGATGCGAACGGTTACCGTGGATATGGGCGAGTTTTCGTTCACGCCGGAAAACCTGGAGTTGGAAGTCGGGCAGCCATACAAGCTGGTGATCGTGAACTCCGGGACGGAGAAGCACTACTTCACCGCCGAACCGTTCTACCGCTCCGTGGCGTTCCGCAAGGCACAGGACGGCTCTGGCGAGATCAAGGCGCCGTACTTCAAAGCGATCGAGGTCTTCCCCGGCGAGCAGGTTGACCTGTACCTGATCCCGACGGTGGCGGGCTCATTCGATTCACTTTGCACCATTGATGGGCACGCGGAATCCGGCATGCACGGCCACATTACGGTGACCGGCGCTTAGACAGTGCCGTTCCAGAGCGCCCGTGGGCCGGGCCGGTCGAACCGCTGCGGTCAGCCGAGACCGCAGCGGTTCGACCAGTTTGCACGTTCCGGTAGCCGCCGCATCGTATGCCGCCGATCAGCGCTCTTGCCGTGCGCGGACCGATCGCAACGGTATACGGCTGGGACCGCCCCTGCCTGCGCCTTCAGATT
>JACZRO010000135.1 GCA_022574675.1 Chloroflexota bacterium
ATCCTCAGATCGCGCGGGATAGTCGTTCCAGAGTGCGTTCAGGTAGTTCTTGCTGCCACCGAACTCCATCCAACCTTTACGTGACACGAAGTAGACAAACATCAGACGGTTGAACAGCGTTTGGACGAACAACCGCTTCGCGTCTGCCTCGGCGTCGCCATCGAAGCCCTCGACCAGGTCCATCACACGGTCGAACTGGTGCTTGTACTCGGCGAAGAACTTCTTGGTCATCGCCTCCACATCGAACGTGGATTCGATGGCCTGGACGATGCTGCCGGTGTCTTTCCACTCCCAATAAATGTTCGACAACTGCTGGATCGCTGTGCGTCGTGGTAGGTCGCGTTCGATCACCATGCGGCGCAGGGAAGGTGTGCGCCCTGCAAAAGTCGGTCGTATGAAGTGCAACTGGCGGTCCGGCGTGTTGGTCATCACCAGCAGCAGATCGTCGGAGAGTTCGCTGGCGATCAGTCGTGCCGCTTCCGCGGCCTCGGCCTTCCGAACACGTTCGGTGCTCTCGATGTCGAGCGGCACATAGACCACGTTCACGCCCGACATCGTGGCAACGCGCTCGGCAGCGGCGGGGAGCGTCACATTCTTCGGGGCGGCGGCCAGTGACACGGCGCCGGATGCCGACTCGAAGTCCATGACCTCGACGAACATCCGCCGCAGCGCCCCAGCGCGGTCTATCGCCGGCGCAGCAAACACCCGTTCGATGTGCTGTTCTACTTCAACCGCGTCCTCGCGATTCCTGATCGGCACATCACACCTCCAAACCTTGTGGCACCGCGGGCGATTAAGGCGAGACTGTAGTCTCCAGACGCCCTACCGGTCCAGTCCACACCACTGATGACGTCCATGGCCCGCTTAGCCGTCGCCTAGGTTCTGTCAGAACGCTGGGAGAGTCCAGCATGGTCGTGTCCGGCAAGCCACATTTCGTCCACTGCCGTGCATGGTAGGCCGCCAACGTCCATCCCAGTTGCTGTCAAAACTGCTGTCAAACGTGATGCGGCCCCGGAAGTTTGTATGCTTCTGAGGTCGTATTTACGTTTGATTTCGTGGTCTAGGCAACCAGACATGATTTAGCGCCCTCCTCCCTCCCAGGGAGGAGGTTAAAGACAGCCCTACTCCGCGTACTTTTCGACGCCGCCCTCGTAGTGCGACTCGCCCATCTGCCGCTGTATCTCATAGATCGACCCGACCCGGGCAGGCTTGGGCTCGGGGAAAATGACCGGGACCTTCTCCAGCCGCGGCTCGTTTGTCGGTTCACCACGGACCATCCGCTCATTCCACGCCTCCCAGTCGGGGATGCCGGAGAGCGGGAAAGCGTCCGCCGCCATGTAGCCCTGCAGCAAGAGGCGGCGCGGGCGTGTCGATAGATTCGGCGCCGAGCCGTGCAACAGCCGCACGTGGTGCAGAGAGATACCGCCCGCCTTCAACAGAAACGGCGTGGCGTCCTCGATATCGAACCCGTCGCGTGAGACGGCGCCGACGAACACCCCGTTCTCGTGGTGACTCAGGGCGGGTCCGCGGTGCGAGCCCGCCAGCCCCATGAGCGCCCCGTTTTCCAGCTCCATATCGTCGAGGGGTATGCCGACCTCCACGATGTCGTCGTTTGTGTGCGGGTAAAACGCCCAGTCGGTGTGCCACTCCACCTGGCTGCCGCCCTCCGGGCTCTTCATATTGAGCTTGGCGCCAATCGACCGGATGTTGGGGCCAAGCAGCGCCTCCACGACGTCGAGTATTCGGTCATTGCGCAACATGCGCGCGTACACCTCGTGGTGCTTCTGCGGCTCCTTGAGCCGGCGCAGCATCGGGCGCTCCGGTGTGTGGCCCGGCTCCAGGTCGAACCGGTCCGTGTGCTCGGTGACCGATCGTGACAGCTCGACGAACTCATCCGTGACCCGCCGCAACTCCTCCACCTCGCTCATCGGAAGGACGTCCTCGACGGTAATAAAGCCGTTGTCGTTGTAGAAGCCGACCTGTTCCTGCGTGATCATCGAAAACTGTCCCATAGGTTCGCCACCATCCACATACGGGATGACGACGCCAGAGATGGCGGCCATGCGGGGTCCATGCGGGTCCGAGGATCATGCGCGCTCGCGCCGAACGGGTCAAGCCGCTGGTACTCCAAGCCGTAGAATGTCCGTTCGCCGTTCGTAACCCACAGCCCTGTCACAGTCATGCCTATCACCTATCGTCCGATCGCGTTGGACGAGTTTGAGCGGTTCGACCTCGCCGAGGCGCGAGGCTTCTCTGCCCACCCGGACTCTAATTCCGAGATCAAGGACTTCGAGCGGCGCGTGTTCGAGCCGGAGCGCAGCGTCGTCGCGTTTGACGGCGATCTGATGGTCGGGACATGCGGCTCGTTCACTTTCGAGATGTCGGTCCCCGGCGGCGCAAAGTTGCGGTTGGGCGGAACCAGCCACGTCACTGTCTCACCCACGCATCGCCGTCGCGGCATCCTGACGGAGATGATGCGGCGCCAGCTCGACGGATATCGCGAGCGTGGCGAGCCGCTGGCCGCGCTCTGGACGTCCGAAACTGTGATTTATGGCCGATTCGGCTACGGCCTCGCACTCATGCATGAACGGCGTGAAATCGACCGGAGACACACGGCGTTCGCCCACTCCCCGGACATCGGTGGACAGGTGAAGTTCGTCGATAAAAAAGAGGCGGCGAAGGTGTTCGCCCCTATCTACGAACGAGCATGCGAAATGTTCCCCGGCATGATCGGACGGAACGATTTATGGTGGGAGGCCGCGCTGGCCGACCCGTCAGCGATGCGTAACCAAGCTCCGGCGCTCTTCCACGCCTTTTACGAGGTTGATGGAATCCCGACCGGGTATGTGATGTACCGGGTGCGCCACAACTGGAACGACAGTCTCCCGGACAGTATCCAGGGCAGTAGGGTTGGGATCCACGAACTTGTCGCCAGTGATGATGAAGCCACGGCGGCGCTCTGGCGCTTCTGCTTCGACATCGATCTCGTGAACACCATCACGGCAGGAGGCGGAGTCCCGATCGACGACGGCCTCACATGGATGCTCGCCGATCCGCGCCGGCTGACCCGCAAACCCTATGACGGACTGTGGCTGAGATTGGTCGATGTGCCGACGGCGCTATCCGCGCGCACCTACGCCGAAGAGGGTTCGCTGGCGATCGAGGTCGAAGACTCGTTCTGCAAGTGGAACGACGGCACGTGGCGGGTCGATGGCGGAACTGAGGGCGCAGACTGCGCCGCCACCAACGACGAGCCGGACATCACCCTCTCGGCGGGCGACCTCGCAGCCATCTACCTGGGCGGTGCGAAACCCTCCGAGCTGGCCCGCGCCGGGCGCGTCGTCGAGCGCACTGCTGGATCACTCGGCCGGGCAGACCGCATGTTCGCCACGGCGCGCTCGCCATGGAACCTGGTGGACTTTTAACAGGAAACGGTTCAAGGGCGCGGCCGTTCCGCGGCGGACGGCATAGAACACCCTGCGAAGGCGCCCGCGCGACACCCGCGGCGGGGCTATCGCGGGAATCGAGAGGTGGGTGGCGACGTACCGTTGGTTACCCTGACCTTCACCGCTAAGTCGACGCGGTTTCCAGGGCAAGGTCGGGCCAACATCCTCCGGATTCTGGTCGCATCTCATTTACAGGTGCGATCGAGCGTTTCTCAAGCCGGGAACCGGTTTCGGTACGACGGATCACAGACGTGGAGTAGGGACGCGGAATTGCGTAACAACTGGATGCAGGCCCTGGCGCTGCACTACGACAGGATCAGGCGTCGCTACCCGGACGACAAACTCCTGATCCTGTTCGATATCGACGGGACCATCGTCGACATGCGGCACCTGATCCGGCACGTCCTGCGCCGGTGTGACACCGTCCACGGCACGACCCATTTCGCGGCGCTCGAGATCGACGACATTACGGTCCACGAGAACCATATCGACCCGCTACTCGACGAGCTGGCGGTCCCACAGGATGAGCGCGCCGGGATCATGGCGTTCTGGAAGGACGAGCGGTGGTCGTCCGACTCAATGATGGAGGCGCACCGCCCGTTCAAGGGTGTGATGGACGTCATCCGGTGGTTTCAACTGCAACCCCGGGTCGAGGTTGGCTTGAACACAGGCCGCCCGGAGTTCCTCCGGGCCGATACGCTCCGATCGCTCAACGATCTAGGCAGGGAGCACAACGTCAGCTTCCGAGACGATTTACTCCACATGAACCCGGGCGACTGGGAAGAGGCTGTCGGCAACTCCAAGGCCAACGGCGTGAAACGGTTCCAGGACGCCGGCTACCTGGTTTTTGCGATGGTCGACAATGAGCCCGCCAATCTCGCCGCAGTGGCGGAGCTTGACGGCTGCCAGGACCTGCTGCCCCTGCACGCATACACCATATTCGAGGGTGACTGTCGTGAGTTGCCGGTCTGCTCGGAGAGCGGGACAAACTTCGACCTGACGGAGCTGGCGAGCGACGAGGATCTACCGACCGACGTCCAGCTCGTCTGGCACGGCGTGAACGACCGGGCCAACCTGCGGCAGTTTCTTGCATCGGACGTCGAATGGGGCGAGCTGGACGTGCGGTCCGACCCGGACACCGGCGAGTTTGTCCTGCACCACGACTCATTGGACACGCACGACGATTCTCACGTGGAGCGGGTGATGGCGTTCACGGACGTTGTCGCCGAACTGAGCAGGTTCGAGAAATCCATCAAGATCGATTTCAAGGAAGGCGGAAGGGTTGTCGAAGCGGTGCTTGAATCCCTGGCGGCCAACGGATTTGACCAGTCCCACATCTGGTTTAACGCCAACATTGAGATACTGGGGGAGGAAGGGTTCAAGAGCCTGCGCGCGAAATGCCCCGCTGCGATCCTCCAGTGCCCGATCGACCACCTTGTCTCGCAGATCATCGACTCGCCGGACGAGGCACGCACCACGCTTCAGGAGTTGCGGAGCTGGGGCGTCAGCCGGTTCTCGATCGAGTGGGGCCATCCAGAACTGGGGAAGGTCGTAGACCGGCTCAATCACTGGGGCTTTGAGAGCAACCTGTACAACGTTCCGGACCTGGAGGGGTTCCTGCAGGCCGTACTTTTGAAGCCGCGATCTGTCACGGCTGACTTCAACTTTCCCAAGTGGCACTACTTCGGGCGGGGCTCTGGCCAGGACGGGCAGTACTTCAGATACTCGGCAGATGAGGACTCGGCTGTCGCCTGAGTACTCCCAAACATCGGGTTCGGCCGGGAACGCTCACAATAGCCAGAACATTTGGCCGGCCGAGGCCGGAGATCCTGCGCATGCTCAGGAGACACCTGTGAAGATCGGACTGCTTGGAGCAGGGCGCATTGGCGCGTTCCACGCCCGGACGTTGGCGGCACTACCCGGCGTCAGCGAACTTCTGGTGGCAGACGCCGACCAGGTCCGGGCACGTACCGTGGCCGCGGACACAGGCGGTACGGCGGTATCCGATACGGCGGAGGCGATTCGGCGAGCGGATGCCGTCGTGATCGCCACGGCGACCGACACGCACTCGGAGCTGATCTGCCGTGCAGCGGAGGCCGGCATGCCCGTCTTCTGCGAGAAGCCGATCGCTCTGGATCTGGACACCACGGACCGCGCACTGGAGACCGTCGAAACGACGGGCGTTCCGTTGCAGATCGGATTTCAGCGGCGGTTTGACGAGGGCTTCGTGGAGGCGCGCCGGCTGGTCGAAACGGGCGATATCGGACGCATCTACGCCGTTCGGCTCGCGACGCACGACCCGGCGCCGCCGCCGGAGGCGTATCTGCGCGCCAGCGGCGGGTTGTTCCGAGATCTGGCGATACACGATTTCGACCTGTTGCGTTGGGTCACCGGGGAGGAGGTTGTCGAGATCTACGCCGCCGGCGCGACCCTGATCGGCGACCCGGCGTTCGAGGCGACCGGCGATATCGATACCGCGGCGTTCGTGGCGCGATTATCAGGAGGCGGGCTCGCCATCTTCTCCGGCACGCGGCACGACCCGCGCGGGTACGACGTGCGCCTGGAGTTGTTTGGCTCGAAGGACAGCGTGATGGCGGGGATGGACGCCCGGTCGCCGATACGCGGACTCGGGCGCAGTTCCCAGAAAGAAACCGGGATGGACACCGGCGACGAATATCCGGACTTCATGACGCGTTTTGAGGCGGCTTACCGCGCCGAACTGTCCGATTTTATCGACGTCGCCGCAGGCAAAGGCGAGCCGAGGGCCACCGGCCGTGACGCACGCGCCGCATTGCGCATCGCCCTGGCGGCGGAGCGCTCGATGGCAGAGCGCCGGCCCGTGACGCTGGACGAGACGCCATGAGCGGCCTGCTGTCACGCGTCGCTGCGGCGCCTATCTCGTGGGGCGTGAGCGAAGTGCCCGGCTGGGGACACCAGATGGAACCCGGCCGTGTGCTTGCCGAGATGCAATCCCTCGGAATCCGTGCGTCTGAACTCGGGCCCGACGGATTTTTCGCCCTGGACCGGGAGACCGCAGACCGGATAGAGAAGTCCGGGTTTTCGATCATGGCAGGGTTCGTTCCGGCGCCACTGTCGGGTGATGAAGGACTCGCAGATGGAGACGCCGGCCGGGAGGAGTTCGACCAGGCCTGTGTCCGACTGCGCGGTACTGGCGCCGGGATGGTCGTAATCGCCATCGTGTCGGCGGCCGAGGGATATGAGATACGGCCCCGGCTTGAAGGCGCCGCCCTGGAGCGGCTGCCCGGCCATCTCGCGACACTGGCGGCAATAGCGACGGCGCACGATCTTCGTCCGGTCGTCCACCCCCACTACGGCACGTATGTCGAGAACCTGCAGGACGCCGGACTGGTGCTCGAAAACTCGGACATGGGTATCTGTCTCGACACAGGGCACATGGCTCTCGCCGGGGATGATCCCGTCAAACTGGCCGTTCTGGCGGCGGACCGCGTTCAACACGTCCACCTGAAGGACTTGGACGCGCGGCTGGCGGCGCGGGTGAGGGATGGCGAGATCGCCTATCACGAAGCAGTGCGTCAGGGACTGTACCCGCCGCTGGGCCGCGGCGATGCCGGCGTCGGCGACGTCATCTCGGTCCTCGAGGCGGCGGGCTACGATGGGTGGTACGTGATCGAACAGGATGTAGTGGTGGAAGGCGAGCCGGCGACCGGTCACGGCCCCATCGAGGGCCAGCGGGAAAGCCTCCGCTTCCTTTTGGGGATTGAAGAGACCATAAACGCCGCAAAGTCCGATCATGCCACAAGCCGCGGGGACGCCTGATCGGGACGCGT
>JACZRO010000136.1 GCA_022574675.1 Chloroflexota bacterium
TCAAGCGTGGCCACGAACGCGGCGACGGAGTTCAACACCATTCCGTAGCTCACTTCGCCGCCAAAGAGGCGCTCGAAAGCCTCCGCGTACACGGGAGCCTGGATCATGCGCTCGACGAGGAGTCGGCCGTCCAGGTTCATAAAGTGCGCCTCCGCGATGTGATCGCGCACGACGGTCGCCATGTCAGAGCCCTCAAACCGGCCGTCCCAGTCCAGGAGCGGCATCTGGCTGGCGTTCAGCAGGGTGGGCGTGTTCCGGAAGTACTCGACGCTGGTGTAGCCGGTGGAGAGCGCTTCGCCGTCGGTCCACGCCTTGTCCGGAATGTGGCAGGTGGAGCAGGAGGTGGCGTTATTTCCGGAGAGCCGCTTGTCGAAGAAGAGGAGCCGGCCGAGGTCGGCCTGCGTCTCTATGGTTGCGGGCGTGGACTGGTCAACGAACGCGGGCTGTGACTCAGATTCAGGTGCGCCGGAGCGAGAGGCGAGCGCTAAAGGGACAGACACTGCGGCGATCAGGGTCACCGCCAACAGAATCGCGCCGAGCCGGCGGGGGGTCATTCCTGTCCCTTTCCGTCCGTTGGTGTCCGATATTTGGAGTCCGACGGTTCGCCGACCCGGCCAACGGGTAGCGGTCTACGCCGGTTCCCGACCGCATCAACGGCCCCAGGATGGTATTACCCACCGATTGACGATGACCGTCACAAGCGCATGAGAGATTCGTGAGGGTGTACTTTACCAACGTTTTCACCGTTCGGATGGCCGCGCGTTTCACAGATTTCCCGCGTTAAAGGGCGCCGCCGCTGCGCGCGATTGACCCGGGTGGCCGCGCCGGGCGAAGTGTCCCGGGAGGCCGCATTGGTCACGGGGTTGCCGGCGTCGGCGTCCCGGACTTGCGAGTCTCGTCAAGGCTTTCGGGCGATTCCCGGCCGACAGGCGACCCCGGCGGGCGGGCGAGGGCGAATCCCACCAGCGCGACCATCAGGAAGACCAGCGTGATGCCGAACGCCAGGTCGTACGTGCCGGTGGTGTCGAAAAGGACACCGGCCATGATCGGTCCGGCGATGGTGGGGATGATCATCGCGGGCCGGGTCAGGCCGATTATGGCGCCGAAATTCCTGAGGCCGAACATCTCGGTGATGGCGAGCGGTCCGAGCGCGCCCACGCCGCCCATCCCGGACCCGAAGACAACCAGCCCGGCCCACGCAAATATCGACCCGCCCGAGACGATGAGCAGCGCCAGACCCATCACCTGGATTACGACTACCACGACGTATGCCCAGCGGGCCGTGATCGTCTCACTCACACGTCCGAACACGATCTTTGACGCCATGCCGAAAAAGGCGAGGATCGTTAGCCCGGCCGCGGCTTCGGAAAAGCTGAAGCCGACCTGCTGCAAATGGGGAATTAACTGCGTCGCGACCGATGTGCGCGCGAACTGCTGCAACGCCATGCCGGCGGAGAGGAACCAGAACGCGCGGGTGCGGATGGCCTGGCTGGACGTGAAGCCCTGCAGTGCGGCCCGGGCGGCACGCCCGGCATCCCCCCTGGGCGCCCAGCGCTTGTGGACCTCCTTCTCAACGTCTTCCGGCCGGTCCCGTATCACGAACAGGACCAATATCAGGATGCCGATGAGAAGAAATCCGACGCCCGCGAATCCCCAGCGCCATCCGCCAAAGGCGATGGCGGCCGCTGTCAGCGGCACGGCGACCATCCCGCCGAAATTGTTGCCGGCGGTGACGATCCCCATCATCCGGCCGCGCGTTGTGGCAAACCACAACCCGACGAGCCGGCCGGTCGGCAACATCGAAGCGCCCGGAGTGCCGGCGAAGATCAACGCGCTGAAGGCGTAGAACTGCCAGAGCTCCGTCATCACGGCGCGCAGCAGGAAGCCGGCGATGATCAATACCAACGACACGGCCATGATCGGCCGCGCGCCGTAGCGGTCCATAAAGCGCCCGGCGAACGGTGAGAGGACGCCCATGAACGCGGCCAGCGTCAGGGAGACGTTGATCTGCGTGCGGGACCAGCCGAACTCATCCTCAAGAGGGAGGATGAACACCCCGAAGGCGAACTGGGCGGTTCCGATGGTTGCGCCGAGGGTGAGAAACGTGGTGAGGGCGATAGGCCAGCCCCGGTATATCCCGGTGCGTTTCTCTGCCGTCTCGGCGATCTCGTCGGTTATGGATTCCTCGTTTGCGGTCGAGTTGGCGATGATGCTTCCTTGGTCGAGGTCGAATCCCGGCGCCAGCCGGGTGCGGGTGTTTTCGGGTTAGATGGGAGACCACATGAGGTATCGGATGGGGACAAGATGCGGGGAGCGCCGGACCGCGACCGGGTCGCAGCCGGAGTATGTTACGCCCGGGCGCACACCTTGAGTATTCAGGCTGCGTCAGGCCTCGTCCTCTTCGTACTTCAACCATTCGTAGTCGCGTGCCGGGCCGGTAAGCCAGCGTCGCAACATCGTCGAGCGGCCGGCGGGAGGCTCGATGCCGAGCCCCATCGTCACCCGGTTGGAAAAGTTGAACTGGCAGGTGATGAGGACGACCGACAGGATTTGCTCGTCGCTCAAGCCATGTTCCCGGAGCCCCTCGATGTCCGATTCGCCCATCTCCTCGGGCGTTCTGGTGAGCTTCACGGCGTAGTCGCACATGGCCATAGTGGCCGCGTCCAGCCCTGAGGTGCGGTAATCATGGATCACCTGGCTCGCGAGCTCAGAGTCGTGGGAATGCTGACGGAGGAACCCCCCGTGGCCGAGTGTTCAGTACCGGCACCGGTTGGACGCCGAGACGGCGGTCGCAATCGATTCCTCCTGAACACGGGTCAACGCCGAGCTGCCGAAGGAGATCGCCTGGGTCATCTCGTACACCGCGTCCATCGCTCCGGGCAGGATCGAAAGTGGCTTCACCATGTCTGTGTAGTGATCGTCGACAGGCTCTTGTCGGATCCAGGCCATCGTGTCCGCTCCGTTCCTGCCACTCGCCCCGGCCGGGACGAGCAGCGCATCTTTATATGAAAATATTTGGCGCCGTCGGCACGTATCGGTGGGCTTGCGCGGGCGCGCTGTTGGTAGGGTAATCGACCGCGGCGGATGACCTTCCGTCGATTCAACAATGAAAGGCGAAACGCCCGGGCGCCAACAGGCGTTATCAGCGACGGCCTATTTTCCCGGGTCCCGTCCCGCCCCGACGCTTCGGAGGCGGGGTCACTCCAGGAAATTTTCGAGGTGGTCAGAGCGTCGGAGGACCTCGGCCTGACAGGGTTCATGCTCGACGTGAACGTCTACAGCCAGTTGCGCCCTGAGCAGACGATCGAGGCGCTTCACCTGTTTGCGGAAGAGGCGACGCCGAAGATCAAGCAGGGCCGGTCCTCCGAATTAACGGGTGTAAACGACGGCTGCACTTGTGAAACCTGTGACGCTCGCCACACCCACGCCCGGGAACACCTCGATCCGCACCGACCGGTCGTCGATCATCTCGGCGAGAAAAACGCCGATGGAATTGTTCTCGTCGTTAAACAACGGCGCCCCCGGCTCGGGGCGAACCCGACCGATCAACTCGTACTTTACGAGGCCGTCCGAAACACCGACGGTCGCGGGGTCCGGTGTGTTGTTCTTTACGCCGTACGCTCCCTGGCAAACGTTGCAAACTTCTTCCGGGATGCCCGTATCTGCGCCGATCGAAACGACAACGACCGACGGATCGTAGTGGTCGTACGCGATCGCCAGGTGGGTTTCCCAGTAGTTCGGCCGGCCGTTGCCATATCCGCCGGTTCCTTCCACGAACCAGTTGCCGACGAGACGTCCGTCGATGTCGTAGTCGATCTTGCCCCCGCGTGGCTCTGCCGTGCGGGGGTTAAAGGCCAGCGCCTGTGAGCGCAGCGGCTCGTCGTAGAAATCGAACGGGTCGAGCGTGTGGATCTTCCATGGCTCGCTGGCGTAACTGTCCGGGATGATGAATCCCGGGAGGGTGATCTCCTGGTCATGGACCATGAAGTCCAGGCTGTATGAGGAGGCTCCCGCGACGATCTGGCCGGCCTCGATTGCGAACGCGCCCGACCACGATTCGCCGAGTTTGAGTTCGCCGGTGACCGCCCTGAGTTCGGGCACGAGTTCTCCGGTATGGATGAAGGTCGTGAACAGGGTGCAGGTGTGGGCGATCACCATCCGGTAGTCGGGCCGGTCCGGGACCGGCATTCGCTGGACCTCCACGATGTTTCCGCCCGCCGGCGCCCGGACGACGTAACCGTGCCCCGGCTCGTTGAAGCTGTCGTGAAAGATGTAGATGTGGTCCACCGGCGTCACATGGCTGGCCGCCATGAGGCCCATGGGCTCGATCGAAGATATGACGTCGAGGTCGATCGGGAAGTGGGTGAAGCGGACCCTGCCGGAGCCTTCACACTCCACCGGCCCGAACATCGAACTGGTAGTTCCCGGGTTTGAGACCTGCGCCCGGGTCGCCGGTTCGCTCGTAATCGGGGCGCTCACCGGGGTCGTGCTGGGCAGCAGCCCGTCCGGCTCAACAGGATTCCCATCGACGCTGGCAGGGTTCAAATTCGCGGGGCCCGGACCGGGCGCAGTGGTGGGCGCCGGTTCCGTACCGGCATCGGGCGCCGACGGCGGGGAACCCGGGGTGATGCCGGATTCTGCGCCGGGCGCCGGTGATACCGGACCGGGCGATCCCGGCGCAACGTCTCCTGTGGCGGCAGAGCATGCCAGTACCAGGCAAGAAAACGCCGTCACTATCGTGGCCTTCGCGGTCCTCATTCCCCTGTCATCCCCCGGCATTCAGAGGGTTTCCGTCTTTCAAGATGGATCTTCACGCCGTCACCTGGTCGCGAGCCGATGCCTCCGACGATAACTATCCGCGGTTTCGAGCGAATGGAGATTCGGCCGATTTCAGGTGGGTGATAACCGCAGCCGCGGGCTTATGGGTGCCGCACGAATTCATCTGGGCCGTGCGCCCGGCCGGGGCGGCGCGTAAACTTTCCAGACTTATCCCCGGATTTGTTCAGCTAGGGATCGTCACAGCTTGGTTCAGAACGCGTTTGAGGTAACCGTGGCCGCCGGACTACTCGGCGCAGCGTTCCTGATTCTGCTGTGGCCGCTGCTCGTGGGCGGGGTGGTCGCGCTGGCGTTCGGCTGGTGGCCGTGGGGATTGCTGGTCGGCGCCGGTTCAGCGGGTATCTGGTTCCCCGGCATGCTGAGCGGCCGGCTGTTGGGGCGAACCGGGCAATCCAGTTTCGCGGCCACGAAGACGGCCCGTTGGTGGATTAGCTCGATCACATCTAGCGCAGCGTTTGGCGCGGCCGGGGCCGGCATATTTGCCGTGGTCCAGCGCGTTATCGACGAGATTTAATTCTGACCCCCGATTCCGACCCCCGCAGGCGGGTGCACTCCGATCTGGATCGGGGTGTAAAAAAGCCCGCCGCTTCATACAAACCCAGACATCAGGAGTAAGCCGTGGCAACCCGTGGCACATCGAATTTTGGCCTTGTCGGCACCGACTGGCAGCAGCGCATCAACTGGGACCGGCTTCGGACTTACCGGCTGACCCGGGCGCGGGAGGCGATGGACAAGGCCGGCCTCGGCTCGCTCCTCGTCATGTATGACGAGAACAACCGCTACATCACGAGCACGGTGACTCCGGGCTGGTGCCGCCTGAAGCCCGGCCTCCGCTACGCGCTGCTCTGCCAGGGCGCGGAGCCGGTGCTGTTCGAGCAGGGCGATATCGGCACACAGATCAACCGCCACTGCCCGTGGCTTCCGAAAGAAAACGTCCGCTACGCCTACTCGTGGATCAAGGGCGCAGTCGGCCCGGCCGCCGAGCAGCAGGTCACGAAGTTCACCGGCGCCATCGTGGATTTGCTGCATCAGTACGGCGTCGAGAACGAACCCATGGGGGTCGACATGATCGACCTGAACATGATCAAGTCCTTCGACGCCGCCGGCATCAACTGGGTCGATGGCATGACCCCGATGGTGGCGGCCCGCGAGATCAAGAACGAGGACGAACTGGAGGCGATGCGGATAGTGGCGGCGATCTGCGACGGCGCCCACACCGCCATCGCCAACTACATGCGGGCGGGCATGCAGGAGCATGAGATCACCGCGTTCACGATGAATTACCTGTACAAGATTCCCGGCATCGAGGACGTGGAAGACATCATCGTCTCCTCCGGACCGAACAGCTGGCCGAACTGGCGGCACTTCTCGGACCGGATCATCCAGCCCGGCGACCTGGTAATCATCGACATGGCGGCGGTGACGTGGAACGGCTACAAGAGCTGCCAGTACCGCACCTACTGCGTGGGCAAACAGCCGACCCAGGAACAGAAGGACTACTACAAGATCGCCTACGAGTGGCTTTACGAGGCCATCGACAAGGTGCGGCCGGGCGCCACGACGCGCGACATCGCAGAGGTCTGGCCGTCAGCGAAAGAGGCGTGGGGCTACGAGGAAGAGGACCAGGCGGCGGCCAACCTGTGGGGCCACGGATTGGGCCTCGCCCAGTACGACTCGCCCGTCGTCTCACGGATCTACTCGCTGGATCACCCGGTGGAGATCAAGCAGGGCATGAGCTTTGCGCTGGAGACGCAGCACGGCAAGCCGCTCGAGTGGGGCGTGCGCGTTGAGGAGATGATGGTCATCAACGAGGACGGCCCCGAGATCACGACGCAGTTCCCGATCGAGGAGATCACAGTAGTCGGCTAGGGCGAGTCGAGTGCCCCCTCTACCAGCGGGAGAGGGCTGGGGTGAGGGAGAAGTTCCAAATTGGAACCACCATCTGCCCGGGTGTTTGGGACGGCTTCCGAAGCATAGTGCCCATACTCCAGTGCGAGAGAACCTGGCCGAGAAACGAGGCTCAATTGAGCGACAGCAACTCCAAAGAAATCGGTCTCGCCATCATCGGCAGCGGGACGATCGGCCGCATCAGGGCGATGATCGCGAAGGACCATCCCGGCGTTGGCTGGATCGGACTTTGCGACGTAAAAGAAGAGGTCGGCCAGAAACTTATGGAGGATTCCGGCGCCGACTACTTCACGGGGGACTACGAGGAACTTCTCAAGCGGCCCGAGGTGAACGCCGCGATCATCGCCACCGACGAGAACTTCCACGTCGGCCCGACCCTCACGGCCATCGAACAGGGCCACGCGCTGTTCATCGAGAAGCCGCTGGCAACCGACGCCGAAGAGTCGCTGACCGTGTTGAAGGCGATCGAAGCAAGTGGCGTCGACGC
>JACZRO010000137.1 GCA_022574675.1 Chloroflexota bacterium
CCACGCACATTGAACCGCGTTCGACACGTGGCATGCATGAGTACGGGGAGTGGCGCAGCCCGGCAGCGCGCTTCGTTTGGGACGAAGAGGTCCCGGGTTCAAATCCCGGCTCCCCGACCACTAACTTTGGCCGATGGCGTAAGACGCGGAGTTCGGCCACACGCGACTCCGTCATCAATCCAGGTAATTGACCCGGACGCGGCGGGAATTAATCCCGGGACGGGTAAACAGTGCGCGAACGACATCACCTGAACCAGGACGTACACCCCGCCGCATGTACTTGCTGGGCCTGCGATCTCGCAGGGCAGAGGAAACGCGGGCTTGATCCGGCGCTCCCTGCGGGCCAACAGGTATCGGACGCCGTTATCAGGGATGCCGAGTCGATCGTCGGCCTGACGCGGGATACGGCGGTGTCACGGTCAGCGAAGCGGGCGAAGGCGAAGCAGGCTCGCGACGCCGCAAAGCGCCAGAGGAATCCGGGCCGGAAACAGAAGCGCACCAAGTGACTGTCTCAAAAACTGCCAACAGGTGTCTTTTCACGCCGAGACTTCTCCCTCACCCTCGCCCTCTCCCGCTGCGAGAGGGGAAGTTTTGAAAAGGGCAAGAAGCGGATAGCCGAGGTTTCAGGCCGGTCCGGCGGTCCGGCGTGAAGCGTATTCTGAGGTCTTATTGCCGCTGTCCGGGCGTCAACGCAAAGCCTCGCGCAGCGCGCTGCACAGGTCGCCCCGCCGGCCGACGCGTACCCGGGCCAGGCCGAGCCACTCCGCCATCAGTTTCAACTCGCCCGCCAGTTCCGCGGCGACTTGTGCCGGGACCTGGCCGTCCTCGATGAACGCGCCCCGCACACGTAGCGTGCCGCGGTCTCGCTCCGCCTTCAGGTCTACACGCGCCACAAGGTCTTCGCCGAGCAGGAACGGCATCACGTAGTAGCCGTACTGGCGCTTGCGTTCCGGGACGTAGATCTCGATGCGATAGTGGAAATTGAACAACCGCTCTGTCCGGTCCCGTTCCCAGATAAGCGAGTCAAAGGGGCTGAGGAGCGCCCGTGCCTCGACCTTGCCGTTGATTGCAGCTTCAGAATGAAGATATGCCGGCTGCGACCAGCCCTCGACGTCAATCTCTCGCAGTTCGCCGGATTCCACCAGCTCGGCCAGCCGCGGGCGCGCCTCGCGTGGGCGAATCCGGTAGTAGTCGGCGAGATCGGATTCCGTTCCCACGCCCAGGGCGCGCGCTGCGATCCGCAGAAACTCGCGGTGGGCGTCCTCTCGGGTAACCGGCTCGGCGTTAAGGAGCTCGGCCGGAATGGCCCGTTCCGGCAGGTCGTAAACCCGGGAGAAGTTACGGCGGTCCCGAGAGGTCAGGTCGCCCGTCGCGAAGTGGTATTCAAGCGCCACCTTGCCGGGCGCCCTGTTCCACCAGCCCGGGGAGGAGCCGGAGCCATCCCGTCGTCCCGGCTCTTCGAGGTCGGCGATTGTGAGCGGGCCGCGGCGACGGACCTCGTCGAGTATCGAGTCCAGGTATTCAGCGTCCGCGCTCCGCAATGTCCGGGACCGGCGGCGAATACCGTCCTCCATCCGGTGCCTGAACAGCGGATACTGCTCGATCGGGATCAGGGACGCCACGTGGCCCCAGTACTCGAACAGGTCGAAGCGCCGGTGGCAGCCGTCATCGAGCAGCTTCATCGGGTATGCGCCAAGCCGTGAGAAGAACGGCATGTAGTGGGCGCGCACGGCGACGTTTACCGAGTCCAGCTGTATCAATCCCAGGCGATCGATCACCCCGCGCAGGTCCGCGTCGTCCACGCGAGCCGGGCGCGACTCGGCGAACCCCTGGGCCGTCAGGGCTATCCGCCGGGCTTCGGTTGTCGAAATTGAATTAGCCATTCGATCTGGTTCGGGAGTCTTTCTGAGTTCGCCAGCATTATGCTGTCGCCCACTCAAGAATTCGATACCTGACGTCGCACCACCGAATTACGAGACCGCACATGAGAGCCCCTCTGCACCAGTTCTTCCCGCACGACGAGTTCCAGTTACGTCTCGAAGGCGTACGCACCCGGATGGATGAGCGCGGCCTGGACGCACTGCTACTCACGACGCCCGAAAACGTCTACTACCTGAGCGGGTACCAGACGCCCGGGTATTATTTCTTCCTGGGACTGATCGTGCCGCTCAAGGGCGACCCTGTGCTGGTGCCGCCGCCGCACGAGGAGTCGCTGGTCGCCGCCTACTCCATCGTCGAGGACTACCGCGTATTCCGCGACACGGAAGACCCGATTACCGGGGTCGCCGGTGTCCTGGAAGGGCTCGGCCTGGGGAGCGCTAGCATCGGCGTCGAGTACGAGTCGTGGTTTCTGAAGATTCGCGACTATATGCGGCTGCGCGCGGCGCTTCCCGACGCGACCCTTCACGACGGCTCCGGGATCGTGGAGATGGGGCGGTTGATCAAGTCCGAGCGTGAGATCGGATACATGCGTGAAGCGGCCGAGATCGCGCAGGCCGGTGTGGCGGCGGGACTGGACGCCGTCGCCGAGGGAGCCACGGAGCGAGACCTTGCCTCCGAGGTCGTGCGGACGCAGGTGATGGCAGGCAGCGAGTACAGCGGATTGCCGCCGTTCATAACGTCCGGAGAACAACACTCGATGCAGGTCCATTCGACGTGGTCGGATCGCACGATCGGCGACGGCGACGTGGTTTTCTTCGAGGTGCCGGGCGTGGTCAACCGGTATCACGCCGCGCTGACCCGGGCGGCGTTCGTGGGCGAGCCGCCTGAATTGCTCGTGCGAGGCAGCGAGGTGAACCGTGACGCGCTCAGGCTGGCGAAGGAACGAATCCGGCCGGGGACGTCGGCTTCAGAGGCGTTCGAGGCTGCGCGCCAACGCATCGATGACGCAGACGTGCCGTATGTGCAGGGTCGCCGCATCGCTTACGGGATCGGAACGGCGTTCCCGCCGGGCTGGGACGAGGGACATATTTTCAGCATCAACGCCAACGAACACCGGCCGTTCCACCAGGGCATGACGTTTCACGTGATCACGACGATGCGGCTGCCGGGCCTCGGGGCGATCGGCTGCAGCGACACGGTGCTTGTCACCGAGGACGGCTGTGAAACGCTGACTTCAAGCGTTCCGAACGAGGTGCGGGTGGTGTGAAGGCATAGCGTTTGCGTCGTGCGCGGACAGGCTGTCGCCCGTCTCTCCCTCACCCCATCCCTCTCCCGCCGTGGGGAGAGGGGGCAAGTAGGACCGGTCGTGTCTCCCTAATCGGACGAGGGGAGTTTTCGGGCGCCCTGGAGTTCCATCGCTGCGCCATCACAGACGAGTTCGCCCTTGCCCGCTTTGACGCATAGCAGGCTCACGCCGCCGCCGGCGCTCTGGTAGCGTTTGCCGAGCTGGATGTCAGGACCGTCAGCTTCAGAGGGAGACTGGTCCGCTTTTTCTTCAACAGTTACGCCGTTGCAGGTGAGGTCTACCTCACCACCCTTCGTGACCACAAACTCGGCGCCCCCCGAGGTGGCGATCAGCCGCTGTCCGGTTGAGAGATTAATCGTCGCCGCTCCCGTTACACATGGCGTTTCGTACTGGTCCGGGGCGTGTTTGCCCGGCCTTAAGTTCATTTTTGACTGACCGAGTATAGCTAAAGGCACCTGTACGGGGGCAAGATGCGGGGAACGTGTGAAACCCGAACTCGGTCGCGGCCCGCATCTTTGGGAACGCTCTGGCATGGGAACCCTTTACGTCATCGGCACCCCTATCGGCAACCTCGGCGACCTGTCGCCGCGGGCCGCCGAGCTGTTGAGAACGGTCGACCTCGTGGTCGCGGAAGATACGCGCGTCACGCGTAAGTTGCTCAACCACCTGGACGCCCGTACGCCGTGCATCAGTTACCACGAACACTCCCGTCCCGCACAGCTGGAGCGCGTGCTCGCGGCGCTTGAGTCGGGGGATGTGGCCCAGGTGACCGACGCCGGTTCGCCTGCGGTAAGCGACCCGGGCCCACCGCTTGTCGAGGCGGCGGCCTCACGGGGCCACGAAGTCGTCGCCGTACCCGGGCCGTCCGCGATTACGGCCGCACTCTCGGTATCGGGCATGCCCGGCGACCGGTTCCTTTTCCTGGGATTCCTGCCCCGGAAGAGCTCTGAGCGCCGCTCGGTCCTGTCCGAGGCCGCCGATGCGACCGCCACGCTGGTCGCGTTCGAGACGCCTCAGCGAGTGGTATCGGCGCTGGAAGATATCAAAGAAACGCTGGGGGCGCGACGGATCGCCGTTTGCCGAGAGATGACCAAGTTGCACGAAGAGGTGTTCCGGGGCACGGCGTCCGAGGCCATCGAACACTTTTCGACCGGTCGCCCGCGCGGCGAGTTCGTCCTGGTGATCGAGGGCGCTTCCGGGGTGAGACCGGAAGTACCAGACGAAGCGATCATCGAAGCGATTGAGCAGCTGGGCCGAGATGGGGTGACAGGACGATCACTCGTCGAGGCCGTTGTCGATGCGACCGGCGCGCCGCGACGACGCGTCTACCGGCTCGTGACCGGCTCGCAGGCCGAACGGGCTGACGACTCGTAACCGCTGGATATACTTAAACGTCGCGCCCATCACTCCTTCATAGATGGCAAATACGGGCGGAACCGCACATTGAATGGAGCGAACGTGGCCGAAAGGGTCCTGGTGGCCGTCGCGTGGCCGTATGTCAACGGCCCGCCTCATCTCGGACATATCGCGGGTAACGTCCTGCCTGCCGACATATTCGCGCGGTATAACCGGCTGGCCGGGAACGACGTGCTGATGGTGTCCGGGAGCGACATGCACGGCACGCCGACCATGCTCGCCGCACGTCGGGAAGGCATCTCGCCCCGGGAGCTTGCCGAGCGGTATCACAGGGTGTTTGCCGAGACGAACGAGCGTATGGGCTTCTCGTTCGATCTATACACGCACACGGACACCGAGAACCACCACGCCGTGACACAGGGCATGTTCAAGAGGCTGCTCGAGAACGACTACCTGGTCGAAGGCGTTCAGAGCATGCCGTATTGCCTGGTCGAGCAGCGGTTCCTGTCAGATCGTTTTGTTGAAGGCGTTTGCCCACACTGCGGGTTTGACGGAGCGCGCGGCGACCAGTGCGACAACTGCGGGAACACCGTAGATCCGTCTGAACTCGGAAACATCCGCTGCAAGGAAGACGGGTCGACGCCAGAGTTCCGCGACACGACCCACTTTTTTCTCCGTTTAAGCGCGTTTCAGGACAGGCTCACGGAATGGATATCCGCTCAGAAGCAGTGGCGTCCGAACGTCCGCAACTTCAGCCTCGGGATGCTCCGGGAGGGCCTCAAGGACCGCGCGATCACGCGTGACATCGACTGGGGCGTGGCCGTCCCCGTCGACGGATACGACGATAAGCGGATCTACGTCTGGTTCGAGGCGGTAATCGGTTACCTGTCTGCCTCGATCGAATGGGCGCAGAGGTCAGGAAACCCGGATGCGTGGAAGGCGTGGTGGGAGGAGAAGGACGCCAGGGCGTTCTACTTCCAGGGCAAGGACAACATCCCGTTCCACACGATCGTCTGGCCGGCGATGTTGATGGGCCACGGGGATCTCAACCTGCCGCATGACGTACCGGCGAACGAGTTCCTGACGCTTGAGGGGCGGCCGCTCTCTACGAGCAGCGGGTGGGCCGTCTGGCTGCCGGACTACCTGGAACGATACGATCCGGACCCGCTCCGTTACTACCTGACGGTGATCATGCCGGAGACTTCCGACTCTGACTTCACGTGGGACGGGTTCCTCCAGGCGAACAATAACGAGCTGGTGGCGACGTTCGGAAACCTGGTGCATCGCGTACTCACGTTGACGACCCGGAACTTCGACAACGCCGTGCCCGAGCCGGGCGAGATGGGCCCGGAGGAAACCGCCGCGCTCGAGGCGTGCGACACTGCGCTCTCGGCAGTTGCCGGACACCTTGAGCGGCGAAATTTCCGCGACGGGCTACGGGCGGTCATGGCGCTCGCCCAGCACGGCAACCGCTACGTAGACGCCCGCGCCCCCTGGGTGCAGGTCAAGGAAGACCGCGCCGCCGCGGCGACAACGCTCTGGACCGCACTGAATATCGCGGAGACGCTTCGTACTGTGTCCTACCCGTACCTTCCGCATTCAGCGCAACGGCTTCACGAGTTGCTCGGGCATGAGGGCGATGTGCTGTCCTCGGGCTGGCAACGGCGCGAGCCAACGCCGGGAACAACGCTCCCAAGTCCGTCGCCGATGTTCAAAAAACTGGAAGAATCGATCGTCGAAGAAGAGGCCGAACGACTCTCGGCGGCGAGCGCACGATGACAGGGAGGAGCGCGCAGCAGGTGTCGCCCACGAGCCCGTACGAAGAGGTCTACGGGCCGATAAGGTCAGAACTGCAGGCCGTGGTGCTGAACATCGTAACCCTGGCACAGGAACAGGGGTCCCACGAGGGTGCGATGGCGGACCGCCTGGAACACGTGCTCAGCGCGCCCGGAAAGCGCCTTCGCCCCGCCATCACCCTGCTGGCGTCACGCCTCTGGGGCGGGCCGTCGGACCTGGCGGTGATGATGGGGACGGCGGTCGAGCTCCTGCATATCGCCACGCTGATACATGACGATACGATCGACGACGCAGACACGCGACGCGGTCGTGAAACGGCGAGCAACCTGTGGGGCCGGAACGTGGCGGTGCTGCTCGGCGACTACGTGTTCGCCGCCGCGGCCCGGTTCGTATGTGACACAAACAGCGTCAGGCTGGTCCGGCGGTTCTCGGAAACGATCATGGAACTCTCGCGTGGGGAGTTGAACGAGCTGCTTGATGGGCAAGATCCAAAGGTGACGCGGGCCGCCTATTTCCAGCGCATCTATGACAAGACGGCGTCCCTGTTCTCGACGGCGGCGGAAAGCGGCGCCGTTCTGGGAGGCGCGCCGGAGTCAAAGGTGCAGCTCGTCAAGAATTACGGATACAAGCTGGGCATGGCGTACCAGGTGCTGGACGACGTGCTCGACTACGAGTCCACATCGGAAGAGCTCGGGAAGCCGGCCGGAAACGACCTCAAAGAAGGTGTACTGACACTGCCGGCGATCATGCTGATTGAAGCGCAGCCGGAGTCCAACGCGGTGCTCGACCTGTTCAAGTCGGCCCGAGCGGCACGCAAGAACGGGCAGTCGGGAGCCGACGAAAACGCCCGGGCAACCGCCATCGACTCCGTGCGGACATCGG
>JACZRO010000138.1 GCA_022574675.1 Chloroflexota bacterium
GGAGCGTGAAGTCGTGGACGCCGGGGCCGAGAGCGAGGGCGACCGGGGCCGAGTCGGGCTGGACCGCGGGACTGGTGACGGCGGCGGCGGCGACGGAGCCCGGCGGGCCGTCAGTCTGCACGCCGGCGGCAGGATCGGCTTCGGCGGCCGCCACCACCGACGAGTCGATGTCATCCCCGGCCGCGTCCGATCCGCACGCGACGACGATCGCCGCCAATCCGGCGCCGATAACCAGGAGCGCGTGGCGGGAGGTTAAACGGAACAAGTTGTTACCGGGTACGAACACTTGCCGGTTCCAGATGCGGGAAGCAAGTCGCGGGCGACCCTCGTCGTCCCGCAGTATGGGTGAGTTGGGATAGCGCGGCGGTCGGTCGAAACGGGTCCTCCATGCACGCCTCAAATTGCTCGGCTAGCGGCCCGTTCATATAATGTCCGGTGGCCCGGACGTGCCCGACCCACGCGGCTCGCCGCGGGCCACACCATACTCACAAGGAGACAGGTAGTCATGTCGCCCGAACCCTACGCATTCCTCGGCGGGAAACAGCTCCCTCTGGCCGAGGCGAAGGTAGGGATCATGACCCACGCCCTGCACTACGGCACTGCGGTGTTTGAGGGCATACGCGGCAACTGGAACAAAGAGCACGGGGTGATGTACGTGTTCCGGCTGCGCGAGCACTACGAACGCCTGCTGCGCGGGTCCAGCATCCTCAAGATCGAACTCCCTTACTCGGTCGATGACCTGATCGACATCACCACAGACCTCGTCGAGCGCAACGGCTACCGCGAGGACGTGTACATACGCCCGCTTGCATTTAAGAGCGCCCAGCTCGTCGCCAATCTCAAGCTGCATGAGCTCGAGTCGGACTTCACCCTGATCGTCGTGCCGTTTGGCGCCTACATCGAGAACGACGGCGCCATCAGGTGCCAGACGTCGTCATGGCGCCGGCCCGACGACACGATGATGCCGACGGGAGTGAAGCTGGCGGGGCTGTACACGACCGGGATCCTGGCCAAGACCGAGGCCGTGATGGCGGGCTACGACGAGGCGATCGTGCTGAACCATGATGGCACCGTGTCCGAGGGCACTGGCGAAAACCTGTTCCTGGTGCGGGACGGCGTCCTTCACACCCCCAGCGAGACCGACAACTGCCTTCTCGGCATCACCCGTGAGTCCGTGATCACGCTCGCACGGGAAGAGTTTGGCTTGAAGGTCGTAGAGCGCCGGATGCACCGCAGCGAGCTTTACCTTGCGGACGAGGTGTTCCTCACCGGCACGGCCGCGCATTTGACGGCCGTCGGGGAGTTGGACAACCGCAAGATCGGCTCCGGCGAGATGGGCCCGATAACGCAGAAGCTACAGGAAATGTATTTCGACATCGTCGTCGGCAACAACCCGAAGTACATGCACTGGTGCCACGCGGTCACGCCCGGGGGCGGCTAGGACCGGGCTCATCCCCGGGACGTTGGCGACCTTCCGCGGCCGGTGTGACGCCGCGATTGATGGCGTGCGCGCGGTAGGGGCGGGACTCGCTCCGCCCGAGGCTCTTTACCGAAAAGGACCGCCCGGCCCCAACGCGTTGCCGCTCCAAAACACCGTAGGGGCGTATGGCGATACGCCCTCCCGGGCGGACCGAGGCCCGCCCCTACTCAGCGCGACCAGAAGCGCCACCACTTGCGATCGGGGTCGAACGCGCCGCGCTCAAAAGCGCGGCCGAGATCATGGTTGGGCTCCCGTCCTGCAAGCAGCATCCGCGGGTTCTCGTCGAACAGCTCGATCGCGGTCTCCTCGTTCGTCAACTCCACGACCCTGTCGAAAGCGGGCGACAGCTCCGGCGACCGGGCGGAGGTCGCACGATGGGCGTCGGACGCTACGAAGTGCGCCGTGCCGTCCCGCACCAGCTGCTCGGCGAGCCGCTGCGCCGGGCGGCCGAAGTCCCCGAGAAGGCTGCCCGCCGTTATCTGGACGAGCATGCCGTCTTCCACCATGCGCCGCACTTTCTTGGCGTCGCGCTGTAGCACGGCGTTGCGTTCCGGGTGGGCGATTATCGGCACGAGACGCAGGTCCTGGAGCCGTGACAGCACATCGTCGACATAGTCCGGGTACGAAGAAAAGGGAGGCTCGGACAGGATGAAACGCGTATCGGCGATCGGCAGAGCTCGCCCATCTTCCACCCAGTCCGGAAGCCCGGGTTCGATGTGGTTTTCCATGCCGATCACGACCCGGACCACCGGGTGATGAGGCTCCTCTTCCGCCCTCAACCGGCCGTTCAACTCGCTGACCAGGTTCCGGACGTGCTGGACAGACGACCCGAGCATCACGTCGCGCTGGTGGGGCGTCGCCACCATGATCTCGGTGCCGTCGACGGCGGCGCGGCGGGCGATATCCAGCGCCGCGGACATCTCGCGGGGACCGTCATCGATCCCGGGCAAGAGATGCGTGTGAATGTCCACCCAGCCCAAGGAGCGCTCCGATCTGGCGGGATGCGAACGGCGCACCCGGGTCAACCCGTCCGTCCGATCGCCGACCTCCGTCCGGGTCCCTGACAGTATCTGGCAGTGTGAGGTCCTTTGTCCGCGCCGTCAACGCCGGCAACGCCGTTAACGAACGAGGGAACGGGGACGTTGGCGTCAGGCCCGGGCGATCAACTGCCGAAACGTCTCACCCTGATCAAAATCGCTGCCCTGGGCGGCGCGACGGGAACGCTCGCGCAGCCGTTCGCCGAAGCGGGGGCGGTCGGAAGACTCATCGTTGAGCCCGAACACCTGGGAAGCGTGCTTCGACAGCGCTTCGATTTGCGTCTCGACGTAGCCGCCCGAAACATCGACGATCACGTCCGGGTGGTCGGCGCCCCAGAACAGCAGCCGGCGCACCTTGTGCGGCTGGAGCCCGTCCTTCAACTGCTCGGGGAAGTGCAGGTGGTCACGGGCGTACGGATAGATCGCGTCCGCCGTGACGGTACCCGTCATGCGGTGATCGCGATGCTGGAATCCGTTGATCCGGTGAGGATCGTGGCAGAACACGGTGTCCGGCCGGTACGTGCGAATAGCCCGTACGATCTCGCCGCGGAAGACGCGGTCGTCCTCCAGCCCCCCGTCCGGATGGCCGAGCATGATGACGTGCTTGACCCCGAGCACACGAGCGGCTTCAGACTGCTCTTTCCCTCGAACCGGGACGATACCGTCGCTGGTCATCTCATCGTCGTTCGACCCGCCGCCCCCGTCGGTGCACACGACGTACACCACCTCGCAGCCCTGCGCGACCCATCTGGCCACAGTGGCGCCCGTCCCGATCTCGGCGTCGTCCGGGTGCGCGCACACCACCATGGCCCGCTCCGGAACGTCCTCGATCACGTCGAACGGCCCGGCACGGTCGGGCTGGTAGAACTCGGATGCCCGCAGGGTCATGTGGTCAGAACTTCCTTCCCCGTAACATGTCCACGCGCCCGGCCCGGCGCGCCGCGTGTGGGCTGTCTGGGCTGCGTAGCACGTGCCGCGCCCGGTCCAGCGCGGCACGTGAGATTCGTCCCCGATACCCCGCATAGATGATAGCGGCGGCCGGGAACCGGACCGTAGACTTAAACGCCCGGTACTCAACCGATCACGTTTAGTCCTGGCCGCATTTCTCGATAACCAGCGGCCAGGCGGCAGGCGACAGGACCGCGCCCAAATGCACGAGATTCTTGCCACACAGGACCCCGAGATCGCAGCCGCGATAGCTGACGACATACGACGCCAGACGGACGAGATTAACCTGATCGCCTCGGAGAACTATGCCAGCAGCGCCGTGCTGGAAGCGACCGGGTCCGTCCTCACCAACAAGTACGCCGAGGGCTACCCGGGACGCCGGTACTACGCCGGGTGCGAGAACGCCGACACGGTCGAAACGCTCGCGATCGACCGCGTTAACGCGCTGTTCGGCACCGAGGCTGCGAACGTCCAGTCGCACAGCGGATCGCAGGCCAACATGGCCGCATACTTCGCCACTCTCACTCCGGGGGACCGCATTCTCGGCATGCAGCTCGACCAGGGAGGCCACCTGACTCACGGCTCCCCGGTCAACTTCTCGGGGAAGTTGTACGAGTTCGCCTCGTACGGGGTCCTTCGCGAAGAGGAGACGATCGACTACGAGGCGATGGCCACGACCGCCCGCGAGTTCAAACCGGCGCTGATCGTGACCGGCGCGACGGCTTACTCGAGGATCATCGACTTCGCACGCTTCCGGGAGATCTCGGACGAGGTCGGGGCCGTGTTGCTGGTCGACATGGCGCACATCGCCGGACTCATCGCCGGCGGCGTACATCCTTCCCCGGCGCCGTACGCCGACCTGATCACCAGCACCACCCACAAGACACTCCGCGGGCCGCGAGGGGCGATCATCCTGTCACGCCGGTCCTTTGCCAGGAAGGTCAACTCCGCAGTGTTCCCGAACTCCCAGGGCGGACCGATGGTGCACGCCATCGCAGCCAAGGCGGTGGCGTTCGCCGAGGCGGCAACGCCCGGGTTCAAGGACTACGCCGCGGCCATAGTCGCCAACGCGCAGGCCCTGGCCGGGGCGCTCGCCGGCGGTGGGTTGCGGATCGTTTCCGGCGGGACCGACAACCACCTGATGCTGGTCGACGTTTCCACACGGGACATCACCGGCCAGGAAGCCGAGGACACGCTTCGGGCGGCCGGCATTATCGCCAACAAGAACGCCATCCCATTTGACCCGCTTCCGCCGCGCGTGACCAGCGGCTTACGCCTCGGCACGCCTGCGGTGACGAGCCGCGGCATGGGACAGGCGGACATGGACACCATCGCCGGGTTCATCCTTGAGGCGCTGGACGCGGGCGGGGGCGATAGCGCGCTGGCGTCCATCCGGAGCCGGGTCAAGCGGTTCACCTCCGCGTTTTCCGTTCCCGGCATCAGTGGCTCCTGATCGCCCCGTGAAACCGCCAGAAGGGTCTTGGGATCGCGGCGCGCCGTGATATACTTCGCCGGTTCGGAACGAACGTATTACAGAGGTCGCTATTTACGTTGCGCTACTACGAGTTGATGTGGATCCTCGGTGCTGACACCGATGATGAAGGAATTGAACAGTCCGTCGAGGCCGTGGATGAGCGGATCGACAACCACGGCGGTGAGTTGCTCAGATCTGCCGCATGGGGCCGGCGGTCGCTTGCGTACCCGATCGATCACAACGCCGAGGGGATCTACAACGTCGTCCAGTTCAACATGGAGCCGGACGAGGCCGTAATTTTCGAGAAAGAGATCCTCGCCGATCAGGCGGTCATCAGGCACCTCCAGTTCCGCATCGAGGAAGAGGACTTGCTCCCGGCCGCCCCGCCTGCCCCACCCGAGCCTGTGGAAACCCCCGCTGGAACCGAGGCCCCGGGAGCTTAACGATGAGTCTGAACAAGGTCATCATGATCGGCAACGTCGGGACCGACCCGGAGATGCGATACACGCCCTCCGGAAGCGCGGTGACCGATTTCCGTCTCGCCGTAACCCGTCGCTTCTCGACCCGTGACGGGAATCAGCAAGAAGAGACGGAATGGTTCACCGTCACCGCCTGGGAACGCCTCGCGGACACGGTCAACCAGTACGTGACCAAGGGCATGAAGGTCTACGTCGAGGGTCGCCTGAAAAGCCGCAGTTACCAGGGCAACGACGGCCAGATGCGCTTCTCGAACGAGATCAACGCCCAGACCGTGCTATTCCTTGACCGGGGCGGCACGGCACAGTGGAACGACGAGCAGGGCGGCGACGACGCTCGCGCGCCACGGCAAGAAGCGCCTTCGGAGCCTGTCGGCACGGAGGCGCCGAGCGACGTAGAGGAGCTGCCCTGGTAATCAGGCCAGCGGACTCCCCGATCGCTTTGACCGAAGCTTGCGCCGCGCACTCCAAACAGGGATAGCGCGGCATTATTAAGGAATCACTTCAACTATGACCACCGAATCCACCCGCTCCGATAACCCGCGCCCGAGCGGCCCTCCACAGGGTCAGGACGGCCCCCGCGGAGGCGGTGGTCCTCGCGCAGGTGGTGGCGGAGGCGGTGGCGGAGGCGGTGGCGGACGTCGATTTGGCGGCAGGCCCGGTGGCGGCGGTCCCCGGCGTTTCGGACGCCGGCGGGTCTGCATGTTCTGCGTCGACAAGATGCACCGCGTTGATTACAAGAACCTGGAACTGCTCAGGCGTTACCTCGCCGACTCAACGAAGATCGAGTCGTCCCGCAAGACCGGCACCTGCATGAAACACCAGCGCGTGCTTCGGCGTGCCCTCCTCCGGGCGCGCCACCTGGCCCTGCTCCCCATATCCGACGGCCACCTGAGGGTGACCGGCCCGATCGCCCCGCGCCAGGCAGCGCCCGTCGTCCCAGAAACGGTCCCAGAGACGTCAGAGGCCCCGGCGTCCGCCGAGTCCGGCCAGGCGGAAGCGGCGGACGGCGCGGAGGAAGTCGCCGCCGTCGCAGTGATGGACTCAGACGCGAGCGCCGATGCGTCGACGGAGGCCGCCGAGCCGGCCGTCGCGGAAGAAGCCGAGACCGCGTCGGAAGAGGCTGAAGAGCCGGAGGCGTCCGCCGAGGAGCCCGACTCCGACGAAGACGAAGCCACGGAAGAAGAAGCCCCCGAGGCTGACGAAGAGCCCGAGGCGTCCGACTCAGATGAGGACGAAGCCGCGGAGGAAGAAGCTCCAGAGGCTGACGAAGAGCCGGAGGCGTCCGACTCAGACGAGGACGAAGCCGCGGAGGAAGAAGCTCCAGAGGCTGACGAAGAGCCGGAGGAGCCCGACTCAGACGAGGACGAAGCCCCGGAAGAAGAAGCTCCCGAGGCTGACGAAGAGCCGGAGGAGTCCGACTCAGACGAGGACGAAGCCGCGGAAGAAGAAACCCCGAAGGCTGACGAAGAGCCGGAGGAGTCCGACTCCGACGAGGACGAAGCCCCGGAGGAGGAAGAAGCCCCCGAGGCTGACGAAGAGCCGGAGGAGTCCGACTCAGACGAGGACGAAGCCGCGGAAGAAGAAGCTCCAGAGGCTGACGAAGAGCCGGAGGCGTCCGACTCAGACGAGGACGAAGCCGCGGAAGAAGAAGCTCCCGAGGCCGACGAAGAGCCGGAGGAGTCCGACTCAGACGAGGACGAAGCCGCGGAAGAAGAAGAAGCTCCCGAAGCTGACGAAGAGCCGGAGGAGGCCGACTCAGACGAGGACAAAG
>JACZRO010000139.1 GCA_022574675.1 Chloroflexota bacterium
GGGTCTCCACCTGATCACCGCATCGCACTGCATCGACCTCGCAGAGGTGCTGCCCGGGACGCGCGACGGGGATAGCGACGTACTGTGGATCGGGGAGCCGATCGCCGAGAACGGTTACATAGCGCCCACGGACGCGCCCGGGTTCGGCGTTCGGCTCAACGAAGACCTGATCTGAGGAGACCGGCGCGGCCCACTTGTACGCTCCCCGGGCTCACGTTTTCAGTCTTATGCCCGCAGCTCGCCCATAAAGCGCTCGCAGGCCTCCATGTAGATCGTGGCGTCCACGTTGTAGGCGAGGTACTGCACGCCGTTCCCGAGCAACCACCGGCCCATGTCCACGTCGCGGGCGTATGAGCCCACCGCCTTCCCGGCGTTCCGGGCCTTCCCGCACGCCTCGACAAGCGCCTCTTCGACGATCGGGTTGCGGACGTCGCCGGGGATGCCCAACGACTGCGATATGTCGTAAGGGCCAAGGAAGTAGACGTCTACCCCGTCCACCTCCATGATCTCGTCGAGGTTGTCGAGCCCGCGCTTGCCCTCGATGTGGCCGATCACCACCGTCTCTGCGTTCTGGCGGTCCGTGTGGCCCGGTGATCCGCCCTTGAAGTAGTCACCGGCGCGCGTGAAGATTGATAGCCCGCGCTCGCCGAGAGGTGTGTACTTGGTGGCATGGACCAGCTTCCGGGCATCGTCGGGATCGTTGATCTGCGGCACCTCTACACCCGCCGAGCCGATGTCGAGCGCGCGAAGGATCAGCCGTTCATCGTTGTCGCCGACGCGGATGATCGGCGCCACGCCCGCGCCGTCCGCTGCGATCACAAGGTCGGCCGCCGTCTCCATGCTGATCGGCCCGTGCTCCGCGTCGATGATGCAGAAGTCCACCCCGGCGTGCCCCAGCGTGTCGATCAGGGTCATCGACGGCACGATGACGAAAGGACCGATCACCGTTTCGCCGGCCTGGAGTTTTTGCTTCATCAGTCCGCCGCGAGATCCCATATGGATGCGCTCCGTTCGTGAATTGGGCCCGGTTACGACCGTTCGATCCGTCCGATAGTCGCAAGGTTGGTATAACGCCGGTCAGTTTATCGGGCGTTCATGCTCTGATCGGCTGCGTCGCGTATTGGACCGGGGCCATCAGCGAGTCGTAATCGGGTTTCACTTGTCGGCTCGCCCCTCCGCCGTAAAGTTCCCGAGCCCCCCGGCCCTCTCGGGGTCTTCGGGCAGCGCCGGGCGCAAGACGTAATCGTAAATGGCAGCCCCGATGGGCCCGCCGATCAACGGGCCGACGATGTAGACCCAGAACCCGTTGCGCGGTCCTGGTATTGCGATCTCATCCCACCCGGCGAAAAACGCCACGATCCGCGGCCCGAAGTCACGGGCCGGGTTCCACCCGGCCTGCGTGATCGGCGCGAACAGCGCGATCAGGACGGCAACAGTGAATCCGACGAACAGCGCCGTCATCCTTCCGGCCGGCCGGCCGTTACGCCGGTCCACGAGCGCAAAGATCATCAGCACGAGGATCCCGGTCCCGAGAGCCTCGACGCCCATCGCCGCCAGTGGAGACACGAGCTCTCGCGCCGCCCCGTCCGTTCCGAAAATGTCGGGGTTCGGGAAGTACTCGCCAAACACCATCGCCGAGTGCTGGCTGCCGTCTTCGCCACGCACTATTCCCCGGTCGTCCTCGAACCGTTCGATAAACGGCCCGAACGTCACCAGCACCACCAGCCCGGCGAGAACGCCGCCGAGCAATTGCGCGGCCCAGTAAGGCAGAAGCCGGGTACGCGGGAACCTTTCCGACCTGAAGATGGCGAAAGCGAGTGTGACCGCAGGGTTCAGGTGTGCGCCAGATATGGTGGCGGTGGCGTAGATCGCCAGGGTCACGCCAAAACCCCATACCACCGCTACCTGCCACAGTCCCTGGTGTGCGCCGGTTAACACCGCAGATGCAACGGCGCCGGTGCCAAAGAGCACGAGCAGGAACGTTCCGACTACTTCCGCCGCGTAGACGCGGTAGACGCGCAAGTAGATACCCCCTGACCATGAAAATTCGCGCCGTCGAGTCGTCGATCGGCCGCAAACCAGTCTAACGTCACCGTGTCAACCGGCTGCTGTAAAGCGTCTGAGTTCCCGGTCGTGTTGAGCATTCTGAAGGCCTCCCGGAGCCGTGGGTGTACCATGCGGCGACGCCTCCAGAGCCTCTGGCCGGGCCAGTGCCCGTGGCCAATGAGGCTCGCCCTGTACGTCAACCGGGAGAAGAGTTGGACCGACGCGACCTTGCCCGCAGTGAAACCTCCCCGGCGGCTCGCACCGGAGCAGCCCGGCTGATCCCGGCCGTCGTTGCCGCTTCCTTCTCCTCGCTGGGCAATCGCAACTTCCGTTACCTGTGGTACGGACAGGTCGGAGCCGCCACCGCCATGCACGCCGATCTTGTCGCGCGCAGTTGGCTCGTGTTCGAGCTGACCGGCTCCTCACTCGCCGTCGCCGGCGTCAACCTGGCGCGCGCGGCTCCGATGCTTGCGATCGGCCTGTTTGGCGGGGTCGCCGCGGACCGCTGGGACCGGAAGCGCATCCTGCTCATCATCCAGGTGTGGAGCCTGCTGCTGAACGCGGCGATGGCGATCATAGTGATCGGCGGCTGGATCGAGATGTGGCACGTGTACCTGCTCGCGTTCCTGCTCGGCTCGGGAATGGCGATGAACCAACCCGTGCGGACGTCGATCATCCCCCAGTTGATCCCCAGAGACCGTCTGCTGAACGCCGTGTCGCTGAACTCGATCGCCATCAACAGCACGCGGCTCATCGGGCCCGCCATCGTTGGCGTGGTGATCGCCGCATGGGGCGTCGGCCCGGCGTACGTCTGGTCCACCATCGCATACGGGATCGTGATCTGGACCACCACCCGCATCGCTATCCCGGCGGTCAACCCGGCGGGGAAAATTGGTTCGATGGTGGGCCAGATGATGGAGGGCTTCCGCTACATCGCCACGAACCGCCTGGTGCTGACGCTCGTGTTGCTCGGACTTGGGCCGCTGGCCGTCGGCTTCTCGCACCAGACGCTGCTCCCGGCGCTGGTTGTGGATGAGCTCGGACGCAACGCCGCCATCATGGGCTTCATCATGGCCGTCGGAGGTATCGGTGGCATTGCGGGCGGTTTCTACATGGCGTCCCGCGTGGATCTGCGTCGAAAGGGCATGATCATGCTGGGGTCGGCGACCGCCTATGGCGTGGCGTTACTTCTGTTCGCCGGGGTGAGCATGGTCGTCATGGTGTTCCCGTTAATCATCGCGATCGGCGTCTCACAGACGGTATTCCGGTCCGCAAACACCACCACCCTCCTCGAGATCACGCCGGATCACATGCGCGGACGGATCGTGTCAGCGACCCTTCTCGACACCGCCCTGGCGCCGGTCGCGGGCATCATCGCCGGCGCCGTAGCGGACCGGGCGGGGGTGCCTTACGCCTACCTGACACTCGGCGGCATGTGCCTGGCGATCGTGGTCCTGGCTTTACTTGCGTACCCGAGACTCCGAAAGATCTAGTTCGGGATCGGGGTTCCGGATGCAGCCTGCTGTGACAGGAACGTTTTGATCGTCTCGTACCACAACTTGATGTCGTTCACGTGCAGGGCGAAGAACGTTCCGAACACCGGACTGCCTTCCGGGGTGGTCACTCGAATGCCCCTGTTCATGCCGACCACCTCGCCGTACTTGTTCAACACGGGACCGCCGCTCTCACCCGGGTCGATCGCGGCGTCCATGGTCAGGTTGATCCCCGCCGGGCCGAGATCGATCATCTGGGATAGAACCCCGATCTTGACCCGGGCCGCTCCGACCGAGCCGTCCGGCTTGGGCGAGCCTTCAGAGTAGCCCAGCGCCATAAGCGGCTCGGCGATATCGTCGGCCGTGAGCGAGCCTGTGACCATCGGGCGGGCGTCGGTGGCGGCCGGGTCAAAGAACAGCAACGCAAGGTCCCGGTCCACGTCCACGGTCGCCACCGCCGCCTGGAACGGCGGGGCGGTGGCCTGCCGGATGAGGACGAATTCGTTGTCGCCGACCACGTGCTGGTTGGTCACGAGTACGCCCTCGTCGATCATCCACGCCGACCCTTTTTCGCTCCCCAAATCGACCTGGAATACGGAAAACACTTTTTCCTGGTAGATCTTGGCGAAATTAGGACCCGGAGTCGCCGTCGGGACCGGCGTCGAAGTGGGCTGCGGTGTTGGTGCCGGCTGGGGAGTAGCCGTCGGGGCCGGGGTTGGAACTGGCGGTATTTCCGCGATGGCCGTGGCGACCGCGTCGTTTACGGCCGTCTCCTGTGCCAGCGCCAGCGCCAGGTGCAGGTCTTCCTCACTCACGCCGCCGCACGCCGCCGCCAATATCACGCCCGCAGGCCCGAGCAAGACGAGCGCGAACCGCGTGCGGCGCCGGGGTCGCCGTTTTGTGCTGGATGCTGGAACGGACATATACCGCTTTAGCCTGGACCTTTATATATCGGGACGATAGATGTGGCCGCTGACCGGCGATCACCTGTCACGACTGTTACGACCGCCGGGCCGGTTCGGAGCCTTCTGGCCCCACCGGGTTTCCGAGCCGGACCAGATTATGCGCCGAAAGGCGAGAAAAATTACCGGGCGCTATGGGGCCAGGAAAGCGACCTCGCGCAGGTCCGGGTGGCCCTCTGTGTCCGATGCCAGTCCCGCCACCAGCCGTCCGAGCGTGATGGCCTGGAACTCCACCAGGAGCGCGCTGCTGTTCGCCAGTCGCTGCGCCGCCCATGCTTCCGCTTCGTCAGGCTCGATCGTTAGCAGGTAGTCGTAGAAGGCCAGCGTCGATGCCGGGCTGAGTTTGCCGATGGTACGTAGCTCGCCCGCGATCCCGAGACCGCCCGGGTCTTGCAACGCCGTCAGCCACATGAGGACGTATCCGAGGTCGTGTTCCTCCTCGTCGTTCGCCCCATCCAATTTACCGGCCAGTAAATCCCGGACGTTTTCGTTCAAGACCGAAAGGTCTGGATACGACGTCACAGAGATGTCGAGGAACTCCTCAATGGACCTCCAGCCGACCGCCTCGAATACCTGCGCTTGTGCCTCTCTCAGAGCGGACAGCGCACTATTCGACACGCTGCCGTCCCCCGGGGCAAGCAGGCGTTGGCGGGCATGGCCCAGCTCGTGGAAGAGTGTGCTCAGAACCTGTGCCGGAGTGTTGGTCGTGTCGACCAGAACGAGGATTCGCCCGTCACGCTGCGTCCGGACCCCGATGGACTGATCGGCGGACATCCGGCATGTCGCCAGTTCAGCCGCGTGCTCAATAGCCGTCATCGGTCCCGTATCTCCCATGCACGCCTCGACGAGTTGAACCAGGTACTCCGATCGCGGCAGGAACTCGATCGAGAGGCGCTCGTCGCTGATTGCTGTTCCCGTCGCAAGGAAGTAGCCGGCGTCCGCGATTTTTGAAATATCAGCGAGCCAATCGCGGCTGGAGCGCTCGGGGCCGTCTACATCCCGGGTCTCAAGCAACAGTTCCGGGAGAGCCGCCAAAAATTCGCGAAGCGATGTGATCGAGTACGCGGTCGGCGTCGGCGTCCCCGGGGGATCACCGCTGGCAAACACCACAAGCCGCTCAAACTCGTTGTCGTTCTCGTCCGCTTCGGCCAGTTCGGAACCGGAGTCAACGATCAGGCTCAACCGATGGGGCCCGGGCGACACTGACGAGGCCGGGATAACATACGAGCCTATCGACGACTCGCCTGAGCCCATGCGCGGAAACCTTGCCACGTCGATGGCTTGTCCATCCAGAAGCAGAGTGACGTCGAACCCGGAGGTCGAGGCGACCGGGCTGGAATTCTTGACCACGTACTCCACCTGGACGGCGGAACCGGACGAAACAGGAAGATCGAGGCCCCGGTTGCCGTCTTTCGCTGAAGAAAGCGGCTTCACCGTGACGGCGCTGTCCCACCCGAATGGCGTGCTGGAAGTGAGGTTCGGCTGCTTTAACTCATCAAACGGAGGAGCCGGGATCGGAGTTGGCGCTGGTTTCAGCGGCGGGGCGATCGTCGTCCCTGCGAGCCACTCGAATTCAGCGATGAACTCGTTATCCGTTTCGTCCGATTCGGCAACAAGGTTTCCGGGGTCGACGACCAGCCGCAACGTGTGACGCCCCGGCTCGATTCCTACCAGGGAACTGAGATCGGCCCAGTCTTTCGTCACAGACTTGCTGGAGGCGGCGAGCCCAGAGATCGACCCGGTGCGCACCAGCATTCCGTCAAAATACAGGTGGATCGCAATGCTCGCGTCTGTCGATGCGAGGCCGATGTTTTGAGTGCCCCAGGAAACGAATACCGGGGACAAAACGGAAAGCAGGCCTGACTGGTACGCGCCAGGTACCGGGGCGGCGACAAGAGGAGCCGATAAATTTCGCGGAATGGCCGGAACCAGGTTGACGGCGCGAGCCAGCGATTCCGGGACCGGCAGCGGGTCGCCGCCCCAGGTGTAGGTCCACTCGAACACGTTGTCGGTCTCGTCCGTCTCGGAGATCTGGTCAAGAGCGTCTACCACGAGCCGGAACGTGTGATCGCCGCGGTCGAGCCGGATCTGGTCGTTAAGGCCGGACCAGTTCCGGATCCCAAATTTCTGGAACGGTGGCGACTGGGTACTCCGCCATCTTTCAACATGAATCCCGTCGACGAATAAATCCGTCACAAAATCCCGTGCGGTCGGGAACGGGGAGGCGTTTTCCAGGAACCAGTCCAGCAGGACCGGTCCGCCGGTTTTCAGCGCGCCGGGGTCGGTCGAGTTGGGATCGACGTGTACGAACAGCGGCAGTTGACCGGCGCCCGCGCTGACGGGCCTCAGGTTCACCCTGGGTTCCGGGGCCGGAGTGGGCGTAGGTAGCAGGGTCGGAGTCGGTGGCGTGGCTACAGGTATCGCCGCCGGGGTGGGAACGGGTGTTGGGTCTGGCGCAGGCGTGGATGTGGGCGTGGGTTGGGCTGTGGCGGTGGGCGTGCTGACAGGTGTCGAAATGACGGTCGCCGGGGAAGGCGTCGGGCTTGCCGTCGGAACCGCTGTCGGGCTTGGTGACGAGGTGGCGGTGGCGGTCGGGACGGGTGAGGCCGTCGGTGCGTCTG
>JACZRO010000140.1 GCA_022574675.1 Chloroflexota bacterium
ATCTTGCGGTCGATCACGAACTTGGCAAACAGGCGGATGCCGTTCCCGCTCATCTCGGCCTCGGAGCCGTCCGGGTTGTAGATGCGCATGCGGACCTGGGCCACGTCCGAGTCCTGGACCAGGGTTATCCCGTCCGACCCGACGCCGAAGTTGAGCCGGCTCATCGCGACCGACAACGCGCCCCAGTCGCGGTCGATCCCTCGCCCGTCGATAGCGATGTAGTCGTTCCCGGCGCCGTGCAGTTTGACGAATGGCAGCGGCAATAAAGGCCCCTTCCCTCTGGTTGGCCCGAAGCGCTCACGCTGCGGGGGTCTGACATTCTAAAGAGGATTGAAACGGTCAGTGGATACGCTATTTGGTGTTGTGTTTAGAATAAATCTTAGTTTGCAGCGGTCTCGGACATCCATGAGGACACCAGCTCGATCGCGGCCTCCGCCGTCCTGTCCGGGTCCGCCGCGTCCAGCCAGTTGATCCGTTCATCGCCGGCCGCAAACCAGTTTCCCTGGTGACGCACCAGGTTGCGCGTCGCACGCCGGGCGGCACGGACCGCGTCGTCATAAGTCCGTTCACCCGCAAGGTAGCCCGCGATCTCCCGGTAGCCGATGCTGGTCATCGGCGGCGCGCTCGACGGCACGCCGCGCTCGACCATTGCGCGCACCTCGTCCACCCAGCCGTCCACAAGCATGCGGTCGATCCGGGCGTCGATGCGCGCATAAAGCTGCTCCCGGGGCAGCCGCAAACCGATCACGAGAGCATCGTACGGCGGCTCGTCCGAGCGCCGGGGCCCTTTGTTCGCGCCCGCCCGCGCCACCTCGATCGCCCGGATCACACGACGCACATTGCGCGGGTCGATTCGTTCCGCTGCTTCCCGGTCCAGCTCCTCTAACCGGGCGAATACGACCTCGCCGCCCTTCTCTTCCGCCTCACGTGCGAGCTTCGAACGCAACGCAGGGTCCGGCGGTACACGCGGCACGTTCCAACCCTCAAGCAAGCCCCACACATACTGCCCTGCCCCACCCGCCAGCACCGGAAGGCCGTGTTGGGCAATAATTTTGCCGATTGCTTCCTTTGCCGCATCAAGATAGTCGGCGAGACCGAACGGGTCCCCCGGATCAGCAATGGGATCGAGGAAATCCACCAGGTGGTGAGGGACCGCCGCAAGCTCCTCAGCCGTCGGCTTGGCCGTGCCGATGTCGAATCCGCGATAGAACAGGCGGGAGTCGGAATTGATCACCTCGCCGTCGAATGCCCGCGCGAGGTGGATGGCGAGCGCCGTCTTGCCGGTCGCCGTAGGCCCGACCACCGCGACGAGCCGGGGCCTGGGGGCCGATATGTTCGACGCGGGCATTATTAGAGGTTACAGACGGCCGGATCCGTCACACCGACGCCGCCGCATGAACGATCTGCGCGAATTCATGCCCGTCCAGGCTCGCCCCACCCACCAGCGCCCCGTCGATGTCCGGGGCGGCGGCAAACGAAGCGCAGTTCCCGGCGTTAACGCTGCCGCCATACAGAACCGGCAATCTTTCGGATACCGCTTTGGAGTACAAATCGGCCACGGCGCCACGGATCATCGCCGCCATTTCCTGCGCGATTTCCGGCGACGCGGCCCGGTCGCTGCCTATGGCCCAGACCGGCTCATAGGCGATTGAGATCTGCGAGATATCGGAAATGCCCGTCAGGCTGCCCTCGATCTGTGACGTGACGAACGATTCCGCCCGCCCGTTCTCCCGAACCTCAAGCGGCTCGCCGACGCACAGAATCGGACGCAGCCCGGCGGCGAGCGCAGCTTTCGCCTTTGCCGCTGTGGACCTGTCGTCCTCGCAGTACATCGCTCGTCGCTCCGAGTGGCCCACGATCACGAAGGTGCACAGCCCGGCGAGCATACCGGCCGACAGCTCTCCGGTGTGCGCCCCCGGCGGGTTAGCGCTCACGTCCTGCGCTCCCACGTGCACGGATGATCCCTCAAGCGCCATCGAGACGGGCACGATCGACACCGCCGGCGGGCACACGACCGTCGTGACGCCGACGACTCCGTCGACACCGGCCCGCACGTCCCTCGCAAGCGCGGTCGCGTCCGCCAGTGTGGTGTTCATCTTCCAGTTGCCGGCGACTATCGGCGTTCGCATTCTTGCCCTTGCTGCAACTACTCGTCCGAAGCGTCGTGGGCGTCGAGCAGCGCCGCAACCCCCGGCAATATCTTGCCTTCCAGGTACTTGAGCGACGCTCCGCCACCCGTCGATACGTGCGTGATCCGCTCGCGGAGCCCGAGCGCTCCGACCGCCTCAGCGGTCGAGCCGCCTCCCACCACGCTCACGCAATCATCGTTGGCTGCTATCGCGTTCGCCACGACAGAGGTCCCGGCGGCGAACGAAGGCCACTCGAAAACCCCCATCGGCCCGTTCCAGATGATTGTCTTCGCGGCGGCGATCTCTCCCGCGTAAACACCGGCCGTCTCAGGGCCGATATCGAGCACCAGCGCCCCGGCCGTGATCGCAGCCACGCCGGTGGTGTGTGGCTCCGCATTCTCTGCGAACTCCGCAGCCGTCACGACATCGGTCGGGGTAATGATCCGGGCCTGTGAAACCGCCAGCAGCGACCGTGCGGCCTCGACGTCTGCGGACGCGAGCGCGCCGGCGTCCACATGACCGATGGCGGCCAGAAACGCCGTCACCATCCCGCCGCCGATCAGAACGGTGTCGACCCGGCCGGCGAGGTGCCTGAGTACGGCGATCTTGTCCGACACCTTGGCGCCGCCGATGATGGCCAGCACCGGCCGCCGCGGGTTTTCCAGGCACGCCGCGAGCATCTCCAGCTCGCGCGCCATCAACAGCCCGGCGACCGCCGGCAGGTGCTCGGCGATCCCCACCGTAGACGCGTGCGCGCGGTGCGCCACCCCGAAGGCATCGTTTACGAACACCTCGCCCAGGGCGGACAGCTTACGGGCGAATCCCGGGTCGTTCGTTTCTTCACGCTTGTTAAACCGGAGGTTCTCGAGCAACGCGACGGCGCCCGGCGCCAGGGACTCCATGACCTTCATCGGAACCGCCCCCGCCGGACCGCGCCCGTCCACGACCTCGATCCCCAGTAGCTCAGACAGCCGTTCACGCACGGGCGCTAATCGCATCTCTTCATCCACCTCGCCACCCGGCCGGCCGAGGTGGGAGCAGAGCATCACGCGGCAGCCGCGATCCCGCAAGTAAGAGATGGTCGGCAATGCCGCCCGTATGCGGGAATCGTCAGAAATCCGGGCGCTCCCCGGGGACATGGGGACGTTGAAATCCACGCGCACAAGCACGCGGCAATCCTGAACATCGATGTCTTCGACGGTTTTTTTCCCGGCTGCGGGCATCTACGCTTCCCCGCCGTGCATCACCCCACCGGCGGCCAGGCCGTCCGGAGTCGCAAGGAACCGCGCTGCGGCGCTCAGTTCATCGATCGCCGCATCGGGCAAGCCCGCGGTTTCCAGGGCCGACAACGCCTCGTCCACCAACCGCTTTATCGTCCCGGTGGAGAAGTCCTTGCTGCCGGCCGCGTCCAGCACCGCTATCAGCGTGTCGGCGGCGGCCGGGTCTATCACGCGTTTCATGTAGATCTCACCGACCACGCGACGGTCCGTCGGCGACCCTGATTCGATCACGTATGCCACCGGGAGTGTCTTTTTCTTGGCGGCAAGCCGGCCCTGGCGGGCGTCGTCACGCACGCCGTCCGGCCAGAACACGTCGCAGTCGTCGGCCACCCTGATCGCGGCTCCCAGCTTGCGGCCGAACTCGTTCAACCCCTTTGCGGCGGCGTCGCCCGTCTCGCCGGCAGCCAGAGCGCCGAGCCGCAGCGCGCAGGCAAGCAGCGCGCCCGTCTGGGACTCCGACATCGAAAGGTATTCGTCCACCCCGACATCGAGCCGCTCCTGGAGCGTGATATCCCGGTACTGGCCCTCACAGGTTTCCAGGTTTGCTTCATCCAGCGCCCGAAGCGCGTTTGATATGGATTCGGCAGGCTTCCCGTTCGAGCGCATCTCGAACAGCGCCAGACGCGCGAGCGCATGCATGCCGTCGCCGGTGTTGATCGCCTGCGCCGGTCCCCACGACCACCATACCGATGCCCGGCCATCGCGCTCGGAGTTGCCGTCGCGGATGTCGTCATGTATGAGTATGTGGTTGTACATGTACTCGATGGCGCAGGCGTGGGGAAGCGCATCGCTATAGTCGCCGCCCAGCGCGCGACAGGCCATCAGGACGAGCGAGCCGTGGACGCGCAAACGCGTGGGCGCACTGCGCTCTTCGCCGGTCGTCTCCACCCACCCCATGTGATAACCCATCATCCGGTAAAGCGGCAGCGGGCGATCGGCGACCAGCGCCCTCAGCGCAGCCTCCAGCTCGTCCTGTCGCTCGGTCAACCCGGCCGGCGGACTCCCGGACGTCATCGTCGTTCCCCGTTTATTACCGGGTCTGATTCTGGGGTCATTTCCGGGCGTCACCGTTCATTTGCTTGTACCTGCAACTAACTTGCTCGACCGTGAGAGATACGAGCGGCGTATCTCAAGTCTCCTCTCCCGGCGGGAGAGGATTAAGGCGAGGGAGAGGTCTCGTCGTAGAAACGCGCCCTCCCCCGGTATTTGGGACAGTTACCAATCCTGCATCGCGCCGGCAACCGGAGCCCGGAAAAACCTAGCCGACGACGTCCGGGCATATCCGCAGGAGCGCCTCCAGCGTGATCGCGCCGTGCCTCCGCACCAGCGGAGGATCGACCGTGAAGTCTACGACCGTCGAGGGCGCATCGTGCGCTCCGCAGACGCCATCCAGCACAAATCCGAGCGCATCGCCGAACGTCGCCTTCACCTCGCCGGCCGCCTTCATCGGCGGCTCGCCGGACCGGTTCGCGGAAGTGCCGGTGATCGGGCCGTTCACCGCGCGTGCGATGGCGCGCGGCGCGGGGTGATCCGGCACGCGAACGCCCACCGTACCCGCTCCCGCCGAGATCATGGCGGGCAGTCCGGCGACCGCCTCCAGCACAAGCGTCAGCGCACCGGGCCAGAACACCTCGGCGAGTGCAGCCGCTCCGTCTGGCGCAGTCGCGGCGACGATGCTCATATCGCCGGGTGCGGCGATCAAGATCGGAACCGCACTAAGCGCCGCCCTGCCCTTGACGGCGAACAGCGACTCCACGGCCCGCTCATTAAAGGGGTCGACCCCGAGGCCGTAAAAGGTATCGGTTGGGAAAGCCGCCACTCCCCCACCCCGGATTACGGCAGCGGCCGCCGCCACCCCGGTTGGATCAGGGGATAGGTACGGGGACGGATCAGGGTCGGCTCGGTCGATGGCGCGGCTCAATGTCGAAGTCCGTGTCGGGGCGACATGACGCCCCGGGATTTTCCCAGGGTCTCGAAGGGCCGGACGCCCCTCGGCGGTCCGGCGCGGGCGAAGACGCCCACGAACGATTTACGTTGACGGAGTCTAGCACGGGTGCTAGGTTTGAACCCCTCGTCATCCGCCCTTAAGCGCCGGTCACTGTCCGCCCCGGACGGCTCCGGCAGGTCACCCGGGAGACATGCCAGAAGACGCCGCGCCAACCCCCGAGCAGCCACAGGATCGTGCGGTCGCCGATAGCGGCCGCGTCTCCACAACCGACGATATCGAGGTCGCCACTTATCTCGAGATCGCCCAGGGCGAACGCGTACGAGGCGGGCGTCCGGGACCGGAGCCGCCAGAACTCAAAGAGCCCGAAGAGCCTGAAACGGTCATCATCATGGACTTCGGCTCCCAGTACTCCCACCTGATCGCCCGTCGCGTGCGTGAGGCAAACGTCTTCTGCGAGATCGTTCCGCACTCGGCTAACGGATCAGTCCTGGAGGGCAAAAACGTCGTCGGGATCATCCTCTCCGGCGGCCCCAACAGTGTTTACGAGGAAGGCGCGCCGCTGGCGCCCGGCTGGGTGTTCGAGGCCGGGGTTCCCATTCTCGGCATCTGCTACGGGATGCAGGCGCTCGCCCACCAGCTCGGGGGGAAGGTGGCCGCAGGGTTGCAGCAGGAGTACGGCTATGCCGTTATCCATCGCAACGAGAGGGAGACCGATCTGCTCGACGGACTGGACGAAGACTCGCCGGTCTGGATGAGTCACGGAGACCGTATCGAAACGCTTCCGCCCGGTTTCCATTCGTTGGCCTTTACCGAGAACTCCCCGATCGCCGCCATCGGCAACGACGCCGGCATCTACGGCATCCAGTTCCACCCGGAGGTCGCGCACACCCCGCAGGGCGCCCGGATCCTCAGCAACTTTGTCCACAAGGTCTGCGGAGCGTCCAGCGACTGGACGCCGGGGCATTTCGTCTCCGAGGCGATCGAGCGCATACGACAGCAGGTCGGTGACGGAAAAGTGATCTGCGCCCTCTCCGGCGGCGTGGATTCGGCGGTCGTAGCGGTCCTGCTTCACCGGGCCATCGGGGATAACCTCACCTGCATATTCGTCAACAACGGCCTTATGCGCAGGGAGGAGCCGGAGCGCGTCCAGGAGGTGTTCGGCCGGACGCTCGGGCTGAAGCTCCGATATGTCGACGCCACCGAGCGGTTCCTGTCGGCGCTCAAAGGCGTGACAGACCCGGAGGAAAAGCGAAAGATCATCGGCCGCGAGTTCATAGGCGTGTTCGAGGAAGAGGCTGACGAGCTCGGAGAGGTGGACTTCCTGGCGCAGGGAACCCTGTATCCGGACGTGATCGAGAGCACCAGTTCCGAGACAAAGGCGGCGCACGTGATCAAGTCCCATCACAACGTCGGCGGTCTCCCGGAGCACATGGACCTGAAGCTCGTCGAGCCGTTGCGCTACCTGTTCAAGGACGAGGTCCGGCTCGCCGGCGCAGAGTTAGGCATCGCCCCCGAGGTGCTCAACAGGCAGCCCTTCCCCGGGCCCGGACTCGCCATCAGGGTGATCGGTGACATCACCTTTGAGAAGCTGGAAATACTCCGCGGGGCTGACTGGGTCGTCATGGACGAGATCAAGAACGACAACCTGTACGACCAGCTCTGGCAGTCGTTCGCCGTC
>JACZRO010000017.1 GCA_022574675.1 Chloroflexota bacterium
GTCCGGCGTTTGAGGGCGGCGAGGTAACCTTCGGCATGCCCGGCTACGATGGCGCCATCGAAACGGTCCGCATCACCAACGGGAAAGTCGAATACGACACCATCGGCGGAGCGCCGGCCGAGGGCATCTGCGGCTCGGGCCTGGTCGATCTGCTGGCGGAACTGCTCAGGACGCGCCGCATGAACGAACTGGGAGTACTGGAAAACGGTGCATCGGAGTTCGACGTCGTGCCCGAGCGCGGCATCACACTTTCACGCGCCGACATGAGCGCCCTGGCGCAGGCCAAGGCAGCCAACTACTGCGGCCAGTGGATCGTCCTGCGAAAGTACGGGACCCCACTGGAGAACCTGTCGCGGCTCTACCTGGCCGGCGGGTTCGCCAACTACATCAACGTCGAAAACGCCCGGGACATCGGGTTCATCGCCAATATCCCGCTCGACCGCGTCTCTCAGATCGGCAACGCCGCCCTGGAAGGAGCGACCATCATGCTCAAATCAAGGATGAAGCGCCGGGAGATTGAGCTGTTGACCCGCGACATCGAGCACGTCGAGCTGGAGACATCCCCGGACTTTTTCGACCTGTTCGTGGAAGGCTGCCAGTTCAAGCCCATGAAACGGGACCTGACGTCTGCTTGAGCCCCGGGGCGGGCTGAATCCCTGGACGCCGATTGGCGCTACTCGTTTCGCTTGACCACCATATAAGGACATGTTTATATGCAAGTGCCTGACGGCAACCATGAAACACTCCGGGAAACATTCCGGGAACCTACCGGACATGCGAGCGATTGATGGAACAGCTTCTGGCCGGACTGAGGGCTGCGGGTGAACCCACCCGGCTCCGCCTGCTCGCCCTCTGCGCCCGCGCCGAACTTACCGTGACCGAACTGACGCAGATTCTGCGCCAGAGTCAGCCGCGCGTTTCCCGGCATCTCAAACTGCTGTGTGAAGCGGGGCTATTGAGCCGCTTCCGAGAGGGCCAGTGGGCGTTCTACCGGCTCGCCAACGGCGCCGATGGACCGCGCCTGGGGCGTGCCATCGTCGAACTGATCTCGGAAAACGACCCGACATACGGGCGTGACCTGGAACGACTGGAAGAGGTCAAGCGGGCGCGGGCTGAGGCGGCCGCCGCCTACTTCAGTAAAAACGCCGCCCGCTGGGACCAGATCCGTTCGATGTACGCCCCCGAGCTGGAAGTGGAGGCATGCATCCGCGATCTGCTCGGTGGCGGCGGTGTTGCCGATCTCCTGGACATTGGGACCGGTACCGGCCGCATCCTTGAGGTGATGGCCCCGGACATCCAGATCGGCATCGGTATCGATCTGTCGCGCGAAATGCTAGCGGTGGCGCGCGTAAACCTGGGCAAGCCCGGCCTTGAGCATTGCCAGGTCCGGCACGGCGACATGTATGCGTTGCCGTTCGACGACGCCTCGCAGGACGCCGTGGTGTTTCATCAGGTGCTCCACTACGCGATCAAGCCCGACACCGCAATCGCGGAAGCGAGCCGGGTATTACGCCCCGGGGGACGCCTCGTAATCGTCGACTTCGCGCCGCACACGCAGCAGTTACTTCTTGAGAAACATGCCCATCACCGGCTCGGCCTCGGCCACGAGGAGGTCGCTGCATGGTGCCGCACTGCCGGAATGTCGTGCAATCTCGCCCGGGAGTTGAAGGGAGAACCGCTGACCGTGAACGTGTGGCTGGCCTTGCCAGAGAGCGCCGCAGCCGCAACCGGTTCCTCATCGGCGAGAGACCCGGCGGTGGCCGCCAGTTGAGTTCACCCACCCGCAAGCTGCCGAAAATCTCGTTCGAGTTCTTTCCTCCGCGCACGGCGTCCGCCGTTCGCACCCTGTGGCGATCGTTCAGACGACTCGAGCCGTACGGGCCGCGGTTCGTATCGGTTACCTACGGCGCGGGAGGGGGCACGCGACAGCGGACCCACCAGATCGTCCGGCGCATGCTCGCCGAGAGCGACATCCCCCCCGCCGCGCACCTGACCTGCGTCGGAGCGTCGCGAGACGAGGTTGACGAAGTAGCACGCGACTACTGGGAGGCCGGCATACGTCACATTGTGGCGCTACGCGGCGATCCACCCGCGGGGAGCGATCGGTATCAGCCGCATCCTGACGGCTACCGGTACGCTTCCGACCTGGTCCAGGGCCTCAAACAGGTCGCTGATTTCGAGATCACCGTGGCCGCCTACCCGGAGACACATCCGGAATCCCGGAGCCCCGCGGACGACCTGGATCACCTGAAGCGCAAGATAGACGCCGGGGCATCGCGCGCCATCACACAGTTCTTCTTCGAGCCCGACGTTTACGTGCGCTTCATGGACCGGGCACGCGCCGCCGGCATCACGGTGCCGATCGTGCCCGGGGTGCTCCCTGTGACCGACATCATCAGCGCCAGCCGTTTCGCGGCGCGTTGCGGGGCCAGCATCCCGGACTGGCTCATCTCCCGGTTTGGCCGGGTGGGGAACGGCTCACAGGCGCGCTCCAGCGTCGCCGTCAGCGTCGCTACAGAGTTCACGCACCGGTTAATGCTTGAGGGCGTAAACGAGTTCCACTTTTACACACTCAATCGCGCCGCTGTCGTCGCCCGGACCTGCGAAAACCTCGGCCTCGTGCGCGCCGAGCCGGTCGCCGCGCCGTAGGTCGCCGCCGACGCTCGACCCTCGCTGATCTTCAGCGCTGCGAACGCTGACGTGCAGATTGAGGGGGTGGGAAACGGCCTTCTTTAATGTCTGGTGAAGTTGGCACAGGAGCCCGGGCTCACCCGTTCAACCGTTGGGATTGCGGCAACCACGCGATCCCTGGTGGACAATAGCCTGACACAAGCGAAAACAGGTACTCGATGGCGCACGAGCACGAACACGAACCTGACCACGGGAGCGAAGACGGGCACGGACATTCTCATGGAACCGTAGACCCGGCGCTATTCAGTTCTGTGTCCGGGACAGAGAGCGGCATCCGGGTGGTGAAGTGGTCGCTTGTCCTGTTAGGCATAACGGCCGTCTTCCAACTCGCGATCGTGTTTCTGTCGGGCAGTGTCGCCCTGCTGTCCGACACCGTTCACAACTTTGGTGATGCGTCTACCGCTGTGCCTCTCTGGATCGCCTTCGTCCTTATGAGGCGAAGACCGGGCGGCAGATTCACATACGGCTACGGGCGAGTCGAAGACCTGGCGGGAGTGATCGTTCTCCTCCTCATTCTCGCCAGCGCTGTTTTCGCCGCGTACACATCGATAGGCCGGCTGATCAACCCCCGTGACATCGAGTTTCCGTGGGTGTTGATGGCGGCGGGTTTCATCGGATTCGCAGGCAACGAGGCTGTGGCGATCCTTCGCATTCGTGTCGGGCGCCGCATAGCCAGCGCGGCATTGGTCGCCGATGGCTATCACGCTCGGACCGACGGCCTGACCAGCCTTGCCGTGGTCGCAGCTGCGATCGGCGCTTTAGCCGGCTGGCAACTCGTAGACCCGATCGTGGGCCTCGTCATCGTCGGTATGATTCTGTGGCTGCTCAAGACCGCCGCGAAACCGGTGCTAGTGCACCTGCTGGACGGTATCGATACAGATACGGTTGAGCGCATCCGCGATACCGCGCTCAGTACGCCAGAAGTCGTCGAAGTTTCTGACATTCGCGCCCGGTGGTCCGGGCATGAGGTTTACGTCGATTTGAGCATCTCCGTGACGGGCGACCTTGAAGTCTCGGAGGGTCATCGGATCGCGGCCGCGGTAGAGCACGCGTTGCTTGAGGCGGTGCCACATTCAGGCCGGATCATGGTGCACGTGGACCCGGAGACGTCCCCGGGGCAGACGTTCCATCACCGGGACGCACACGAACATCTCGCTGATCAACATCCAGCCCATTCACATTAGGCTTCGTGAAATCGAAATAATCTGCCTCATGGAGAATACTTGGACTCATTATTACGTAGAAAAATCAGGAGACGGGCGCAACGCAAGGTAGGGGCGCGGGCTTGCTCCGCCCCGGGCGTATTGCCATACGCCCCTACGGTTCGTTCCGCGCTAACCTGTACCGTCGCCACGCCACACTCCCTGAGGAACTCAACGTGAGCAAGGTCCTGATTACCGACTACGCCTGGCCCAACATCGACGCAGAGACGGCCGTGCTCCAGGCCGCCGGCATCGAGCCCGTCGTCTCCCCTGACGGCTCTGTGGGGACTCTGACAGAACTCGCTGCGGATGTAGACGCCATCATGTTCTGCTTCGCCCAGGTACCCGCAGAAGTGCTCCGCAACGCCCCGAACTGCAAGGTCGCGTCCCGTTACGGCATCGGCCTGGACAACCTGGATATCGACACCTGCACCGAGCTCGGCATCGTGGTCACTAACGTCCCCGACTACTGCATCGACGAGGTCGCCGATCACGTCCTGGGAATGACGCTCGCTTTCAACCGCAAAATCGTCAAGCACAGCGCCGTCGTCAAGGCGTCAGGCTGGGGCGCTGTCTCGCTGACCGACACCATGCACCGGTTGCGAGACAAGACCTTCGGCATCGCCGGGATGGGACGTATCGGACGCGCCGTCGTCGGACGGGCGCGGGCCTTCGGGATGACGGTGCTGGCCCACGACCCGTTCGTGGAACAGGCGGCCGCCCCGGACGGCGTGCGGATGACCTCGATGGACGAGATGCTCGCCGAATCGGATTTCGTGACGCTCCACGCCCCGTTGATCCCCGAGACGCGCGGGATGATCGGAGCCCGGGAACTCCAGCTGATGAAGAGCGACGCCTTTCTGATCAACGCCGCGCGCGGCCCCCTGATCGACGAACCCGCGCTTATCAAGGCGCTGGAGAAAGGCGAGATCGGCGGAGCCGGACTGGACGTCCTGGAAGAGACCGCACCGCCAGACGATCACCCGTTGTATGCGTTCGACAACGTCATCATTACCCCCCACACGGCGTTCTTCTCACAGGCTTCGACGATCGAACTCGAGGAGCGGACGGCGCGCGAGGTTGTCCGGGTGCTGAACGGTGAGATGCCGGAGATTCTGATCAACCCGGGCGTCCTGGGCAGGTCCCGCGCCGGCCTCTAGTCCCTTGAGGCAGGGTCGGCCTGCGCCGACGCCCGCGCCAGGTCGACGTTCGCGAACGCCAGCCTGATCTCGGCCACGTGTGCGGACGCTGCCTGGACAGCGTCACGGTCCATGAGCGACTCACGGTAGGCGGCGCGCCCCGCGAGCGAGGCGAGGTTGTGCAACGATGCGCCGGCCGGCAGACCGGCCGCGATCGCCGCGTCGGCGAACTCGGTGAACGGCTCGCTTCGCCTCCGCGCCCGGAACCCAGCGCGCGCTGTCAGCGCTTCAGCCTGCCGGTGCGCGTCCAGCACCATCGCCCGGTCTTTTCCGTTTATCAACGCGTACCGAAGTGACGCCGCGCTGCCCGGGCCCTTCACCGCCCAACGCCTCCATGCGATCCAGCCGATCACGCCGATCACCAACCAGACGAACGCGATGGCCAGCCCGATGAACCCGTTCGTCAACAGCCCGAACAGGCCGGACAGGCCGCCGCCGACACCGCCGCCGATCTCGCCCGCGATGCGGTCGCCGAGCCGTTTCTCAAGTAGCGATGCCAGTGGGTTCGACGAGCTGCCGGCGCCGTTCGCAGCGTCAGTCCCGCCGTTCCGCGGCGCGGCGTCAAACGGTACCCATCCCGCTTTCTCAAACGCGATCTCGGCCCAGGCGTGCGCCTCTCTCTCCGTGACCGTGTTGGCGCCTGAGAACGGGTTGTAGGACCCGGGCAGGTACCCGTTGGCGAGCCTCGTCGGCAGCCCTGCCGCCCGGCCCATCAAGGTCATCGCCGTAGCGAAGTCGATGCTCGTCCCCGGGGTTTCACCGAACACGAAGTCGTCAAGCAGCGCCCCGGAGACAAGCTGGTTCTCGGCCTGTTCATCCAGTTCAAGCTGTGACAGGTACGACGCTATCGCCGCTGCGCGGTCGAAATCGGTCGGCGCGTCGGCAACAAGGCGTAACGTGAGAGCGGCGATATCGCCGAAACCCTCGGGCAACAACGCGTATTCAGGACCCTGCCACTCCGTCCGATCGTTCCGGAGCGCATCCGCGGACGATTCCGGCCGCCGGGACACCACCTGGTAGGTGGTCCCATCCTCCACCACCGGGCGGAGCCTGCCGTCGCGCGGCACAAGTACGCTGATCGGGTCGTAACCGGTCAGGATCTCGCCATCGACGTCGCTTTTTATGAAAAAGGTCTGGAGATACCGTTCCCCTTCCGGCGCTCTTTGGCGGCTTTGATACGGCGACGCGTACGGGAGGTCGTCGTCGATCGTCGCGAACCAGCCGCCGGAGCCGGGTTCGCGATCCACGCTTGAAGGGCTGTAGGTATCGAACGCGGCGGCCCGCCAGTAACTGGCCACAGGGCTCCGGACGTGCATTACCAGCCCGTCAGGGTCGTCCATCGCCGTGTCGAGCGGCGCACCGATCCGGGCCAGCGCCGCCAGTTCATCCTCCGACACACCGGTGAAAAAACCTTCAGGTGATGCCCCGAGTCCGTCTTGTCCCGACTTAGCGGGGTCTATCTGGACGAGGCCGTCTTCGCCGACAGTGGTCCTGGCCTGCGGTCCGAATAGTCCCTGGTTCTGGAGGAGGTCACGCGCCTGCTGCGGGGTCACGCCCGGCGGCGCGCCGTCTCCGGAAAATGGAACGTAGGTCAGTCGTTGCGACGGCGGCGCTTGCGCACTGTTCCACGGCAACAACAAGAATGCGCCGATCGACACCGCAACGAGTACCAGCGCCAGGACCGATGTCAGCGCGACCGGCGCCACCGGCCCGGCGAAATGCACCCTTCGCGCCTTCCGAGCCTCGTCCTCCCAGAAGCCGACCGCGAAGAAGCCGACCACGATCATTCCGTAGACGCCGAGCAGCAACGAGAATTCGTTGCCGAACGCCAACTCTCCGGCGAAGAACATGACGATTCCGCTGAAGATCATCTGCGTGTAGAGGCCGGCGCGCGTTCGCAGGTCGAAGCTGGACGCCGCACCTGTGGCCAGCAGGAAGAACGCCATCGGGACACGGTCGCCCCTGACGGCTGAGACGAGCTCGAGCCGCATCATTATCCCGAGCGCCACTATGAACAGGCCGATCGCCAGGGATATCCAGACGATCCCGGCCCGACGGCGGCGGTAGCTGATCCAGTGGCCGGCTGCGAGCGCCACCATGGCGCCGAGCGGAATCAACGGTTCGACACCCACGAACGCCAGGGAGAGCGACGCCCACAACGATGCGATCAGCGTGACGACACGCAGTTTTAAGGAATCCTCGGGTGTGTCGACAAATATGCGACGGAAGAACGTCGTGCGTCGTTCTCCGGAACGGGCGACGGCTGCGGCGCCGTTCATCGTGAGGGTCGAGTTCACGCCGCCCTCCCGATCGCGTCCACGTCAGACCTCGGCGCCGGCCATCGCCGCCGGTTGGCGTCTGCGTGCGAGGCGTTACCGCTCTCGATCTCACGAATGCAATCTTCCAGGCCTCCCAGGTGGCACTCGATCGTCGCCACGCCTGTGGCCCTCAGGGACGCCAGCGCAGCGAACGCGTCGTGTCCTTCCGCGAATCCTCCGAGCACCACCGCAGACACCGAACCACCCCGTAACGCCAGCGATGCCAGGGCCTTGATCGAGACCCGGTCGTCCGCCGAAACTATCGCCAGCACCCGCGCGTTACCCGGCGCCGCAGCGATCGCGTTGCCGAGCGTCCGCAAGGGTCCCGGTTCTACGAGCGCCAGCAATTCCATGATCCGGCCCCAGTCTGACGTGGCCGGCCCGGGAGGCCCGCCCGCAGCGATCGCGACCTCAAGATTATTCCGCACAAGCGCGCGGGAGGCGCTCGCAGCTATCGACACGGCGTACTCGAGCGTCGTCTCAACGCCCTCGCCAACCGGACTTGACGCGTCGAACGCGATCACCACGCCGTCGTCCGCCCCGGCGTCGTACTCCTTCACCATGAGGCGGCCGGTGCGGGCCGTGTTCTTCCAGTGAATGTCCCGCATCGGGTCGCCCGCGCCGTAGCGCCGTGAGGCCATTACTTCACTGCCGGTGCGCGAAATGCGTCGCCCCTCCGTCTCGCCGCGGGGCGCTTCCAGCAGGCCCACGTGGGCCATCGGGTACCACTTTGGATACACGAGCACTTCGAACGGGGCGGAGACGTGCCGCCGACGCCGGAACAGCCCGAAGGGCGCCGCCGATTCCACCGTGAGAGAACCGAACTCGTGCCGGCCCCGGATGTCACATGTGACAGTGTTGGTTCCGGTCGTCGTCGAGCCGCCGGGGAGGTGCGTGAAAAATACTCGCTGCCGTTGCTTTTTCCCGCCCGAGAGCGAGCTTTCGTACGACGCCGTGACCAGGAATCGCGGGAACATGCCGCCGTTGGTGACATCGACCTCGACGTCGATCTCGTCGCCGACCAGGGGCGCTACAGCATCGCCGCTGCGGCCCGTGGCTATCCTTCGGCCCGCCCGGATGCCCGGCACCGTCAACCACGGCAACGCCGCACCGATGACGATCATTGCCCAGAACACGGCATCAGCCAGGTGAAGCCACCCGACCCGCGTGACGGACGCAAGAAAGAAGATGGCGACCGCACTGATAACGAGGCCGACGCCGCGCCGCGTGATCATTAAGGCCGGGTTCCCGTGAGTGTGATTCGTTGCGGGTCCGCAGCCAGAGCGGTCGCAGATCGCACTACGCCGGCACCGCCACGCTGTCCAGGATGCTCGCCACGATCTGCGCCGGCCGCAGCGCCGCGCCAGCGCCGAGTATGATCCTGTGCGGCAACACGTAGGGCGCGACCGCCTTCACATCGCCGGGCTCCACGAAGGTCCTGCCGCTGAACGCGGCCCAGCACTGCGCGGCTCTCTGCAACGCGGCCCCTCCCCGTGGGCTGACGCCAAACTGCACGCCGTCCGCGACCCGTGTCGCCTGGACCACGTTCACCATGTACTGCCGTACGGGCTCTGACACCTCGATCCCCGCGACGACGCCCTGCATCTCGACCACCCGCTCCCCTGTCATGATTTCATGCGCCTCGGGTATCCCGCCCTGGGAACGGGCGAGTATCTCCATTTCCGCCTCCGGGGTCGGCGTGCCCATGCCGAGCGCGACGAGGAACCGGTCAAGCTGCGACTCGGGAAGCGGGAAAGCGCCGTGGCTCTCGGCCATGTTCTGCGTGGCGATCACCATGAACGGAGTCGGCAGCAAGCGTGCCTCGCCCTCCACAGTCACCTGGTACTCGGCCATCGCCTCAAGCAACGCCGACTGGGTGCGCGGGCCGGTGCGATTGATCTCGTCCGCCAGGACGATGTTGGCGAAGATCGGGCCCGGCAGGAAGTCGAAGCGGGTCTCCTTCATGTCGAACACGGAAGTCCCGGTGATGTCACTTGGAAGCAGGTCCGGTGTGAACTGGATGCGTTTGAATTGGCACCGGACCGACTGTGCGATGGTCTTCGCCAGCAGGGTCTTTCCCACCCCCGGCAGGTCCTCCAGGAGAACATGGCCCTTCGCGAACAACCCGAGGAGCGTCAGCTTCACCGTCTTATCGGTCGCCACCACCACGGCGGTAATGTTCGACGTGAGGGTATCGATGTCCGCCGTGAAGGAGTCGACAGCAGCCTGCGTCACGCCCATCTGTGGATGGGCGTTGCCGGGAGTGGAAGTTGTGTTCGGAGACGGTGCGTCGGATGGAGTGACACCGGCGTTCTGCAACTGGGTCAACCTGGCCTCTTCCCGTGGAGCGCGGCGTTTCGCAGCGCATAACTTGTTTGCCTTAAGTGATTTCGGGGCATTCCCGCGGCGTCACCCGCGCTGGCTCTACTGAAAATCGCGACCGGGCCACCACCCCACATCACTCGTGAAACATCCCGGCTTGGCGGCCCGGCCATACCCGTGATCGAAATCCCAGGACGATCGGTCATTACAGCTTCGCAGCGCGGCGTGCGGAAGTCGTCTGCGTTGCCCGTCGCCCTCGGGTAGTGTTAGCCCGCAACGGCGGGTGCGCAGATCGCAGACCGCGACCTCTCAGGTGGCATCCGTGTAACCCCCGTACCACCCCCGGTTAACGGCAGGCGCAGAGAGGCTGTGATGAACGTCATTGTCCTGATGAACGACACGTTCCGCCGCGACCACATGGGCGCGTACGGCAACGACTGGATCCGCACGCCCAATCTAGACCGGCTCGCGTCAGAGTCGGCTGTGTTCGACCGCGCGTACATCGCCTCCTACCCGACCATCCCCAACCGGTGGGACCTGGCGACCGGCCGTTACGGCTTCCCGATCAGGGGCTGGGAGCCGCTCGACCCGGATGACGTGACCCTCGCCCAGGTGCTCTCGGCCGCCGGTTACACCACCCAGTTGATTTACGATCCGCCCCAGATCGGCTATCACAACTTCGACTACACCCGCGGGTTCGACGCGTGGTCCTGGGTCCGCGGGCAACACACCGACCCGTACGTCACCGACCCGACCGTCCCGACGCCCCTGCGGGCCGACTACTACAAGATCAAGTCTCCGGACGCCCTGAAGTTGTACTGGCGCAACCAGGGCCTTCAGAAGTACGACCGCGACTACACCGTGTCCCGCATCGCCGGCGAGGCCTGTGATTGGATCGAGGCCAACGCCACGCTGGACCGGTTCTTTCTCTGGGTGGATATGTGGGACCCGCACGAGCCTTTTGACGCGCCCTGGTACGACCTGAAGCTGTATGCCGACCCCGACTTCGACGGACAGGTCGTCCATTACCCACCCTACGGCCGCAATACCTTCATGACCGCAGCGGAATCGAAGCACGTCAGGGCGATGTACGCAGCGCTGGTAACGATGACCGACCGCTGGGTCGGCCGCATCCTGGATACGCTTGAGCGCACAGGCCGTTTGGACGACACAATGATCGTCCACATCACCGACCACGGGCACCTGTTCGGCGAGCACGACCTGGAGGGCAAACCGGGCGGCCAGTTCGGCAATCTTTACGAGACAATCACACGGGTCCCGATGTTGATTCGCCACCCCGGTGGCGCCGGCGCCGGGTCACGCGTCCAGGGGCTTGTCCAGCCCGTCGACGTACTACCGACCGTGCTCGATTTTCTTGGCGTCGATCCACCGGACAACGTTCACGGCCACTCGCTCTGGCCCCTGGTTCGCGGTGACGTGGAAGATGTGCGCGACCACGTCGTATCGGGCCGTTTCCCGGCGGTCTTGGAGGGCGAGACGAGGCAGCCCGGTGTCGGCCACCTGTTTGACGGATGGGTCGGCTCTGATCGCGTGGTCGAGGCGCTGACCGTTACCGAGCGTGACTGGGCCATGATCTGCAGCCCTCGCGGGCGGGCGTCCGAGCTTTACGACCTCGAAGCCGATCCCGATCAGCTCGACAACGTGATCGATCAGCATCCAGATCGCGCCGAAACGATGTACGCGAAGGCCGTCGCTGCGTTACGCGATGGCGGCGCATCGGCGGCCCGTCTCAGGCCTTTCCTGGAGCAGATGCCGGACACGCCCGTAGTCGCGTCCGAACCGCTCTGGGGCTTCAAGGATGACGAGGGCAAGACGATCACGTTCATGTCGGAAGCGGAAGCGGTGGGCATGGGCCGCGATCCTGATGGCGTGCCCAACAGGTCGATATTCAAGACCTCGATGGGCGACCTGCTCGCCGATAACCCGAGGAACCTGGTATTCACGCACGGCCAGTACTACTGGGCAGAGGACCTGGCGTAGCCAAGAGCCGTGATCGCACACTCCCGGGATCAACGACGGGAGTGGTGGGTTGGAATCGAAGCAATTTGCTCATCGGGTCACGCGGTAAAGGTCCCTTCCTTCGGTGGAAGGATCGGGATGACTTAACGCGCGGGCCGGAGCAATAAAAGGTCATCCTGAGCGGAGTCCTTCCGGAGAAGGACGGAGTCGAAGGGCCTTCACCGCGAGGCCCAATACGCAGATTCTTCCCTTTCGTTCAGGCCGACATGTAGTACGAACAACCGGCGTCGTACAACCGCGACCGAACAGCAACCCTACCCCAGCAGACGCCCTATCCCGAACGGTGACAGGTCATGCCGCGACCGGCCGTCGAGCAACAGGTCGGCGAACGCCTCGCCCAGCGCCGACGCCATCTTGAACCCGTGCCCGGAGCACGGGCTGCCGATCAACACCGACGGGTGTTCCGGGTGGAAGCCGACAAGGTAGTGGTGGTCAGGCGTGTTCGTGTACATGCACACCTCGGACCGGATCACCCGGCCCGCAGCGTCCGGCATCACGCGGGAAAGCGGGCCCCGGAGCATCTGCTCGTCCTCCCCGGATACGTAATCCCTGTCCAACGTGTCGGGGTCAACAATCCGGCCGTCGTGATGGCGGGCGATCTTGACCCCGTCGCCCAGGTCTGGGAAGCCGTAAAACGCGTGGTCCAGCTCGTATTCCCAGATGTAGATCGGGCAGTTGGCCGGGTCGAACAGGTTTGGATTGGCGGCGGGCTCGAACCAGAACAACACCTGCCTTTCGATCTCCAGCTTCAGGTCCAACTCGGGCACAAGACCGGGCAGCCACGCCCCGGCGGTGATCAACAGCCGTCCAGCGCTCACGCTTCCGCCGTCCGAGTTCACGGTCACGCTGTCGCCATCTGCTGCCCACCCGGACACCTGCGTCCCGTACCGCAACTCCGCGCCGCGTCCGGACGCGCCATCCAGGTGCGCCGCGATGCACCTCTCGGGGAACAGGATGCCGGAGCGGTCTTCGTACACCGCGGCAAAATCGTGAGGCGGTCTGAACTGGGGCCATCGTCTGTGCACCTCGGCCGCGTCCAGGACCTCGTGCGCCAGCCCGTGGAGCTCCGCCGAGCGCCTGGCCCCGGCGACCGTCTCCCCTTCCGGCGGCCCGATCATCACCCCGCCCGTCTGGCGCAAAAGCGTCTCGCCGGCTTCCCGTTCAAGCTCCGCCCAGAGCTCATAGGAACGCTGGACGATCGGGACGTAGGCCGGAGACTCGTGGTACGCCTCCCTGATGATGCGCGTATCGCCGTGGGATGAGCCCATCGTGTGCGGCGGAGTGAAGCGGTCGAATCCGATCACGCTCGCCCCGCGCTTCGTCAGGTGGTATGCGGCCGCAGAGCCCATCGCCCCGAGGCCGACTATGACCACGTCGTAAGCGGTCATAACGCCCCGAAAAGCCGGTCCAGCCGGATTGAATCGATCTCGGCGAACGATTCCACTCGCACATCCGCGGCGGACAGGTCCGCATCAAGCGTCATCTCGCTCGGGGCGGCGATGCAGTACATGCCCGCCGCCTTCGCGGACGCCACGCCGGACGGCGAGTCCTCAACGGCCACGCACGACCCTGGTGCGACGCCGAGCGTTCGCGCCCCGGCAAGGTACGGCTCGGGGGACGGCTTGTGCGCGCTCACGTCCTCCATAGTCACCAACCCGGTAAAAAGGGACGCCAGGTCGAAGCGCTCGAACACGCCGTCGACATACAGGCGGTTGCCGGACGTGACCAGGGCGCACGGTATGGAGCGATCAGACAGCCGGATCAGCAGATCGCGGGCGCCATCCCGGAGCTCCAGGTCGGTTGCCACCAGCTCCTCGAAATGCCGCTCCCGCTCCCGCAACACCGCCTCCGGGTCCGGCAGGCCGTGAGCCTCTGAAAGCAGAAACATCGTGTCGCGCACAGTCCGGCCGATGTAGTTCGCTTTTTTGTCCTCGAACGTGAACTCCACGCCTTGGGAAGCCATCGCGCGGCGATCCGCCTCGTAGTGGACCGGCTCGGAATCGACGATCACGCCGTCCAGGTCAAAGCAGACGGCCCTGAACGGCCCGCCCGAATCCCCGAAATCAAATGAATCCACGCTCAGACCGGGTGGACGATCGACTCAAGCTCTTCGCCCCGCGCCAGGCGTGAGACGTTGGCCATGGCGAAGTCGGTGGAGCGGATGCCTGATTCCTGTGCGAGGCTCGCCAGGTGAGGCGTCACGACAACGTTCTCCATCGTCAACAACGGGTTGTCAGTCGGCGTCGGCTCCTCTTCAAGCACGTCCAGCCCGGCCCCGAATATCTGGCCTGAATCAAGAGCCTTGATCAGCGCCGCTTCATCGACCACCGGGCCCCGGCACGCATTGATGAGGATCGCCGTCGGCTTCATGAGCTCCAACTCACGTGTGCTGATCATGTGATGGGTTGAGCGGTCGAGTGGAACGTGAAGCGTTATCAGGTCGGACGTGCTCAATAGCTCGTCCAGGTCCACGCGCCGGGCGCGGGTTTCCCGCTCGACCTCCTCGGAGATCTGCACGACGTCGGAGTAGATGACCTCGCACTCCCAGCCGCGTAGCCGGCGCGCCACCCGTGAGCCGATGCGTCCCAGGCCAACGATGCCGACGGTTTTGTCGACCAGGTTGTGAAACTCCTCCGGCTCGCCGGTCACGCCGGCCATCCACGTGCCCTCCCGGATGCTCGAAAGCTGAAGATCGATCTTCCGATAGACAGAGATCATCAACGCGATGGCGTGTTCCGACACTGCCACTGAGTTGCCTCCGCCGTTGTTGGCGACGAGCACGCCACTTTCGCCCAGCGCCGTCTTGTCCAGATAGTCGGTCCCCGCGGAGGTGGTCTGGATGAGCCGCAGGTTGGGCAGTCTCAGCGCCAGTCCCGTCGTCACGGCACGCGGCCCGGCGGGTATGACGGCGATCGCATCGCGAGCCTGTCCGATGACGTCGTCGTCGGACAGGCCGCTGTCGATCCAACGGACCTCGACCGATCCACCGTGCTGACGCGCGAGCAGCTCGTACCGTTCCGTAACCGACCGCGTGCGCGCGTCATCCGGTCCGATCACGACTACCAGGGGCAGGGGCATGGAAGGTCACTCCTTCAAATATGCCGTTAAATCTGTGTGGCTGAGTACCGAGCCGGGAATGGCAGCTCCCTTCAGGAGCTTTTTTTCGCGGCGTAAATCCCCAAAACAGCCGGATTATAGCCCCGGGACGACGGCGCCCATCCGACACACCTTCCCCGGCCTCACCTCGCGGTGCGTCTTATAATCCCAGACCAGAACCCGATGATTTCGGACCGGGGATCCCAGGCCCACACTTCCCGGACCTACCCAAAGGGACGACGAGGCGCCGAGACTTCTCAACGATCGGTGCAAAAACTGTTGTCGACGCCCGCCTTGAGCACGGGGAGCACGGAATCACCAACGGCGAGCAAAAATCCGTGGACGGCTATGCGTACAAAGTCAGCCTTCTTTTACGATTACCCACAGAGCGACGGCGATGTTTTCGGAAATGGTCGTCGAGACCGCATCGGTGATTTGACTGACTTGTACCCTCACGTCGTGACCATCGGTAATTTTGATGATCACGCGGGGTCACTGTCACACATTGAGGTGATTTTTGGTACCTGGGGTATCCCATGTTTCACGGATTACCACTTTTCGTGCATGCCGAACTTGAAAGCGGTCTTTTACGCCGCCGGTAATGTGAAGGCATTCGCCGAGCCATTGATCCAACGTAACATCGTCCTGGTCAGCGCCTGGGACATCAATGCCATACCGGTCGCCGAGATGTGCTTATCGCAGATATTGCTGTCGTTACGCGGCTACTTCAGGGCCACGCGACGATATCGCAGCCTCAAAACCGGTGAGGCAAAGTCATTCGCTCGAAGTGGGGTCTTTGGCGAAACGGTCGGGCTCATCGGGCTCGGCAAAATCGGCGTCCGCCTGCGGCGCCTCCTTGCCAACCATCCGATCAAAGTAATCGCCTACGATCCGTTTCTAAGCCCGGAACGGGCCCAAGAGTTGGACGTCGAACTGGTCTCCTTGAGCCAGGTCTTCGAACGCTCCCTGGTTATCAGCAACCACACACCTGACCTCGACTCCACACAGGGGATCCTGACGGCGACCCATTTCGAAGCGATGCGAGATGGGGCCACCTTCATCAATTCCGGACGGGGCGCCCAGGTTGTCGAGGAAGATCTGATTCGGGTGATGAGTGCCCGACCTGACCTGACCGCCTTGTTAGATGTAACCTCGCCGGAGCCACCGCCAGATGACTCCGTTTACTGGGAACTTTCCAACGTGATTATAAGCCCGCACATCGGTGGCACGATCGGCGATGAGGTTGTGCGTCTCGCCGACTGTGTTATCGAGGAATATGAACGCTGGATAACAGGCAGCCCACTCAAATACCGGGTCACATCAGAGGTTCTGGCGACCATGGGCTAGGCCGCGATGACACGGTTCCCGCGTCGAGCCTTTCGCCGACGGTATTTTCAAGTCTACTTCACGGTCAAAACGACCGATGTTTCGTGCATTCGAACCCGGCATAGTTTCTCCGAATTAACAGCAATACTCGTTCCGCCCTATGTGGATCAACACCCCACCAATCCCTTAAACAGCACCAGACCGATGACCGGCGAGCCAGAATGCTTCGCAGCACTTTCCAACTGATCGATGGTATCGGTCCCGAGAGGGAAGCCGATTTATGGCGCGATGGCGTCATCACGTGGGAAGAACTCGCCGCGGCTTCGCCACAGCACACCGGCGCCCTCGATCGAGCGGCGCAGCAACTTGCCGACGGACACGCCCGGTACTTCCAGGACGCCCTCACAACGCGAGAGCGCTGGCGACTGTATGCCGACTTCCAGCGTGAAACCGCGTTCCTGGATATCGAGACCACGGGCCTGTCGCCCGCAAACGCGTACGTGACGATGGTCGGCATCCTCGATCGTGACGGGTTCACCGCCTTCATCCGCGGCGACAACCTTGATGAGCTTCCAGACGCCCTGCGCCGGTACTCGCTGTTCGTCAGCTACAACGGCGCTGCGTTCGACATGCCGTTTCTCGACAGAGAGTTCGGCCGCTCGGGCGCGGACGCCGGAGATTCCTTGTTTGCGCATGCGGCGCATCTCGACTTGAGATACCCGTTGCGGCGGCTCGGATTCCGCGGGGGCTTGAAGAAGATCGAGCAGGCGACCGGCATGGGCCGGCCGAGTGAGTTATCCGGTCTTGGCGGATTCGACGCCGTTCGTCTCTGGGAAATGGCGAACGACGGCGAGCCGGACGCGCTCTCGACGCTCGTCCGGTACAACGCGGAAGACGTTGCGTCACTCCCCAGATTGACCGGTCTCCTGGTGAATGAGATGGCCCACGGGACGCCCCTCGCATCAACCGCGCCGCCGGCGTTTCCCGAGTACGACACCGATGCCCTGCCGTACGACCGCGGCCTGGTGCGGTATCTGAGACGAGCGTCCAGATACCCCCGGTAAGCGGTCCCATCCGTCCGTCGCGATGCTACACTCGCCGCGTAAGCGACCAGGGACGAACGGGCCGTTCGCGGTCCCGGGTTTCCCGGCGTTCCCAGGACGGATGTGCGCAATGAGGAATGAGGCGCGCCGGCATGGACAGCCTCGAATTCACTGAACGCCCGGAACTGCGGCGGACCATCATGCTGACCGCGTTCGCCGGTTGGCCTGACGCGTCCGAGGCCGCAACGCGAGCGATTCGCTACCTCGCAGACCAGATATCGGCGAAGAAATTTGCATCGATCGACCCCGAGGAGTTCTACAACTTCGTCGAGCAACGTCCCAGGGTAAAGAACGGAGCGAACGGCGAACGAATTCTGTCGTGGCCGGAGAATCACTTCTACGCCTGGCGGAATAGTAACGCCGAGGGACGAGACGTCGTGCTGTTTCGCGGGGTCGAGCCGCATTTCAAGTGGCGCTCTTACTCGGCCATGATCTATGAGGTCGCGGAGGCCTGTAACGTGGAGTTGGTGGTCACACTCGGAGCGCTTCTGGACGCCGTCCCACATACCCGGCCGGTGAAAGTAACCCGGTCTGCGATGTCGCGAGACCTCGGCCCGGAACTTGAACACCTCAAATTTGATCCCTCCACCTACCAGGGCCCGACCGGCATCATGTCTATCGTCCTGGACCGTATGACGGCGGCCGGCATCCCCTGCGCCAGCTACTGGGGCCATTCCCCGCACTACATCCAGGCGAAGCCAAATCCGAACGTGACGAAGGCGTTGCTGGACGCTATCTCAGAGGTCATTCCAATCGAGATCGACACAACACGGCTCGCGCGACGCGGCAGCGAATTCACCCGCAGGCTGACAAAGGCCCTGTCCGACCAGGACGAGGTAACCCGTTACGTCGCTGAGTTGGAAGAGCGCTGGGATAAAGAAGCCGGCGCTTCCGCGACAGAGCCGGGCGGTGACGACTCGGCTCCGTTGATTGCAGAGCTGGAAGAGTTCTTGCGTCGCGAGGCCAGTTCTTCTGAAAACGGAACGACGAACGACGACCCATCAGACGGCGACAACGACGGGCCCGACGAAGGGAAATCGTCGGGTGTCTAAGCTGACCGACCACCTGGATGCGCTCGGTCGCGTGTCCATGGCTCCGCTGGGATTCGCGGCGCGCCCGCGCGCCACCGCGTCGCCGACGATGCTACTGATCGGCGCCGCGCCCGCCGCCGAAGCAGACAAATACGCCGACTCAGAAGGGGTAGACGCCTTCCTGCTGACCGGAGCCGACAAAGTGGCCGCCGACGCAAGCCCTCTCAACGCTTTCGACGGGAAGTTGTGGGGCGTCTCCGTCGGGGAGATCGGCTTCGATGGCCTTGATAATCTGAAAAGCAAGGGATGTGACTTCGTCGTCCCGTCCTCCGACGACCATTCCGCCGCAGTCCTGCGCGATGACGACATGACGAGGGGCTACGAGGTCGACACCTCCCTAACGGAAGAGCTCGCCAGGGTGATCGAGTTCCTGCCGATTGATTTCCTGGTCCTGACACCGCCGCCCGGCTTATGGCCGCTGAAATTATCCGGCCTGATCAAGCTGGAAAGTGCTGTGAGCCTCGTCGGCCGCCATTTCGTACTTCGCGTGGAACAACCGCCGACCACCGAGGAGTTGGAGGTCGTTCGAAACCTGCCGGTGGACGCCCTGCTGATCGATCTCACCGCCACGTCACCCGACGATCTCCGCAAGTACCGTAAATGCATCGACGGCCTTCCTCCTAGAAAGCCGCGCCCGGGCGCCGGAGACCACCACGACGCCACCGTGCCGCAGACCGGCGTGCTGGACGCGGGACATCAACACGAAGAAGAGGACGAGGACGAGGACGACGACTGGGGCGACTGACCGCCTGCGCAGGAAAGCGCCCCCGGCCCGCGCACACTGGACCGCCTGTAATAAAAGTCCCGGGAACCCGGGGGAATTGAGGGGGCCGGCGACCCATAGTCGTTCATCCTTCGTATTCCGTATCAGGGACATCGTCCACCTCGTCCCCGCACAGGCCCCAGACATCCCCGGTGAACCGGTGGACCGTTGTCGGCCTGTGCTATTCTTTTCCTCGCTTTCAAAGCTAATTTGACCCGGAAAGTCCGGTACGGAGCCCGCCACACCGCCAGACCCCCGGGCGTCCCGGCGGTTGCCGTACCCAACGTCTGGATCGCCCCGCAGAAATCACCGCCTACGCGTGCCCCGGAAGATTCCGGGAAGCCCCAGGGCGGCACGCGAGAAAGCTCCGAGGAAAGCCGAATGACGCAGGTAACCATTATCGGACTCGGCCTTATCGGCAGTTCGATCGGTATGGCGCTACGCTCGGCCCGCAAAGGCGTGAAGGTCGTCGGTTTCGACCACAACTCCGCGACCCAGAGCCGGGCGAAGAAGATCGGCGCGGTCGACGACGTCGAGTGGCGGTTGGACAAAGCGGTCCAGGACGCCCATCTGGTTGTTCTTGCGGTGCCGGTCCTCGAGATCCCGACGTTGCTGGACAACATGGTGGGCTGGCTCAAGCCAGGGACCACGATCACAGACACGGCGACCACGAAAGCCCGCGTCATGGAGTGGGCGGCGGAGAAAGTGCCGGAGTCCATCGGTTTTATCGGCGGCCATCCACTGGCCGGCGGAGGGCTAAGCGGACAGGACGCAGCCAGCCCGGATATGTTCACCGGCGTCGCCTACCCTCTCATGCCGGCGATCCGGGCGCCGGAACTATGCGTGCAGACCGTCGTCGAGTTCGTGCAGATGCTGGGAGCGACACCCCGGTTCGTCGACGTCTCCGAGCATGACAGCTACATCGCAGCGGTTTCGAACGGCCCGCTGCTCATGTCGTCCGCCCTGGTGCTTGCGGCGTCTAAAAGCCCGGCCTGGGCGGAGATCGGCAAGTTCGCATCGGCCGAGTTCGACAATCTGTCCCGGCTCGCCGGCATGGACCCGGAAATCACCTACGGGATCTGCAAAACGAATCCCGACATGATGCTCCACTGGCTCGACTCATACATGGAGGAGCTCACCGGGTTGCGGCAGGCGCTCGCGACGATCGACAGCGATGGCGAGGAGAACGATCTGAAGGCGCGGCTCACCGAGGCCTGGGAGCAGCGGCTTCGCTGGTCCGCAGGCGTCAGCCCTGACACGGAAATGCCGGGGGATGAGACCGGGACGATGACCGACTCTCTCGGCCAGATGTTCCTGGGCGGCGCCCTCATGGGCCGTCTCCGTGGCAGCCGGGGCCACAAGAAAGACGGGCGGAACTGACCCGGAGCACCCTGATCCCGACAGCACGACGCGGTTAGTCTGGAACCATGGCACGAGAGGTTTCACGGCCGCAGCGTCTCCGCGGCTCCATAGAGATCCCGGGCGATAAATCCATCTCCCACCGTGCGGTCATGTTCAACGCCGTCGCGGACGGCTCGGCCACCGTCACCAATTTCTCGGGCGGCGCTGACTGCACCTCCACGATCGGGATACTGCGGGCGATGGGCGTCGAGATCGAGCGCACGCCGGGTCCGGCGGGACGCGGCGACACCGTCCATATCTCGGGCGTCGGGATGCACGGGCTCACCGAGCCGGAGGAGATCCTGGACGCCGGTAACAGCGGCACGACCACGCGCCTGATGTCAGGTCTCCTCGCCGGACGACCCTTTCTGAGCATCATCACGGGCGACGAGTCGCTCCGGTCGAGGCCGATGGGCCGCGTAATAGAACCGCTGCTGAGTATGGGCGCCGAGATCACGGCGCGCGCCGGCGGGCTTGCCCCGATAGTGTTCCACGGCGGGGAGCTACGCGGCATCGAGTATGAGATGCCGGTAGCCAGCGCGCAGCTCAAGTCCTGTCTGCTGCTGGCCGGTCTGCGGGCGAACGGCGACACCGTCATCAAACAACCAAACGCCTCACGCGATCACACCGAGCGAATGCTGGCCGGCATGGGCGCAGACATCGAGGTCAACGGTCTGGACGTCGCCGTCAGCGAATCAACCCTCACTGCGGCGGATGTCGAGGTGCCGGGAGACGTGTCGTCGGCAGCGTTCTGGATAGTCGCGGGCGCGGCGCACCCGGATGCGGACATCACCCTGTACAACGTCGGCGTCAACCCTACGCGGACCGGGATCTTTGAAGTGCTTCGGGCGATGGGCGCAAACATCGATCTCGTGAATCAGCGGACCGTCGCCGGTGAACCGGTCGCCGATCTGCGCGTCCGTTCCTCCGCGCTCAAAGGCGTTGACATAGGCGGGGACGTTGTCCCGTTGATGATCGACGAGATACCGGTCGTCGCGGTCGCAGCGGCGATGGCGGAGGGCACGACGCGGATCACGGAGGCGAGGGAGCTGAGGGTCAAGGAGTCTGACCGTATCTCGGCCACCGCCGCCTGGCTCAACGCGGCCGGGGTGCAATACGAAGAGGCAGAGGACGGCCTCACGATTCACGGCGCCGGCCGCCTGCGGCCCACCGTGGCGGACAGCTTCGGCGATCACCGCATAGCGATGGCGCTCGCGATCGCCGGACTGGTGAGCGACGGGACGATCGGCATCGAACGGGCAGAGTCCGTGGACATCTCGTACCCGACGTTCTGGCGCGATCTTGACACCCTGTCCGGGGCCATTGCGTGACGGCAGCCGATAGCGGAGATCACCGGCCCGCCAAACAGGGTAAAAGGCGACCGATGATCGTCGTCCTGTCCGGGCCATCAGGCGTGGGTAAAGACGCCATCCTGGAACGAATGGCTGAGCTCAACTATCCCTACCACTTCGTCATAACCGCCACGACGCGGGACCCGCGCCCGGGAGAGGTGGACGGCGTCAATCATTACTTTGTCGACAAAGCGCGCTTTCAGGAGTTGATCGACAGCGACGAGTTGATCGAGCATGCCGAGGTGTACGGCAACATGTACGGCGTACCGAAGCAACAGGTCCGTGATGCGCTGGCCGCCGGTCAACACGTAATGATCCGGGTCGATGTCCAGGGCGCTACCCGAATTCGACAACTGGTGAGCGACGCGCTCCTGATTTTCGTGATGCCGCCCACCCTGCAAAGTCTTCAAAAGAGACTTGAGGCCCGCGGGGTCGACGCCGTTGAGGCGATCACGATACGCCGATCAAAGGCCATAGACGAGATGAACGATGCGGACTGGTTCGACTACACCATCGTCAACCACGATGATCGGCTGGACGCCGCCGTGCAGGAGATGATCGGAATTATCGATGATGAGTCGGAACGCGACCCGCCGCGAGTGTTCGACCTCTGATTCACGTATAGTCTCGCCACGGTCGGAATCGCCCGGCCCCCAAAAGCAGCACTCCGAAGCACGCTGGAGCCGGAATTGCCGGAATCGTCAGAATCGCCAGAATCAAGGGGCGAGATCGGCCTGTTTGAGGCTATCGACACTCAACGGGCGCTCCGTTACATAAAACCTGACCCTGTCCCCCCGGAGATGCTGGACCGCATATTGCTGGCGGCTTCGCGCGCGCCAAGCGGCGGAAACAACCAGCCCTGGGAGTTCATCGTCATCCAGGACGCGGACGTCAAGAACCGGATCGCGGCGTACTACAAACGGGCATGGGACGAAAGCTACGGACGGTCGCGTGATCCCGGTCGCCTCGGGGCTCGTTCCTACAGTTCGGCGGAGCACCTGGCCCACCACATCGCCGAAGCGCCCCTCTGGATCATTGTCTGCGTGCGCCACGACGGCTCTCCGCCCACGCTTGGGCGCGGCGCATCGGTTTACCCGGCGGTGCAGAACATGCTCCTCGCAGCCCGGGGCCTCGGCCTCGCCAGCGTCCTGACCACTTTCCACACCCGTTTCGAGACCGAGGTCGCAGAGATACTCGAGCTGCCGGAAAACGTCCAGACCGCCGCTCTGCTTCCGTTCGGTTTCCCGGAGGAAGGCCACGGGTACGGACCCACCCGGCGAGCGCCTGTCGACGAATTCCTCCACTTCGACCGCTGGTAGCCCCGATCGTAGTGGCGGCGCCGACATCGACGCCGGGCCCGCCTCTTACTCGCCCCGGTAATGAATCTTACGGAGCCTGTCGACCTGGCTCTTTACGTAACCGCGCCGCGTCATCGCCGGTCGATGGGATTCTATGAGTCGCCGCGCCTCGGCGGCGTCATCCGACAGGAGGTCCACCACGGTCAGGGCGAGGGCCGTCGCTGAATCCACGACGGCACGCCGATAGTCTGAGATAACGTAATCGATCCCGTGGCCGGTACCGTCCGCCGCCGCCACATACGGGTGGAGCACCGGCATTATCTGGGACAGGTCTCCCATATCCGTCGAGCCGCCCGCGTTCGTGTGAGCCGCCTGCGATACGATGCTGTCCTTCCCGAACTCGGACGCCACGTTGGCGGAGAACAGTCTCGCCAGGACCGGGTTGTTCTCAAGCGGCAGGTAACCGGGGATCACCACGATCTCAAGCTCGGCGCCGATCGCCAGCGCGCCGGCGCGATAGCAGTTCTCAACGCGCGCCGCGATCTTCTCCACCGCCTGCATGGTCCGGCCTCGCACCCGACCTTCGTACACCACCTCGGCCGGCACGGCGTTGGTGGCGACTCCGCCGAGCGTGATTATCCCGTGGACGCGGATCCGATCGTCAGCCTCAAAGGTCTCACGCTGCGCGTTGACGGCCGTCAGGGCCAGCATTGCAGCCTGCAGAGCGTTCACCCCATGGTGTGGCGCGCCGCCCGCGTGGGCCGCTTTGCCGAGAAACCGAACGTAATGGACGACGTGCGCGTTGCTGGTGCCGCCGACGATGAACCGCCTCTGGGGCCCGCTGGAGCTGGTGTGGACCATCATCGCCATGTCCACGTCGTCGAACGCGCCGAGCCGGATCATCTCTTGTTTCCCGGACAACAGGCCAAGGTGGCCGGTCTCCAGCAACGCCCATCGCATCCCGATATCGATGAACTCTTCAGCCGGCGTCGCCATGAACGCCACGCGCCCGGAGAGTGTCGCCGTCACCTCGGGCACACCGAGCCCGATCGCGGCGCCGACAAGCGCACCCAGTTGAGAGTGATGCCCGCAGGCGTGCGCCACCCCGGACACCGGATCTGCCCCGGGGTGGCCTGGCGCTCGCAGGGCGTCAAGTTCGCCGAGCACGCCGACGGTAGGGCCAGCGCCGTTATACGACCGGACGCCCTTTAGCCCCGTTATCGCTATCTGCGTCTCCGGGTTGACGCCCGCTTTTGTCAGGGCCTGCGCCACGACTCGAGACGTGCGTTCTTCCGTGAATCCCGGCTCCGGGTGGTCGTAAATGTCCCGGGCCAGGCGGATGATCTCGTCCGCAGCCCCCTCAACCGCCCTGCGGACCGCGGCTTTCACTTCCACGCGATTAGGACGATTCGGGCCCTTTAGATCGCTGACCGTACTCAATCGGTATAAGACCGTTCGCTGAGAAACGCCCGTTGCAGCGCCAGATACTCGTCCCTTGCCATCGCCGGCCTGTGCTCACCGATCACGCGTTTTGCCTCCAACGCTCCGTCCGAGAGCAGATCGACGACCGTCATGGCCATCGCCTTGCCGGCATCGAGAACGGCGAGATTGTAATCGTCTACGACCATATCCTCCGCGTGGTTGGACCGCCCGGATGCGCCGCCGACGTACGGGTGTATGCCGGGCATGATCTGCGTCAGGTCGCCCATGTCGGTCGACCCGCCGCGCCGTCCGTACTGGTGGACACGGTCGCTGCCCACCAGCGCCTCTGCGTTCGCCCGGTGGATCGCGATCAGGTTCTGGTCGGAGGCGAGCGGCAGGTAGCCGGGAAGCGTAGTGATCTCCACCGTCGCGCCGACAGCGAGAGCGCCGGCACGCAGCGCACGGTCCACCTTCTCGCTCGCACTTTTGATCGCGTGGACGGTCGCCCCGCGGACGAACATCTCCATGCGCACATCGTCGGGAACGGCGTTCACGACGGAGCCGCCGCGCGTGATGATCGGATGTATGCGGACGGTGTCGTCGTCGCGGTACGTCTCCCGCTGCGCGTGAATCCCGGCGATCGCTATGTGCGCTGCGTTCAGCGCGTTGACCCCGAGATGGGGCGCCCCGCCGGCGTGCGCCGTGACGCCCTTGAAGCGGACGAACTTGGCGACCAGCCCGGTGTTGCTGCCGCCCACGCCGAAGCCGTCGTGCGGAGGCTCGGTGGTGACGTGCGTCATCATGCAGATGTCCACGTCGTCGAGCTCACCCAGCCGCACGAACTCCGGCTTTCCGCCGAGGAATTCGATCCGGCCGGCTTTACGCTGTTCGTTGCGCCACTCGATCTCCACGTACTCCTCGGCCGGGACGACCATCAGGGTCACGCTGCCCGCAAGTGATTCAAGCACGCCGGGCGCCAGCAGCCCGATCGCCGCGGCAAGCATGTTGCCGAGCTGGCAGTGGTGAGCGCAGGCGTGCGCCGCAGCCGTGTCCGGGTCGGCGTTCGGATGGCCGGGCGTCGGCAGAGCGTCGAGCTCGGCGAGGATGGCGATGTTCGGACCCGGGAATCCGCCGCGCAGGATCGCAGTCATACCTGTGACGGCGATGCCCTCCCGGACTTCAAGGCCCAGTGCGCGCAGGGCGTCGGCCGTCGCGGCCGAGGTTTTGATCTCCTTGAAGCCCATTTCGGGGTGGCCCAGCACGGCACGCGCCAGCGCGATCGCCGGTTCGCCATGAGACGAGACCTGCGCGCATACAGCACCCTTCAAACCGGGCAAGTCTGTCGCAGTACGGGCGGTAGCCAACGGTCCCCTCCGTCTGCCGGCTCGGGCCGTCTGTTGGCCCGGGCCGGGCCGGCGAAGGGGAAGTGTACAAGACGGGACGGCCTCCCTGGACCCGCCGGGCGGGGGATCCGCGAGGGATCGAGAAAAACCGCCCGACCGCTCCCATAATCCGGAGGCGCGGATCGGAGATTGCGTGCCCCGGGGAGCAGTCCGACGCCGATATACTCCCCGATACGAAACCAGGCGTGAAAAACGGGCATGAAAATCGTTATCGCCCCTCAGGGGTTCAAAGGCAGTCTCACGGCGCTACAGGTCGCGCGCGCCATAGAGACGGGTGTGAGGCGCGTCGTTCCAGACGCCGAGACGCTGCTCGTGCCGGCCGCGGACGGAGGCGACGGAACGCTGCAGGCGCTCGTCGACAGCTCCGGTGGATCGGTCGAGATGGCGACGGTATCGGACCCGCTCGGGCGGCCTGTCGAAGCGGCCTGGGGCGCAATGGGCGACGGGAAGACGGCGGTGATCGAGATGGCGCGCGCGTCCGGGCTGGCGCTGCTCAGTCTCGACGAGTTGGACCCGCTTAACTCGACCACTTACGGCACCGGTGAGCTGTTCCGCGCAGCGCTGGACGCAGGGTACCGTCGCTTCATCGTCGGCATCGGCGGTAGCGCCACAAACGACGGTGGCGCCGGGCTGGCCCAGGCCCTCGGGATCAGCCTGCTGGACGCCGATGGCGATGAGCTGCCCCGCGGCGGAGCGGCGCTGGCCCGCATCGACCGCGTTGACATGTCTAATTTTGACGAGCGACTGCGCGGCGCCGAGGTGACCGTTGCCTGCGACGTCAACAACCCCCTCTGCGGCGACGATGGCGCGTCGGCGGTGTTCGGTCCCCAGAAAGGGGCAACTCCCGAGTCCGTGAAACAGCTGGACGCCGCCCTGACGCGGTTCGCCGACGTTGTCGAGCGCGACCTCAACGTCGCCGTCCGGCTCCGCCCGGGCGCCGGCGCCGCGGGCGGGCTCGGCGCCGGGCTGATGGCCTTCCTGAACGCCCGGCTCACAGCGGGGGTAGACATCGTGCTGGACGCGATCGGACTGGATGACGCTCTGGACGGGGCCGATCTCGTGATCACCGGGGAAGGCCGGATCGATCATTCCACGATCTTCAACAAGACCCCGGTCGGCGTGGCGGAGCGTGCGAAGAAGCGCGCCATTCCCGTGCTAGCAATCGCCGGCAGCCTTGGCGAGGGTTATCGCGAGACCCACGACAAGGGAATCGACGCCGCCTTCCCGCTGGTGAGCGGCCCCATGTCACTGGACGATGCGATCGCCAACGCGGCCGATCTCCTGGCCGGTGTTGCTGAAGAAATCATGCGCACCGTGCTGATCGGCCAGGCCATCAGAAGTTGATTTGGGCGACATTCGGCTCGCCACGTCAATATTTCCCAGATATCGTCATATCCAGTCGTCATCCGACGACATCCAGCATATTTGCCCATTTCGGTAAACACGTGATATATTTCACGGGCACTATCGATCATCGAAGGTGCCACCGTGAGGCGCCCGACGGGAGGATGACGCTATGCCTCCGATCCGACACAAGCACTCCACCAGGGGCGAGAAGGTGTGGGTCGGCGACTGCCCGAGGCCGGCCTGTGACGGGACGTTCGACGTGGCCGCCGACAGCGTGCAGACCAAGATCATGGTCCTGACCGCCCTGAGTGACGAGTTGCGACCGGTCGCCTCCCATGTTCACGGGTCGTTCATCGTCTACGATCACGGGGAACGAGGCGGCGAATAGTCTCGAACCGGCCCGTTGCGGGCTGCTGATCTCCGTTCTCACTGCGGTTTCGCTGGCCGCCTTCGGCGCCAGTTTTCGCGCCTTGATATTTCCAGGCCAGGCCAGTATCCCGGGCCCAACACCTCGGAGTTCACACAGACGAGCCTGCTGAAACTTTCGCTCAACGACATATCCGCACGGTCAGAACCGGGCTGCCCCCGATGACGAGGACGATTACGCCCTGGACCTGTGGGCCAGCGTGCTGCCATCGCAACAGGTCACGGGTGAATCGCAAGCCGACCCGCGCCTGCAGGCCGGAACCCCGGTGCCGCAGTGTCTCCGCAGGACGGCCGAGTCGAGTTAAAAGCGTAGGACCCGCGTTGCCGTCTGAGTCCTGGAATGACAAAGAAGGACGAAGCCATAATCCCCGGTCCCGCGAGTCCGCTGACTTCGCTGCCAGGCAGGCCTGCGCACACGTATTTCGAGGACCGATTCGATCAACAGATCGAAATGGTGTGGACCGGTCACGCACCGCTGGACGTGCCACAAACGCCTCCCGGCTACGAGCTACGCCAGTTCCAGCCGGGCGATGAAGCAGCCTACGAAGACCTGTTTCACCTCGCGTTTGAGGATCGGGGCGCACTTGAACACACACGAGCCACCGCCCTGGACGGGGGGTTCTTCGTCGTCGAGCACATGGAAACCGGCCGCCTCGTCGCCACCTGCGCCGCCCAGCACGTCGAGAACGAACGCCATCCCGGCGGCGGGCAGCTAGGCTGGCTCGTCGGCGATCCGTCGCACTCCGGGGTGCGGCTCGGCATGATAGTCTCGGCCGCCGTGACAAACCGCCTGGCGGCTGCCGGCTACGCCCTGCCCTACCTGCAGACCAACGACTTCCGGTTTGCGGCGATCGCGATCTACCTGAAGCTGGGCTGGCGTCCCTACCTCTTCGCCGAAGACATGGAGCCGCGCTGGCGCGACGTATACGCAGGGCTTGGGCGCTCGTTAACCCCGAACGAAGGCGTGCTTCCGTAAAGCCCGGCCATGTCAGCCGACAACCGCGGCCAGCTCGACCCGATTCGCTCCCGCGGCCACCATCCGCTCGATCGCCCGTTCGCCATCGCCCGGCTCCATATCCACCGCGCCGATCGCGTCGATCAGGAGATAGGTCTCGAAGCCGAGTGCGCAGGCGTCCAGCACCGTGTTGAGAACACAGTAATCGGTCGCCAGACCCCCGACGAAAACCCGGCTCACGCCCGCCGACCTTAGCCGGTCCTCAAGTTCCGAGTCCAGGAAGCCGGAGTACGCGTCCACCGCCGGGTCGGCGCCCTTCTTGATGACCTCGTGACCGTCCGGCAGGCGTAGCTCGGGGTGAAACTCGGCGCCTTTGCTGCCCTGCACGCAATGCGGCGGCCACGGACCGCCCGACTCCACAAACGAGGAGTGCCCCTCCGGATGCCAGTCCTGCGTGGCGTACACGCGAGCGCCCTGCTCGCTGAACACCGCTGCGGCCCGGGACATGGTCCGCGCGACGTCAGCGCCTGTCGCCACCGGCAAGGAACCGCCGGCACAGAAATCGTTCT
>JACZRO010000141.1 GCA_022574675.1 Chloroflexota bacterium
GTTTTCCGGACCTGGCTCAAAGGACGGCGAGATTGAATGGGGGACCGCGATCGCGTTCGACTCCAGCGATCGCCTGTACCTCGCAGACGAGAAGCTGCAGCGGATCACCATCTTCGACACTGACAACGAGTACGTTAGCCACTGGGGCACCGAGGGTTCCGGTCCGGGCGAGTTCAACGGACCTTCCGGACTGGCGTTCGACTCCGGCGGCAACCTGCTAATCGTCGACCACAAGAATCACCGCGTTCAGCGGTACACACCCGGCGGCGACTACATAGATTCGTTTGGCTCTGAGGGATCGAACGAGGGCGAGTTCAACTACCCGTGGGGCATCACCTCCGCTCCTGACGGCACGATCTACGTAGCCGACTGGCGCAACGACAGGATTCAGCGATTCACCGAGGATGGCGGCTTCATCGATGCGTACGGCGCCCCGGGAGGGGACGAGGGCCAGTTCAACCGGCCATCCGCGGTCACCGTGGACGGCGACGGATACATCTACGTAGCCGATTGGATGAACCACCGCGTGCAGGTGTTCGACCGGGATTGGAACTTCCAGACCAGCATCCGCGGTCAGGCCGGGTTGTCCCCGTGGGCGGCCGAGTACCTCGACGCCAATGCGGACGAGAAACTTGCACGGGAGTCGTTCGATCCTTACCTGGAATTGGATGTCGACGACCCGCACGAGGTATCGGCCCGCACGGAGCCATACTTCTGGGTCCCGGTATCTCTGGCGATGTACGGCGATGACAGGTTGCTCGTGCTCGAGACCGCGAGACACCGATTTCAGATCTACCAAAAAGTCTGAGAACCAACGCGCTGCCCAGACTGCGGCGCTACAACTGAATCCGGTCGCCAGATGTGGCCGGGATAGCCCCGATAAACGAAACGGCCCATCAGGGAGGAAACGATGACAGAGCAGAGAGAAAAGGTGCTGGTAATCGTGCAGCTCTCGGGTGGCAACGACTACCTGAACTGCATCGTCCCGTGGGAAGACCCCCGGTACATGGACTCGCGCTCCAACATCAGGATCACCGAAGACGAGGTGATCCCGCTTGACAACGGCCTGGGGCTCAACCCGGGCATGGGCGCCTTCAAAGAGCTCTACGACCAGGACCGCGTCGCCATCATCCACGGCATCGGCTACCCGACCCCAAGCCGATCGCATTTCCGGTCGATGGACATCTGGCACACGGCTACCCCGGACCGGGTCGGCGAACAGGGCTGGCTCGGACAGGCCGTGCGTCAGTTGGACCCGACCGGCTCAAACGTGGTGACCGCGGTCAACTTCGGCAACGGCCTTCCGCGGGCGCTGGCGGCGCCGGGCGTCCCCGTGGCCTCGGTCGGAAAACTGGAGGACTACGGTCTCCTCACCGGCATGTCCGGCGAAGCGCAACGTGAGAAGGCGTTGAGCGCCTTCACCCGTATCTATACGCCGGGCGTCGGCAGCAGCATGGTCATGGACTACCTGGGCAAGACCGGGCTGGACGCGCTCAAGGGCGCAGACATTCTCAAGCAAGCGCCGGAGATGTACGAGTCAACGGTCGAGTACCCGGACAACCCGATCGCCCAGAGTCTGAAGGGCGTCGCGCAGGTCCACTTCGCAGACCTCGGCACCCGCGTCTTTTACACGACATCTGGCGGCTGGGATACGCATACCAACGAGGTAACGCTGCAGAAGCAGTTGTGGGAAGAGGTCTCGACCGGTCTCCGCGCCTTCTACCAGGACCTGGAAGAACACGATCGCGGCCCCGAGATCACGATTCTCGTATTCTCCGAGTTCGGTCGCCGGGTCAAGGACAACGGCAACGGCACCGACCACGGCTCTGGCGGCGTCGCGTTCGTGATCGGCGATACCGTCAAGGGCGGCCACTACTCCGAGTACCCGTCGCTGGATGTCAGTCGCCAGAAAGAGGGCGACCTCGCATACACCTTCGACTTCCGAGGACTGTACACGGACCTGCTCGAGGACTGGCTGGACCTGGACGCGCAGGAGATCGTCGGCGGCAACTTCGAGAAGATCTCACCGTTCGCCGCGGCGGTCGCTTAACAGGCGTCGGGTGGTTTGGTGTCGCCCAGGGCGGCTACCAATCCACCCGTACGGTGTTGTGGACGGCGGGAGCGACCCTGTCATTCCGAAGTCCACACGCCAGGAATCTCACGGCCAGCATTCCAACACGCACGTACACGTTCCCACGATTTGCCGCCCACCGAGGTCCGAAGAGTTTCGCCTGTGGAAATCGGGGAGATACTTCTCCTTCCCCGGAAGGATCAACATGACATTCTGGCGAACACGCTTCGAGATCGCGTCGGCAGGCGTGGGGTTCCACAATCCGGCTTTGTCTAAAGGATCACGCCGTCCTGACGCATTGCCTCGATCTCTTCCGAGGTAAACCCCGCCTCGCGCATCACGGACTCCGTGTCAGCCCCGAGACCCGGCGAAATCCCCCGGATGTCGGTCGGTGTCTCCGACATCGAGACCACCGGACCTGCAAGACGCTGCCGGCCGAACAGCGGATGCTCCAGCTCCCGCATGAACCCCATCGCCTCGACCTGGGGGTCGTCCGCCATCTCCTCCGCCATGTTGACCGGCGCGACCGGAACGCCTGCGGCGGTGAACGCCTCCAACCAGTCGGCCAGAGTCCGTTTGCGCAGCGTTGAGCGCATCTCTTCATGCAGCGCGGTCGCCTTCTCCATGCTTTCCCGCTGCGACTCGTCGAAATCTGGATCGTCGCTCGGATCATGGGCGATCCCGAGGACCTTCCGGGCGGCTGCGCGGTTGGCCGGGGTCAGGGCCCCCAGCACCATCGATCCGTCTTTCACCTGGTAGGTGGTGTAGTAGGCGCGTGATGCAACGCGCGTCGCGCCCCGTCCCCTGACATAGGCGTCGCGGATCTCCGTGTAGTCGGCGCCCCGCTCCCTCAGTTTCCGAATCTCCTCCACCATCGGATCGCGCAGCGTGGCGTCATGCACCGGCTCGCGCATCACCACCGTGTCCTGGACCGCCAGCGCCGCCTGCAACAGTGACGTCTCGATCTTCTGTCCCTTACCCGTGATCGACCGGTAGTACAGCGCGGAGCAGATCCCGACCGTCGCCGAAAACCCGGCGCAGTAGTCGGCCAGGGAGATCGCACTGATGTTTGCGGGCTGGCCGTGGGCGTCCACCTTCTGATCGGCCATCATCAGGCCGCTGTAGCCGTTCGCCACGATGTCGGTGCCGCCCCGATCGCCCATGGGACCGCGATTGCCGAATCCGGTGATCTCGCAGTAGATCAGGCCATGGTTGAGATTCTTCAAGGTCTCGTAGTCGATGCCCAGGCGGTGCGACACGCCGGGGCGGTAGTTGATCGTCACGACGTCCACGGTCGGCACCACGCGGTGTATGAAGTCGAGACCACGCGGGTCTCGCAGGTTGACTGCGACACTCTGCTTGCCGCGGTTGAGTGACTGGAAGCGCTTGCCCTCGTTCGGCATGACGGCGCCGCGGTTGCGGTGCGGATCGCCGGCGAGCGGCTCGACCTTGATCACCTCGGCGCCGAGATCGGAGAGGACCGCGCCGCCAAACGGAAGCGCTACGATCTGCGAGAACTCAAGAACGCGAACGCCGTCCAGCGGTCCGGGGCTCATGCGCGTGTCCCGCGTTGTGGGTATCGGGACACGGCGTTGGCCTCGGGCCGCGTGCCTGCGGTCTCGCGTCCCGAGTCTCTGGAAGGACATCGTTCCTCGCGACTTCCACGTTGCAGCAGAACGACCTTCTCCCTCATCCTGCACCTTCTCCCGCTGGGAGAAGGGAATCGACAACCCTGGGGGAGGATGGACGAGGCGATGTCGTAGGGGCGGGGCTTGCTCCGCCCTCGGGCGTATTGCAATGCGCCCCTGCGCGTCGGCGCGCCAACGCGCAGGTCCTTCGGTCTCTCTCCGGAAGGAAGGGCGCGGACGGGCCGCCGTTGCCTAGTAACCACGAAACTCCGGCTTTCGCTTCTCAAGGAAGGCTGCGACACCCTCCTTGTGGTCGTAGGTCTTGCGGGTCAGGTCCTGCCCGCGCCCGGCCAGCGGCAGGTGATCCGCAAGGTCCTGCTGGTAGGCCTGGTGGATTAACTGCTTCACGATCCCCATCGCGTACACCGGTCCAAGCGCCAGCTTCGTGGCCATCTCCAGAGTCGTTTCCATCAACTTGTCATCGGGCACGACGCGATTGGCCAACCCGATCCGGTACGCCTCGTTCCCGTCTACGGGTTCGCCGGAGTACTGCATCCACAGGGCGTTCGCCATCCCGACCAGCTTGGGAAGTTGCCACGCCGAGCCGTCCGCGGGAACGAGCCCGTTGCGGATGAACGCCTCGTTGAACCGGGCGCTCTCACCGGCGATGCGGATGTCGCAGGACAGCGCGATGCCGCAGCCCAGGCCGTACGCGTGGCCGTTCACCGCAGCGAACGACGGCTTGTGCAGGTTGTGGAGCTTGGTCACGATCGGCGGGCCGGTCTTCAGTTGCAACATCTCGCGGGCCGTGTAGTCCGGGTCCAACTCCTCCCACGGCGTAGCCCTGCGCTCCGGCTCGCCCTCCGCCGACTTCTCCGCCTGGTCGATACGTCGCTGAAATCCGCGCACATTGGCGCCCGAGGAGAATGCCCTTCCGGCGCCGGTTATTACCAGCGCACGAAGGTCTCCATCGGCGGCGAACCGGTCGACCTCCGACTCAAGCTCCGGCATGAGCGGCTCGCCCAGGGCGTTGAGGGTGTCCGGGTCGTTCATCGTAAGGATGAGCACCCCTTCGGGCGTCGTCTCGGAGATGATCTTCTCGAACGGCATCGGGGCTGCTCCCTGGTGTTCTGGTGGTTTGGGGCGATCCTGGTATGGCGAGAATCTGCGGGGAGGATAACGCAGCCGGTCGCTGAAGCGGACATCGATCTGACAGGAAACATCGCCCCGCCGGCCCTGTATCAAGCGCGCATAGAGACCGGACGCGGCGCAGAATGTGCGGCGGCGGGCGGTGCGGGATGGTTTCTGGACGGAGGCGCTGAAATGGCTGAAACGGCCGACGTGGTCGTGATCGGCGGGGGCTGCATCGGGACCAGCATCGCCTGGCAGCTCGCCGGGCGCGGGGCCGGGCGCGTGGTCTTGCTCGAGAAGAGCGGTATCGCGGCGGGCGCCACCGGGTGGTCGAGCGCGATCGTGCGGATGCACTATGTCCACGAACCGCTGATCAGAATGGCGCTGTTCGGCCGGCGAATGTTCGAGAACTTCGCCGATGAGGTTGGCGGGGATTGCGGATTCCGGCGCGTCGGATTTCTCGTGCTCGTACCGCAGCATGAGGTCCCGGTAGCGCGCCGGGTCGTTGGCGCCCAGAAGGGCCTGGGGATCGACGCCACGATGCTGTCGCCGGAAGAGATTTCCGAGATCGAGCCACGGCTGTCGCTGGAGGGCGTTGCCGCAGGGACCTGGGAGCCGGACTCCGGCCACGCCGACGGGACCGGCACGGCGAGCGCGTTCGCCCAGGCCGCCCGACAGGCGGGGGCGGACCTGCGCATAGGGGTTGAAGTGACCTCAGTCCAGGCCGTTGACGGTGGGTCTATTCGCGTGGCCACGGCTGCGGGCGATATCGAGGCCGGGTCGGTCGTGCTGGCGGCCGGGTACCGGACCAGCGCCCTGCTGAAGCGACTCGGCGTAGAACTGCCGATCAAGCCGGTGCGCCACAGCATCGCCGTCGTGGAACGCAGCGCCGCGTTCGGCGCGCCGCATCCCGTCGTCTCCGACCGCGTTCAGCGCGGCTACTACCGGCCGGAGGGGTCCGGCCTGGCGCTGCTCGGCGACCACGACCCGCTTGAGGGCGAGATCGACCATGATATCGAGACCGATAAACCGCCGCCGCCGGATGCCATAGCTCGACTCACGGGCCGATTTGCCGCCCGCTTCCCGTCGGAGGCGGATGCGACGTACCGGCGCGGGTACACCGGGGTGTACGACACGACGCCAGACTTTCAGCCCGCGCTCGGCGCGGTGAAGGCGGTCCCCGGCCTGTACGTGGCGGCGGGGTTCAGCGGGCACGGGTTCAAGCTCAGCCCGGCAGTCGGACGGATGCTGTCGGACGTGGTGCTGGACGGCGACACGCAGGTAGCGGACATCTCGATGTTCCGCGTGGAGCGGTTCGCCGAGGGGAAACTGGTGGCGGCGCCGGAGGGTTACGGGACGCGGTCGCTGGCGTAAGGCGTACGGGGCGTATCGCAATACGAACCTACGAGGTCAACCAGGCCTACGCGGACCACGTGGGAGCGGACGGGTACGCGCCCGACTCGGCCACCGCGGTTGAGGTGGCGGATGCGTTGATGGAAGCGCGGGCCGGGAAGTAGCTCGTCAGCATGAAGGGCAACACGTCTCTCGCACTCGCCGGAGGCGTGTCTTCATGCCTTCCTCACGATGCAGCCTGTAGCGTTTCGACACGCCGCTGCCGATTTGAATCTCACGCCCTTGCTACCGCTCCGGGGTTACCGAATGACGGATAAGTTCGACGTCGCCATAATTGGCGGCGGTGTGGTTGGGTGCGCGATCGCTCGCACCCTCAGCAAATACCTGTTGGACATTGTTGTGCTTGAGCGTGACGCCGATGTCGCCCGTGGCACGAGCGGCAAGAACAGCGGCGTCGTGCACACCGGGATCAACGTCCCAACCGGATCGCTCAAGGCCAAGGTCAACGTCCAGGGCGCGGCGATGTTTGAGCCACTCTGCCGCGAGCTGGACGTTCCCTTCAAGCGGGTCGGCAAGCTCATCGTGGCGGTCGATGAAAGCCAGGTGCCGGAGCTGGAGGTCATGCGGGCGCGCGGCCTTGCCAACGGCGTCCCGGTGCTTGACATCATTGACGCCGATGAGGTCCGGAGGCTGGAGCCCAACATCAGGGGCCACGCCGCCGTCCACGCTCCGACAGCCGCAATCACCTGCCCGTACTCGCTCACCATCGCGCTCGCCGA
>JACZRO010000142.1 GCA_022574675.1 Chloroflexota bacterium
ATGAGCTGATGGAGGCCCGTGACGAGCGGAGCCTTCTCCGCCTGCAGACGCAGCTCAGCAGGTACAGACTGCTGATCGTCGACGAGCTGGGCTTCGTCCCGCTCTCGAAGACCGGCGCCGAGTTGCTATTCGAGGTGTTCAGCCAGCGTTACGAGCAGGGATCGATCATCGTCACGAGCAACCTGCCCTTCGACGAATGGACCGAGGTGTTCGGATCCGAGCGTCTCACCGGAGCCCTTCTCGACCGCCTCACCCACCACGTGCAGATCCTGGAGATGAACGGCGAGAGCTACAGGCTCAAGCAGACCAGGGAACGGCGACTGCCCTCGTCCATGAGCCCCGACGAAGCAAGCTCTCGGACGTAACGCGGTCGTTCCATCAGACCTGAACCGAGCCTCTCTTCGCGCCGCCGGGGGTGGTACACCATTACTCCGGCGGGTGGTACGAATTTCCTCCGCCCTTGACAATCTGTACCTCCTTCAGCGTGTAGAAAATCTCGCGGTTCAGCAGCTCATCACGGAACTTACCGTTGAAGCTCTCGCAGTAGCCGTTCTCCCACGGGCTCCCGGGCTCGATGTAGAGAGGTGGTCCCGCTTGTCTGAACAGCCGGGACCGGTTGGATAAGTGGAATCACGCTGCCGTGATTAATGCTGCCTCGTTCTCTGGCACCAGTCTCGCGTAGGACTCGTCCGGGGTCGCTCCGCCGAGGCTGGAATGAGGCCGCCGGGCGTTGTAGAACGCGAAGTAGCGGCCGATGCAGGCCCTGGCTTCTGACACCGATCCGTATGCTCTCAGGTACACCTCCTCGTACTTGACACTCTTCCACAGGCGCTCGATGAACACGTTGTCCCGCCAGCTGCCCCTGCCGTCCATGCTGATCGCGATCCCGTTGTCTTCCAGCAGGCTGGTAAAGGCCATGCTCGTGAACTGGCTCCCCTGGTCCGTGTTGAAGATCTCCGGGGTGGCGTGGCACACCAGGGCCTCCTCGACCGTCTCGATGCAGAACGCAGTGTCCATCGTGATCGAGAGCCGCCACGCCAGCACCTTCCTGCTGAACCAGTCCATGACGGCCGCCAGGAAGACGAAGCCCCTGGACATCGGGATGTAGGTAATGTCCATCGCCCACACCTGGCCGGGACGGGTCACCGTCAATCCACGAAGAAGGTATGGATAGACCGGGTGAGCGGGGTGTCTCCTGCTGGTGTTGGGCCTGCGGTAGAGCGCCTCTATGCTCATCCTACGCATCAGTGTGGCGACGTGTCTCCGCCCACTGAAGAAGCCCTCCCGCCGCAGCATGTCCCGCAACATCCGGCTGCCCGCGAAGGGGTACTCAAGATGGATTTCGTCGATGAGGCGCATGAGCCGGAAGTCCCCGTCGCCCACCGGGCGGGGCCGGTAGTAGACGCTGGAGCGGCTGATGCCGAGCGCCCTGGCCTGGCGGGCAATCGGCAGGGCGTGGCCACGGTCGATCATCGCTTTTCGCCCGGCAGGCCGGCCCTGTTGAGCGCAGCTTCTAAAAAATCGTTCTCAAGGGCCAGCTCCCCGATCTTGGCGTGGAGAACCTTCAGGTCCACCGGCTTCTCAGCCGGGCCGGAGGCCGGGCTAAACACCTCCGCCGCACGCTCCAGAAGTTGTGTCTTCCACTGCGTGATCTGGTTCGGGTGCACGTCGAATTGGCTGGCCAGTTCCGCAAGCGTCTTCTCGCCCCTGATCGCTACTAGCGCCACCCTTGCCTTGAATGTCGCCGAATGGTTACGGCGCGGCCGTCTGCTCATCTCTCGCTCCTGTCTCAGATGGCGTCATGGTGCCATCTCCAGGCAGCGATTCCACTTATCCCACTGTCCAGTTTTCCGGGACCACCTCTGTTATCTACAGCCTTGAGGCTGGAGGGAGACGATCGAGACTGGTGTGTGGTCGCCGATAATTGTAGTAGTGAGGATGTGCTCGATCTGCACGCCCACTGCAGCGTATGCCTCTACCGCCCGCTCTAGGAAGCCGCCGGTGGTGTCCGCGTTCTCGTTATGGAGCGGTTCCACGTAGGTGAATCGGGAGTGGTCGTCCGCCGCCACGTGGATGAAGTCCTGGCCCCGGAGCGGTGGAATATGACGCGCCATGCGTGCACGCGGCTGTAAATCGGCCAGTCCACTGAAGCGGCCCGCTCCCGTCGCCGCCTTGGATGCCGTATCCGATCGCGGCATGAGTGGAGCCTCCATCCGAAAGTGGCCACATGGACACTCCATATCGGGCCGGTGGGACAACGCGACGGCCACGGGTCGAGGGTACGATGGACCGGGGATGGGAGGTGGAAGTCGGCAGATGAGACGTTCCTTGCTAGAAGCGACCGTACCGGCGGACACCGCACCACCCCTCCCCGACCGCATTGACGTCCTTGAGGCCGTCGAGGAGGTCCAGGCCGGCTACCTCCGCATCGTCCGCTCTGATCCGCTCGCCCAGCAGGCAATGGCGGCTGACGAGTGGCAGGAGATCCTTGAGGTCGTCCTCCGGCTGACCGCGAGCGACTTCGGTTTCATCGGAGCGATCCTGGACGACCCGGATATCGGCCTGCCGTATCTGCAGAACTACGCCGTCAGCAACATCGCATGGGATGATGAGACGCGGCGAACATACGGTCTCCAGTTCAAGAACCTGGACACGCTCTTCAGCGCCGCCATAACCAGCCAGTCCGTCGTCATAAGCAATGACCCGGAGACGGACCCACGCGCCGGAGGCACGCCAGCGGGGCATCCGCACCTGGAGTCGTTCCTCGGGGTCCCGCTGAATGACCGCGACGGCATGGTTGGCATGTTCGGGGTCGCCAACCGGCCCGGCGGATACGATGAGCGACTTGTCGAGGCGATCGGACCTCTGACCCGTGCCATCGCGAACCTCGTGTCGACCCGTTCGGCGACGAACGAGCGCATCGAGATCGAACGTGAGCAGCAACTCAAGTCCCTGCTGATCAAGACCATCGTCGAGGAGGCCGGGCAGGGAATCATCGCGTTTGACCGAGAAGGCATCGTCCAGATCGCAAACCCCGCCGCAGAGCAGATCGTGGACCGGGCGCCGGGAACCCTGGTCGGCGAACGTGTCCAGGACTGTATCGGCGTATCAGGCCACCGCCGGGCCACGACTGTCGCCTGGATGAAGAAGGTCGTCCCGCAGCTGGAAGCCGGAAAGCACTCGGTCTCGCGAGAGGTGTACGCACTCCGGAAAAGGGGCGCGCGCATCCCGATCCACGTCTCCTTCCACCGCGTTACTCACGGGGCCGAGACGCTTTTCGTGGCGGTCTTCGGGGACCTCACCGGCATGGCGCTGGAGCTCGCCCGGGTCAAGCACGACGCTGAACGCCTGATAGAGACCGCAAACGCTCCGATCTTCGCCGTGGACAAGACCGGGCGGATCAGCGAGTGGAACGACAAAGTGTCGCGGATTACCGGCTTCCCCAGGAATGAAGCGCTCGGCCGCCCCTTCGTCGACTCGATGGTCCTCGAATCGGAGAAGGACCGGGTGGCCGGCGTCCTTTCAGCCGCGCTCCTGGGTGAGGACGTCTCCGACTACGCCGCGACGATCCAGACCAAAGACGGATGCCTCATCCGCCTGCTCCTCAGCACCACGGCAAGGACTGACGACCACGGGCGGGTGATCGGAACGATTTGCGTCGGGCAGGACATCTCTGAGCGGCTGCGCGCCGAAGAGCACCGCAACTCGCTCTTGCAGGAGAGGGCCCGCCTCATCCGACGTTTGCATCGGATGTCCGAGGACCAGCAGAGGTCGGTCGTGTACGACCTCCACGACGGTCCGGCCCAACTCCTTGCCGGCGCTAACATGCTGCTGCAGGACTATCTCGCCAGGCCGGGCGACTCCGTGAAACGTCCGCGTGAGACGCTTTCGGCCGTTCAAGGGCACGTCCAGGCCGCCCTGGTGGGCGTGCAGCGCATCATGGCCGTCCTCCGGCCGGCCGACCTCGACGACCTCGGCACGGCAATGGCCCTCAAGGAACTGTGTGAGGATTCATCGCGGCGGACGAACGCGACCGTCCGTTTCTACAACGAAATCGCCCGCGACTGTCCCATTGACGAGTCCACCGAGATCGTCGTGTACCGGATCGCCCAGGAGGCCGTCAACAACGCCTTGCGGCACAGCGGCGCCTCTCAGATCGACGTCCGCCTTTGGTGTGAAGAAGGGATCCTGACCCTGGAGGTGGCGGATCAGGGCGTGGGATTCGACTCCCCGAGCTTGCCCGCGGACCGTCGCCGTTATGGCATGGGCCTTGCCGGGATGAGAGAGCGCGCCGAGATGATCGACGCACGGTTTGCGATCCGGTCAGCCCCCGGTGAGGGCACCGCGGTCACCCTGAGCATTCCCTTGACCGCGGTGGCGCCGCCGGAGTGCGCCAACCATCTCGGGCAGGCCCCCAACGAGGCGGAGAGTCAGGACCCTTCATGACAGAAACGATCAAGCTACTCATCGTTGACGACCATCCAGTGGTGTGCTCCGGGCTGCGGGCGATTTTCGAGCACACGTTTGTTGCAGTCATCGCCGAGGCCGGCTCGGGACGCGAGGCCATCGACCTCGCCGTTAAAGTCGATCCTGATGTCGTCCTGATGGATGTCCGGATGCCTGACATGGACGGTTTCGATATCACGAAGGCGATCACGAACGGACATGACCGGCCGCGGGTATTGATCCTGACCTGTTTCGAAAGCGACGACTACCTGAGGCGTGCCGTCCATTCCGGGGCTTCGGGCTACCTGTTGAAGAGCCTTCATCGTGACGAGTTGCTCGGCTCGGTCCGGGCGGTTTGGAAGGGTCAGACCATCTTTGACACGGCGAAGATGGCGAATCTGATCCGTTCGCTCGATGGCTCCGGCCGAACCGGCAATGGCATCGAGAGCATCACCTCTCTGTCGGAGCGCGAGGTTACGGTCCTGCGGCTCGTTGCGGTCGGCCGGACGAACGCCGAGATCGCCGACGAACTGAGCTTCTCGGTCGGGACGATCAAGAAGATCATGCAGGAGATCATCTCGAAGCTGGGTGTCGCCGACCGAACACAGGCCGCCGTCATTGCGGTGAAGCAGGGGCTCGAACTCTAGGGCGTTTTCGCCCCCCGCCGCATCGGAATCCAGCGTGATGCCACTGCGTTGGGAACGGCCTCCCGCGATCAGCCCGCGGCGCGGTTTGTCTGTCGCGCTTGGCGCGACACACCCGGGCCCTCGCGGTGTAGGCGTGGACCCGGGTTCGTCGCGTACGGCCCCTTTACGGCGGAGGGGAAGCCTCGCACGTAACCCGCGAGCAGCACGGGTCGCCCGCTTGCGGGGGTGGCATTCGGGACGATGGCGCCACCATCGGCGACCCCAACCTGCCGCGCCTACGCCCGGAGCCGCCCGGACGCCGCCTCCAGCTTCTGTCGCTCTTCCCGCACGCGCCGGCCACGTGGCCGACCGGCCATAGCCGCCCTGGTGGCCGGTGTGGTCTGGCGGCCACAGTGATTCGGGCCGGGTAACCGTTACGAGGCGCGTGCCGGCGCGCCTAGCTTTGGTGCTGTCCGGCAGTACATACCCGCTTTCCCTGGAGTCCACAGATGGTTGTCCCTGAGGCCGTGCGCGTACAGGTTTGCGACCTTCTGGTCATTGACGACGACCCATTGGTCCTCGAGGTCGTCGAGCTCGCCGTGACGATGGACCGGCCCGACGCCACCGTGATAACGGCTGACGGGCCGGCAGCCGCGCTCGATCTCCTGGCCAGCCAGACGCCGCGGATAGTGGTTACCGACTTTGATATGCGGGGCATGAACGGAGCGCGCCTGATCCAGGAGATCCGCTCGTCAAACGCCGCTCAGCCTATTCTCGTGTTCACCGGGCGATCGGCTGACGATGTCATCCCCCGGATCCCGGCAGATGTCTTCGTGATCGAAAAGTCGTCGCCGAAATCCATCATCAAATTGCGCGACCGAATCACGTTGATTCTGGACGGTGCGATTTCGGCAGCTTGAAGGACCGTCCACAGCTCCGGCGCGGCGCAGGCGTCAGACTGCGACCGCTCCTGTTGGCGTTGCTTGGGGCGGTGCTGATCATCACCGTCCTGTCCTACGTATCGACCGCACTGCATGCAGGCACACGTGTGCCACCGGCGGAGATCTTCTTCTGGAACGACGGGACACCGAAATGGCGGCTGTTCGAACACTCGATCGGCTCAATCGAAAGCGGTGGTCTGGCGACGATTGCGTTACCGGCGGATTCACCCGACCTGTGGTCGATCGTCCTTTGGGTCGCCAATCCGGACGAGTTGGCCTCCGCGTACCAGTTCTGGAATCCACTGGTTCAGGTGCGCCGACCGGACACCTCGTCCCTCATCCCCGGCATTTCTCTATTGTTCGAAACCCTGACCACACGGGACGACTTCCGGCTTGGAACTTCAATACCGGACGCCGTGAGTGGAGAACGGACGACTTTGGTAAGCCTCGACAGCGCTCGCGCGCAATTCATCGTGCACAGTTCGGACGGCGCCGGCATGGACGACTCGGGGGCGTATCAGACCAATCCTGAATTGATCACGAGACGTGTCTTCCTGGTGGGATTCGGGGGCGATCGGCCGGGTGCCAGCGGCGGTGCATTCAAAACGCTTATGAGGCGCGCGGCTACCCCGCTCAGCCACCATTTCGTAGTGCGCGCCGAGCGGCTCTAACACGGATCACGCCACGACTTAGTGGATATCCGAGGATGGGGCGCGCCTGGAGGCGCGGTACCGCGGCGCAGAGATTGGACCAGCCCGGCGGACGCTGACGGGGTGTGGCGGTGTTGTCAGCCCGGAGATCGCCGGCTGTCAAGGGCGGAGTAAAACTGTACCGGTGCGCTGTCGTCGTCCAGGGAAAATGTCAGGGTTAAGTGGTC
>JACZRO010000018.1 GCA_022574675.1 Chloroflexota bacterium
AGCCAGACCGATCCGTCCATTGAACGCAGTAGAAGCGGCGGCCCTGTAACCGGGCCGCCGCTCTGTTTTACCCTCTGTTTGCTCTGGCAGACCCGGGCACTACCCCGCCTAACGACGGGACGCGCTTGCAAAACTGAAGCGCACATCATTATCAAGTGTTTGCTTCGCAAGTGTATGCTTGGCAATACGGATGAAACCGTAACCGTACGCGAGGGTTTCGTCTGCGGCCCCAGAAGTGCTGATACGGGACGCGGCTCAGGCCGCGTCCGGGGATGAAGCGATCGTGGCGCAACTGTTACTGCTGACCGGCCCCGAGGTCGTCGAGGTCGTTCGCGACATCATCCTTATCGTATTTCTCGTCTTCGCCTTCTTCGCGCTCGTTTTATTCGTGGTCGTGACACTCCTCCTGTACCGCCGCGTCGCCGGGTTGCTCGAGGCGCTGACAACGGCCGTGGAACACGGGGATCGGGTGCTGGAGGAAATCGGCTCGATCACCGAAACATTCAAGCGCGGCGGCGCCCTTCCAGGTATGGCGTTCCGCGGGGCTCTCGGAACGCTTGGAGCGATCCTGGGGGGCGTCCTCAAAAGGCGGCGCGGACGTGACGACAATTCCGACTGATCTCAACGCCGGACCAGGATGCAGGCATCCCCGGCAATCCCGAGCGGGAGGACCAAGGCATGGCGAATAACGATGGCGGCAGCAGCTTCCTGCTCGGCCTTGTCCTCGGCGGCGTGGCCGGGTTCGTGGCCGGAATTCTCCTGGCGCCGCGCTCCGGGGAGGAGACGCGGGCCATGCTGTCCGAAAAGGGCAGCGAGTGGCGAGAGCGGGCGGGCGACCTGGGCGCCGCGACCCGTGAGCGGCTCGGGCAGGCTGTATCAGAGGGCCAGGCCGCGGCGCGCCGGGCCAGGGGTCACGCCGGGCCCGAGTTCGACGACGAGTTCGACATCGACTTCGACGACGACCCGCTGTCCGAACCGGACGACGATCGCGCGTGAGGGGACAACGGCGCTCGTCGCGTACTACGCCCTGATCGGCGGCGCCGCCATGCGGGGGTACGACCCGAACACCTTGAACCAGGACGACATCTCGCGGAGTTTCTCGATCGTTTGGACACCGACCGGGTCCGCACGGTGGACCTCCATGTCGATCAGGAACGTGTAGCGCCCCAGCCGCTCCCCCGTGGGCCGTGACTCGATCTTGACCATGTTGATCGAGTTTTCCCTCAGCACACCGAGCGCACGGTACAGGAGCCCGGGTTCATCCTCGGAGAACCGGAACGCCACTGAGGTCATGTCACGGCCGGTCGGCGGCCGGTCCGAGTCATCAAGCACCACGAAGCGGGTGTAGTTGTTCGGATTGTCCTGGATCGCTTCGGCGATGATCTCGGCGCCGTAGATCTCGGCGGCGCGCCGGGGTGCGATGGCGCCGGCCGTGGTGTCCGATTCCCGCATGTCGATCACCGCCTGGGCGTTGCTGAGAGACGCTATCGCCTGTGCGTGAGAAAGAGTGCTCTCCAGATATCGGCGGCTCTGACCGAGCGACTGCGGGTGCGAATACACCACCTTAATGTCGGCAAGCGCGGTCCCGGGCCTGGCCATCAGGCAGTGGTCGATGGGTATCGCCAGCTCGCCTGCGATAAAAATATCATCTGTACGGACCAGGAAATCCAGCACGTCGGTTATCGCGCCGTACAGGCTGTTCTCTATCGGGACCACGCAGCGGTCGACTTCGCGCTTTTCCACGGCATCGACTACCGCCGGGATGGACGGGTAAGCGACCATCTCGGCGTCCGGGCGGTACTGATAGGCCGCCTCTTCGCTGTATGTGCCAGAGGGTCCCAGGTAGCCAATTTTCATGCGCGTTCTTCGCCTCTGGAGCCGTGTGCCGCTGTTGGCAACGCTGTATGTCGCTTACGCCTTGTTAGTTAATTACCTTGACCGTCTCAATCGGGGCAACCTGTTGGAACTGCGCTGCCGGCGCCGGTTTTACGGCATTTCTGTGAGCGTTTCCCAGAGGGCCTGAGTGCCCTCGACCGGCGTCACCACGATGAGCTCGTCCTCGGCCCCCAGCACCGTCTCCGGCCGGAGCTCCTCGGTCTGTCCGGTGGGTCCGATGATCAGTATCACGGAACTGCCGTAAGGCAGGACGATCTCGGAAAGCATACGGTTGACTACGGCGGCGCCGGCCGGGATCTTGATCGCTACCATCTCACGGTGCCGGCCTGCCAGCGGCATCAGCCGCACCACGGGATGTGCCGGCACCGTCGATGCGAGCCGCGTCATGGCGAGATCGGTCAGGCTCACGACGTCATCGACGCCCAGGCTCTCGAACAGGGTCGCGTTTTCGGGATCGAGAACCACCGCCACCGTGCTGGGGACGTTGAACACCTGCCGGGCAAGCTGGCAGGATGCAAGGTTGACGGCGTCATTGCCGGTGGCGGCTATGAAGAGGCCGGCGCGCGCCACGCCCGCCTCCCTCAGATTGGTAACGTTCGTGCCGTCGCCAAGACGGGCGATGCTGCCGAAGATGGTGCGGAGCATCTCGACCCGGGCCGGGTCGTTATCGAGCAGGAAAACCTCCTGCCCCGTCGCGAGCTGTGAACGGGCGAGCCCCATGCCGATGCGGCCGGCTCCGATGATGACGATATACATGGTGTATCAGGGGATATCGGGCACGGTCTGGAGGATAACGTCGGCGACCAGCGCCGTGGGAGACGTGACGGTGATCCCCAGGCTCGTGTAGAGCTCCCGCAGGCCTTCATCTTTTACCCGGCACACGACGCGTCGTGTGCGGAACACGGTCTTCGCCTTCTGGGCGGCGAGGCCGTTCAAGGCATCGTCTCCCGAAAGTGCGAGGAACACGTCGGCGTCCTCAATCCCCGCCTCGAGCATCGCCTCAGCCGAGCTGCCGTCGCCGACCACAAGCCTGATCGCGCCGCTGTCGACCAGGGTTCGCGGCAGGTTCATGACCTGGGTGCGGCTCGGCTCGATGACCGAAACGTCGTGGCCGTCGGTCGCCAGCGACGACGCGACACGTGCCCCGATGCGGCCCGAGCCCATGATGACGACCTTCACGTCGCCGGCCCGCAGGCGGCCCGTTTCCCGGCCGCGCCGTGCTCAAACACCCGTCAGAACGCCGGCAGACTGCCGTCCCCCGTTGGCACGCGAACCGGGACGCTGCCGCCGCCAGGCGGGAGGCTCGCGCCACAGGACCACCAGGCACCGGGCATGCTCCAGGATGTAAGGAACATCCTCTCCAAGTGAAAATCGCCCGTAGTCGCGCGGGCATGACGTCCCGAGCACGACGGCGTCCACATCGCGCTCGGCCGCCTCGCGCACCACGGCAGGCCCGAGCTCGCGGGCCTGGAGTAGTTGTGCCTCAAAGTCGCCGCGTGGGAGCTGAACTGAGGCCTCGGCGTTGGTCAGGATCTGCTCGCCCTTCGCCGCCGCCGGGCCGACATCGGCGTCGACCGGCAGCGAGCGATCGACCGTGATCACGTAGACGGCAAACAGCTTGCCCTTGACCGGGCGGACCATATCGGCGCCCTGGGCGAGTACGCCCTGGTCAGACTCGTCGCCCGTGAGTACCGCAAGGACTTTGCCGTAGGCCATTTACTGGTCCGCTCCGCGCTCCGGCTACGGCAACCCCCAAAAAGGGTGTCGGCCACCGGCTGTTCTCAGGTGGAAATCTTGTCTACGAGCTCGTCCCGTCCCGCGACGACCAGGATATCGCCCGGCAAAAGCCCGTCGTCCGGGTCCGGGGACAGGGTTATCTCATCACCGCGTTTCAGGGCGAGGACCGAGACGCCGTACTTGTCGCGGACGCCGGTGAACCCGGTCTCCCGCAGAGTCATGTTAGCGAACCGGTCAGGTACACGGATCCGGCTGATGCCGTACGACTCCGTGAGCTCCATATATTCCTGCGCGTCCGGGTTGAACAGATTGTGGGCCAGGCGGGCGCCCATCTCCGCTTCCGGATGCACCACTTTGTTGCATCCGATCCGCTCCAGGGTGGCCCCATGCAGCTCGTCATGCGCGCGGGCAACGATGTACGGAATGCCCATCGTCTTGAGGAGCACAGACACCATGATGTTGGCCTGCACATCGGCGCCGATGGCCACCACGGCGATGTCCATGTTATCGACGCCCAGTTCCCGGAGGATGGTTTCACTCGTGGCGTCACCGGCGACCGGGTAGGTAACCTGGCCCATAAGGGGCTGCACGCGAGCCTCGTCCTGGTCGATCGCCATTACATCGTGGCCGAGCTGGTAAAGGGTGCGCGCTACGCCCGATCCAAGCCGGCCCAGGCCTACTACCGCAACCTGTTTCTTGGTTGTAGCGATGAGAAATCCCCCGACAGTTGTCTGGCCGAACTCTCCGCCGGCTCTCGGCCGGAGACGATTATCCGGTTCAGGGTATCCGTATCCGTGTATCCGCTTCTGGCTACCGGCCCTGCCCGGGTGACACCAGGATAGCTAGCCTATTCTAATCCTCTCGGTCGCGTACCGATAACCTGTGGGAGCCTCCCGGCCGGCCATCAGCAGGGCCAGCGTGAGCGGCCCGAACCGGCCGACGAACATGGCGATCGCGATGATCACCCTCCCGCCGTCTCCAAGCTGCGGGGTGATGCCCGTAGACACCCCTACCGTGCCTATCGCCGAGATGATCTCCAACTGCAGTTCGGCGAGCGGCAGGTCCTCCACCATCGTGAGGACCACCAGGAAGGCCCCGACGGTGAATGTGGCGAGGGCGCCAATGACCAGCGCCCGCCGCGCCAGTTCCGGAGGAATATCCCTTTTGAACGCCGAGAGGGTCCTCCGCCCGCGCACGGTGGCGACCATCGAGATGAGTATCAGGGCGAAGGTGTTCAGCTTTATGCCGCCCGCCGTTGAAGCCGACGCCCCGCCGATGAACATCAACCCCTCCATCGCGATGTTGGTCGTGTCCCTGTGCTCGCCGAAATCGTCGATCGAGAAGCCGGCCGTCCGGGCTATCGTCGAGTTGAAGAATGCATCGCCCACCTGATTCACAGTGCTGAGTCCGCCGATCGTCTCGTCGTTGCCCCTCTCCAGCACGTACATGAGTGCGGTTCCGGCGATCAACAGGGCGACGGTGCCGGTCAGGACGATCTTCGATTCAAGGGAAAAGCGGCGGAAGCTCCGGATCGTGAGGATGTCGAAGATCGCCAGATAGCCGATAGCGCCGAGGATGATGAGCCCGGCGACGATGCCGAGCACCCACTCGTCGGAGCGAAACGCCTCAAGGCTCGAGCCGGGCACGTACTCGGGCGGAAGGATAACGAGGCCGGCGTTGTTGAAGGCGGAGACGCCAAGGAACGCGCTCTGCCACAACGCGCTGCCGATAGAAATCCCGTCCCAGAGGCTGCCGAAGATGTAAAAGCGCAGGAACAGCAGTACCGTCCCGATCATCTGTATCCCGATGGAGAGCACGACGATGCGACGGATGAGGCTTGGCAGTCCGCCGAGTTGCCTGATACCCAGGCCTTCCCGGATCGCCAGCTGGCTCTGCATACCGATGCGCTGGCCGACGATGATGAGCAGGAACGCGGCCGAGGTCATGAATCCCAGCCCGCCGATGAAGGCCAGGATCAACAGGACCACGTGGCCGAAGTTTGTCCAGTAGGAGGCGGTGTCCACGACGACCAGGCCGGTTACCGTGATCGCAGACGTCGCCGTGAACATCGCCGTGAGGAAGGGCGTGAAGCCGTCCTCTTGCCGCGAGATCGGAAGCAATAGCAGCAGGGTCCCGATCATGGTCAGGACAAGGAACCCGTAAACGACGAGCATCGGCGATGCCGGGCCGCGGACCGGCACCGAACGACGGGCGACGTTTATCCGGACCGGGCCGATCTCGGCCTGGCGGGGACGGCGAACGACGACATCGCCGGGCTTCGGCTGCCACGGAGGTTGCATCTGGGAACGTTTCTGGGAGTGTTTCCGGGGATGTTTCTGGGAAGCTCGGAGATACGCGTCTCAAGGGCGCGCGGCGCCCGGCCGGCGCCGGGACGACGCAGGGATAGCCCGGGCGGCTCAGATTGCCGGTGATTCTACATTCGCCGGCAATTCCCCCGGAAACTAAGCTGCGCCCAACTACTGCGTTGAAACGCGATACGGGACTGCTTTGCGCCCCGGCGGGCGTTCGTCCAGAATAGTCGGCCAACTGAGACGGGGCCGTCCCGATACCGAGGGCGGCGTCACGCGGCCCCACGCCCGCCCGTATTCCCCGTATTCTTTGGGGCCGGGACGCCTCATCGGACGCTACGGAGGCCGAATTGCGACCCATCAGGGCCTTTTCCCGGCTGGTCGGCAGCATCGGCAGCGAGTTCCTGGGCCTGAACGGGCCGTACATGGCCGCGGCGGTCTCGTTCTACGCGTTGTTCTCGATGTTTCCGTTGATGCTGGCGTTGATCGCCGTAGCGGGGTTTTTCCTGGAGTCCGGGGGGTTCCGCGACAGGCTGATCGACGGGATCCCCGAGATCCTGCCCGTAGAGGGAGACCTGGTGGCGAACGTAATCGCCAACGTGACGAGCGGGGCCGCCGTCGGCAGCATTCTCGCGGCGATCGGCCTGTTCTGGGCGTCGACGGCTGTTTTCGGCGCAATCCGCAAGTCGATCAACAACATCTGGGGCATCCGCAGGCGGCGCCCGTTCCTGCAGGAGCGCCTGATGGACGTCACGCTGATGCTCGCCGCATCGGTGGCGCTGATCGTCTCGATCTTCGCCACCACGTTCCTGAATTTCCTGAGCGAGTTCACGACGGTGTTGTTCGCCAACGACACCGTCAGCCAGGGTTTCTGGAGCCGCGTGGCGTTGGCGCTCCCCTGGACCACGACGTTCGTATCGTTCTTCCTGTTATATCTATGGTTGCCAAACACGCGCGTTCGCGTACGGGACGTGTGGCTGCCTGTGCTGTTCGCGGGAACCGCTTTCGAGATCGCCAAGATAGTATTCGTGATCTACCTGGGAAGCTTCCGAAACTACGCTGACGTGTACGGAGCCGTGAGCGCCGTTGTCGTGCTCATGGCCTGGGTGTATTTTTCGACGATCATCCTTCTTGTGGGAGCCCTGCTCACGTCGCGATACTCCACCTATCTGAACCTCCGTGATCAGCGCAAACATCTTGATTCCCTTTCGGCGAGCCTCGAGCGAATACGCACCAATGGACCGGTGGTGGCTCCTGCGCCTGCCGATTAAGGCCGGGTTGCCGGCCGCCGCCGCGCTCGCCGCCGCAACGATTGCGTGTTCCCTCGTGGCTACCGAAGCGGAGCCGACCGCCACCCCGCGGCCCGCTCCGACTTCCGTCGTACCGTCAACCCCCTTGCCGACTGCGTTATCCCGGCTGCCGAGCCTTCGTGATCTGGTCGCGCAGGTCGCCCCGGCGGTGGTGGCCATCGACACCAGCACGATAGGGGTCGACTTTTTCCTCCGCCGATTCGAGCAACGCGGCGCGGGGTCCGGGGTGATCGTCCGTTCCGACGGATACATCGTGACAAACGACCACGTGATCGCCAACGCGTCGTCGCTGCGGGTGGCGCTTGCGGACGGCCGTGTGCTGGACGCCACCATCGTCGGCAGATACCCCGAAAGCGACATCGCCGTGGTGAAGATCGAGGTCGACGACGAGCTGCCGACGCTTGAGTTCGCTGACTCGGACCTGGTTCAGGTCGGTGACTGGGTACTTGCCATCGGAAACGCCCTCGGCCTGGAGGGCGGGCCTACCGTTACCGCGGGCATCGTGAGCGCCCTGGGACGGACGCTTCAAACGGAAACCGGGGCGACCCTGTCGGACCTGATCCAGACCGACGCCGCGATCAATGAAGGCAACAGTGGCGGGCCGCTGATAGACCTGGAGGGCCGGGTTGTGGGCATCAACACCACCATCCTGGCGTCTGCGCAGGGCATCGGGTTCGGCATCAGCTCAAACGCCGCGCGCCGGTTTTCCGACGACCTTATCGAGTTCGGCGTCGTCCACAGGCCGTTGATCGGGCTGGCGCTCGAAACGATCCGTGAGTCCATCGCCCTCGCGCTCGACCTCCCGGTGTCTCGCGGCGTCCTCGTGACCGGCGTCGGAGACGGCCCCGGCAAAGATGCGGGCATCGAGGAATTGGACGTGATCATGGAGATCCAGGGCAAGCCCGTGGGCAGCCGGCCCGAGTTCCTGGCCGATCTGTGGAGCCATCGCCCGGGCGATGAGATCACCCTCATCGTGTTGCGTGACGACCGGCAGATCGAGATCGTCGTCGCCCTGGAGGAGCGTCCGATCAACCGCTAGCCCGGGATGACGTCGCTGCGTTCGCAATGACGTCTCACACAACTGGCCGCGGCGGCGCGCAGGGTTTCGCCTTCGTCCACTTTCGCAGTTCCGTCATTGACGCCATCCCGGGAGTGACGGGGGACTCAGGAAGGCGCCGCGGGCGGTCCGGGGACTCGACCGTGGGATCCCCACAGCCGAGCACGGACCAGATCGCCTACCCGGAGCGTTTCCCCAAAACGTTTTCAGGGGAGATGCGCTCAACCGAGCGGGGCGCGCGCCAGCTCCTCGTAACGCGGACCGTCTATTAGCAGCCGGCTCCGGTAAAGGACCAGCGACTCCACCGGGAGGTCCGGGCGCGGCTCCGGCAGCCTGACATGCGCAAACGCCTGTCCCACCTGGCCGGCGTCAAACGGCCGTACTTCACGTTGCAAGCGGCCAACTGTGAGGTGCGGGTTGTAACGACGGTCTTCCGGGTCGATGCCGATGCCTGTGAGAGCGCCTTCAAGCCGCGTGTGAAGCATCTGCAGCCGGTTTACCTCGCCCGTAATCCCCACCCACAGCACGCGTGGCTGTCTCAGGTCTGGAAACGCCCCGGTGTCGTCCAGCCGGAGAGTGAACCGGCCGGACCGCTCGGCGGCCTCGCGCATGCACTCCCCTATCGCGTCGACACGCTCATGGTCGGTATCGCCCAGGAACCGGAGGGTCAGATGCATCATTTCCGCCCGTGACCAGCGAACGGCCGGTCGTAAAAAGTCCGGAATGGACCGGGCGGTTCCGGTCAACGCTGCCTTTGCTTCAGGCGACAGGTCGGCGGCGATGAACAACCGCCAGAGATCGTTACGGGACTCGGACTCCGCTGAAGGACCGGCTCCTGGGCCGTTGCCGGGCCGAATTCCGGTGCGATCAGGCGTGGGCGCGTGGAAATCCCGGCGCGGTATTTCCTGCCCCGCCCCGTACGGCGGGCGCGGCGGAATGTTCGGTCGTTGTGGGCGTTCCTGGCCGGGACCGGCGCCGGGTTGCGGCCTGCCGGGCGGCCAACCACGGCCCGGCGGCCCGGGGTTTCGGTCGGGACGGCGCGGAAACATGTCCCCAAGTTTAAAGGGGCCCGGTTTCAGCCGCGGCCGTCAAAACCGCTCTCGCGGCCCCAGATAAGACGCTAGTTTGAAGAGTGGAAGATCCGGTGACCCGACGACGGCGGCCGGTCAAGCACAGGCCCGTTTCGGGCGCGTACTGGCCGCGCGCCGCAAACCGGGGAAGGCGGCGCGGCCGGTGGCCTGTCCGGCCGGGTTGTACCTGAGATCGAAACTCCACCGGACGCGTTCACTGTTTTTGGAAAGTGTGTCGTGGCACGCCCGGCTCGTCGCTGGCTTCGGAACACGACATGAGGTCCCGTCGCCGATCGTGCCTGTCGTACGACACCGCGCCCCCGGGGTTCTCGAAGAACGCCCTGAGCCGGTTAAATGAGGGCGGACGGACGTGTGCGCTAACGCGGTAGGATGCGCCACTTCCACCATGACTTTCCGTCGAGCACAACTCAGCCCATCCACTCCCCGCCAGGGCTTCAACCTGCGGACGGGCGGACTTCGCCTGGCCGCCGCGCTGATCTCACTCGTCAGCGTGGCGGCCGTGTGCGTGAGCAAGGGCGGAGACGTCGAGATCGTCGAGGAAGTCACGCTCGTGACCGAGAACCTCAAACTCGTGATCGAGGCCACGCGCGCCGATATAGAGCTGTTCAGGGGCGAGCCCGGGTCCGTGATCACGCAGGTCGAGTTCGGGAATCGGCCGAAGGTTGTGCATCGTGTACGACCGGGCGCGATTCTGCCGACGTCGCATCTGTTGATCGAAACCCACATCCCCGTGCGATACGCGCCGAGGTCGCGTGCGACCGTTCGCATGTGGATCCCGGAGGGGACCGAGATCGAAGTGAACGGCGAAGACCTGTCGGTGGAGATCACGGGCCCGATCGCCGTGAACGGCGTCATCACGCTGACGAAGGGCGACGCCACACTTACCGACGTCACCGGAAACTTTGACATCGACACGGGGCTGGGCGGTATCACGCTGAACCGCGTCGCCGGGGAGTTCGACGCCAATACCGGGCGCGGGTCGATCTTCTTCCGGGGCGAGCCGGCCGCCAGCGTCGTGAGCCACATCGAGACCGGCGCAGGCAGCATCTTCGCCGATCTGAGCCGCTCGCCGGATCTGGCGGTCTCCGCAGAGGCCGGCCGCGGCGCAATCCTGCTGCATGATGGCAAAGACCCGATCTCCGGCGCCAATATCGCCGTGTCGCCCGAGGGCGGGGCCGCAACGCTGGAGCTGGTGACGGCGAACGGGATCATCGACATCCGCCGTTAGACGGCCCGAAAACGTTTTTATCCCGTGAACACGCAAGTACGATCTTGAAACACTCTTGGTGACGCTCCCGGACGACTTTCGCCGCATCCTGGACCGAAGTTTCGTCATACGGACGACGATGACGCGTCGTCGATCGGGCGGCGAGCGGACGGTCGAGACAACCTACACCTGGGACGGGCGCGATCGCGTCTACCTGTCGGGCTATCCCGGCGCCAGGGACTGGGTAGCCAACATGGCGGCGAACCCGTCCGTGATGGTGACGACCGTCGAGGGTGAACGGTGTTACGAGGTTCCCGCGACGGCGCGTGTGCTGAGGGACCGCGGCGAGCGCGTGGAGCACCTGCTGGCCTTCATCGAACGCTGGTCCGAGCGGCCGGATTTCCCGCGCCGGCGGTTCGGCTTTCTGCTCGGCGCGATCCGCTTGAATCGACGGCTGCGGCTGCCCTGGTGGGGACCGTTTTACCTGGTGCGCCGCATCCTGGACCGAATGCCGTGCGTCGAGCTGCGGTTCACCGGCGAACCGCGGTTGATTGAGGGCGGCCCGCCGGAGCCGTCGTAAGCGGGCCGGTTACGCCGTGCGGGCTGGCGCGCCGGGCGCTGCGGGATCAATAAGTCGCACGCGCTGATTGGGATTCAGGCCGGAACCCGGGGACGTCCCACTACGCCGTCGCCTCGCCCGGGCTTTCTGGCTCGTCCTCGACAGGACGGGTGGGTGTCTCGCCGCGCAGGGCCGAGCCGACGGCATCACGCACCGGGTCGCTGAACTCATCATTGCCTACAACCCATGCGAGGTAGTCCGGCGCCTCCTCGGCGACACGGGACAGGCGCTCCCCGCGGTGACGGCCGAAATTGAGCAACACATCGCCGTCCGGACCCCAGACCAGGCGGGAGTCTGGATCGATGGCGTCCGGGTCGCGTGGATGGAGAAAGCGGTCGAGACCCTCGATATCATCCGCCAGGTCCGGATACTGCTCCAGCTCACCCTCGAGCACACGGTATGAGGCCTCTGCGCCGTCCAGGTCGTCGGGCTGCTCGCCACCCACAAAACGCCGGTAAGCGGCGGCGAAGTCGCGTGGTTCGCGACGGTGAAACAGCGTCATCGCGTCTATGACCACGACGTTTTCGAACGACACCTCACGGCCGGCGCGGGCGAACTCCGCGCGCAGCAGCGGAAGCCCGAACCGCTCGATCCCGAACCCAGCCAGGTCGCACCCGTCGAGGTAGCCCGCAAGCGCGCCCGCGAAAGAGCGAAATGTGGGACAGCCCGCGACATCGTCGTCGGTAATCCCGTGAACGGCGGAGGCGCCCGGCGCAATGGCGGTTTCCGGATTTATCAGTTCACGCCGGTGGGAGCGTGCGTCGCCGGGCTCGACCTTGAGGGTCGACAACCGGACGATCCGCGCCGTTTTCGGGTCCAACCCCGTGGATTGCACGTCGATGAAGACGATCGGCCGGTTCAGTTTCAGGCGCACTGGGAGCTCCCGCGATCAACTGCCCGTCAAGTTCCCGGGGACCACGCCTCATCGGGGCCGTCATGCTAGCACCGGGGTCTCCACGCCCGGTGTTGGGTGTCATCCGGCCCTCGCCTGTGGTTACCACCGAGTCGACCCTTGGGTTACAGCCAAAATACCAGGCGAACAACAACTCACCGGTCCGCGATCTTTCACCGTCGCAGATTAGCGCCCGCGCCGATATACCTGAATGTGGGCACCGGGACGTGCTCGCATTCGGGCCACCAACCGGCCCTCGCCCGGCGTATCAACGTCCCGCGTGCCCCCAACAGACATCACGAATCCCCCAGGAGCGGCAAGTTGGCTGAAACAAACACGAAAGCACGGGCCGAACAGCAACTGGTCGTGTTCGACCTGGCCCAGGAAGCGTACGGGGTCGATATCGGAACCGTGCGGGAGATCATCCGCATGCAGGATGTGACGTCGGTCCCTCACAGGCCTGACTACGTCTCCGGGGTGATCAACCTGCGGGGGCGCATAACTCCCGTGGTGGACCTGCGCAAGCGGTTTGATCTGCCCCAGACGGAGATCGCCCGGGACAGCAGGATCGTAGTGGTCGATATTGACGGCCAGGACATCGGCATGATCGTGGACGCGGTCACAGAAGTGCTGCGTATCTCCGCGGACCAGATTGAACCGCCGTCCAACATGATCGCCGCCGGTGGGTCTGACTACATCGTCGGCATAGCGAAGCTTGAGTCCCAGCTCGTCCTTTTGCTGGACCTCGAACGGGTACTCACGACGGTGTCCGCAGAGGGCTCCCCGGAGCTCCTCGCGGCCGCCGCCTGATCGTCCGCACGACCGACCCACCCCCTCGGATCGCCGCCACCGTGCGGTTCTGCTTAGCGCGTCCCCCAGCCAGGCGTCCCTGAGGTCCACGACCCCGAAATGGAACTTGCCGCAGACATAACCTCCGAGGACCTCAAGGTCTTTCTTGAGGAGGCGGAGGAGCAGCTTCAGCTTCTCGATGACGACATTCTGCGCCTGGAGCGTGATGGCGCCAGCGACGAGTTGCTGCAGGAGATCTTCCGAGCCGCGCACACCCTCAAGGGTTCCGCGGCTACGATCGGTCACCGGAACATGGCGGCGGTCGGCCACGCTTCTGAGACGCTCCTGGACCGGCTGAGGAATGGCGATCTTGCGGTCAATACCGAGATAGTCACTGCCCTCCTGCATAGCCTGGACATCCTGCGGGCTTTCAAAGAGGAACTCGCGGGGGAAGCGGATGAAGAGCCAGACATAGAAGCGGTTGTCGCCGAGCTCGAAGCTGCGACCGGTGCGCCGGACGATGCGGACACCGACGAGCCGGCCGATCCGGCTCCGCTGTCGATCGACCACGGTGTCGTCGCCGCGATCCTCGAGGCCGAGGCGGCGGGCGACGCCGTTTACCGGCCCATAGTGACGCTGCTCGAGTCATGTGAATGGCGGACCGTGCGCGCCTTCCAGGTCGTTTCGGAACTTTCGACGATCGGAACTCTTCTGGCCTGCTCGCCCACGTCCGCAGAGATCGAGGCCGACATCGTCGGCAGGACGATCGACGCGATAGTGATTACGAAGGTCGGCCAGGAAGCCCTGGAGGAGACGCTAAGGGCGATCGAAGACGTCGGGTCAGTCGAGTTCGTCGAGGTGTCCAGCGGGCCATCTCCGGCGGAGGATGCGGAGACAGACGAGGCGAGCGGCGCCCCGGATCAATCGTCCGCGGAAGAAACCTCTCACCGAGCGCAACGCGGATCTCAGACGGTCCGGATCGACGTCGAGCGGTTGGACAACCTGGCGAACATGATCGGCGAACTGGTGATCGACCGGACGCGAATCGGCCAGATCGGGAGGGTCCTGGCAAGCCGTTACAAAGACGACGAGCTGATCGAGTCTCTGTCCGAGACGACGGGTCACCTGTCCAAAGTCGTGTCTGAACTCCAGGAAGACATCATGCAGGCCCGGATGCTACCGGTGGGGACGGTTTTCCGCCGTTTCACGCGCATGGTCCGCGACCTCGCGCTCAGCCTCGGCAAGCAGGTGGAGTTCATCACCGACGGCGAGGATACCGAGATCGACCGCACGGTGATCGAGCGGATATACGACCCCCTGGTCCACCTCCTTCGCAACGCGATCGATCATGGGATCGAATCGGCCGAGGAGCGCCGGGCAAACGGCAAGCCGGAAACAGCGACGTTGCGGCTATCGGCGTATCACGAACACGGTTACATCGCGATCTCCGTCAAGGACGACGGGGGTGGAATTGACACCGAGAAACTAAAGCAATCGGTGGTCGCCAACGGGCTGGAGACGCAGGAGTCGGTCTCCCGTATGTCCCGGTCCGAAGCGGTGAACCTGATCTTCACGCCCGGCCTGTCCACTGCGGACGAGACGACCGAGGTTTCAGGTCGCGGCGTGGGCATGGACATCGTCCGGTCCAACATCGAGGCGATAAACGGGTCGATCACGGTCGATACCGCCATCGGGGTCGGAACCGAGCTGATATTGCGGCTCCCGCTGACGCTCGCCACGGTCAACTCGTTGCTGGTCAAGGTAGGCAAGCACGACTACGCGCTGCCGCTTGTTTACGTGACCGAGACGATCAAGATCAGCCAGCACACCCTTACAACGGTCAGCGGCCGTACCGAGCTCTTGACGATCCGGGACCAGGTGATCCCGCTCATCCGGTTGCACGACATATGGCCGGGCGGCAGCGGCGCTGGAAGGGCCGAGGACGCGGTCTTTGCCGTAATCGTCAACTCCGGGGACAAACGGGTCGCGCTCGGTGTCGATTCGCTCACGGAGCCCCAGGAGGTCGTGGTGAAGTCGCTGGGCGGTTTCATGGGAGAAGTGAAGGGGATTTCAGGGGCCAGCATCATGGCCGACGGCAGGGTCGTATTGATCGCCGACGTAGCAAGCCTCGTGAACACCGCGGGGAGGCGGCCTCAACGGGATGCGCAACTACAAAGTGAGGCGCCAGGCGGCTCCTCTGATCTGACATCGGCTGTCGCCGGGAACCTCGAGGACGCGGCCTGAATGGCTGAGTTGAAAGGCAGGAAAATGAGTACCAATCAGGAAACGCCCGGCCCGGCCGCCTATCACCAGGGTGATCGGTGGGCGCAGCTCGTGTTCGAGGGCATCAACAGTTCCGTCTCGGGACTGTCTGAGATGGTGGGCCAGGAGGTCCGGGTAACGTCGCTGGACCCCCGTCAGCGGGACGCCGGAAAGGTCCACGATCTGCTGGGCGGGCCGGAAAAGTTGATCGCCGGCGTGTACCTGGGGATTGAGGGAACGGCGCCCGGGCAGTTGTTGCTCGCGTTCGATCCTGAAACGGCTTACAAGCTGATCGACATGCTGATGGCGCAGCCCCCGGGGACGACTACCGAGATCGGCGAGATGGAGGCATCTGTCCTGGGCGAGATGGGCAACGTTATGGGGTCCTTTTTCCTGACCGTGCTTGGCGACAACACAGACGGCCAACTGATGCCCACTCCACCGCTCGTCATTCACGACATGGCCGGATCCGTCATAGACGCAGTCCTCGCCCAGATGATGCTTGATGCGGACGACATCATGGCCGTAGAGACGAAGTTCGGAACGGCCGATATGGAGATCGAAGGGGCGTTCCTGGTTCTGCCGAGCACCGCTCTCGTCAACCTTGCCGTGCAAGAAAGGAGGGCAGCGTGACGACTGAGACCGCAGATAACCTGGTCGTGGGTCTTGGTCAGCTTCATGTCAGAAAAGCGCCGGGCGTCCTGGTCTGCCTCGGTCTCGGTTCGTGTATCGCGCTCAGCGCTTACGACTCAGAGTCGAAGGTCGGAGGGATGGCCCACATCGTCCTTCCCGACGGAAACGGCCGGACCGACCAGGACTCACCGAAGTACGCCAGCAGCGCCGTGCCGCTTCTTTTAGACGAGATGGACCGGCTGGGAGCCAACATGTCGCGGCTCCTGATCCGCATGTCGGGCGGGGCCAGGATGGCCGGCACAGGCTCACTGGGCGCCGTGTTCAAGATCGGCGAAAGCAATATCGAAGCGACCCGGAAAGCGCTGGCTGAATCCGGGATCGTACGCGTCGCCGGCACGGACATCGGCGGCTCCCACGGCAGGACAGTAAGGCTCTCGCTTGAAACGGGAAAGCTCACTATCACCGCTTCCAACCGAGAGCCGATCGAGATTTAGGAGGAACTGACTGGTGGCCAAGATACTAGTTGTTGATGACGCAGCCTTCATGAGGATGAAGGCGACAAGACTGCTCACCGAGAACGGCTACGAAGTCGTCGAGGCGAGCACCGGCGCAGAAGCTGTCGCTCGTTTCAAGAGTGAACGCCCCGACGCCGTGCTGCTGGACATCACGATGCCGGACATGGACGGAATCACGGCGCTCAAGGAAATCCGCGCCATCGACCCGAACGCGCGCGTGGCAATGGTCACAGCGATGGGACAACAATCGGTCGTGGTGGCGGCGTTGAAGGCCGGCGCATCGGACTTCGTGGTGAAGCCGTTCGCAGCAGACCGCGTGCTCAACGCGGTGGAAAAACTCGTGGCCTGACAAGTGACTGACTCCACTCCGAACGACGCGCACACGAACGGCCGGCCCGGGGACAGCAGGGACCGCATCCGGGTCCTGGTCGTGGATGACTCGGCGTTCGCGCGGTCGATTATCAGCCGCCGGATCAACGCCCAGCCGGACCTTGAGGTCATCGGCGAGGCGAAGGACGGTGTGGATGCGGTAGACCAGGTGATGGCGTTGCGCCCCGACGTGGTCACCATGGACGTCACGATGCCGCGGCTGGACGGACTGGGCGCGGTCGAGCGAATCATGGCCGAACGGCCAACCCCGATAGTGATGCTCAGCGCCCTGACCGGACCGGGCGCGGACGTGACGATGCAGGCGCTGGAACTGGGCGCCGTCGACTTTTTCCTGAAGCCGTCGATCGCCACACCGGCGGGTCCCGCGGACGGGATAGCGGAACTTGCCACCAAGCTCCGAGTGGCGGCCGGCGCCCGCGTCTCGGCAGGCAGGCAGGCCACGGTCCGGAGACCTGTCAAAAAAGCACGGCCGGGGGGCGACTTCGACACGCTGGTAATCATTGGATCGTCCACGGGCGGACCAAGGGCCCTGGGTCAGGTGATCCCCGAGCTTCCGGCAGATCTAAACGCCGCCGTACTGGTTGTGCAGCACATGCCGCCCCGCTTTACGGCTTCTCTCTCGGCACGCCTGGACGCCACATCGGAGTTGGAGGTAGTCGAGGCTTCAGCGGGTGACCGGCTTAAACGCGGACGCGTCCTCCTGGCCCCCGGCGGTTTTCACATAACGCTCAACGGCGACGGACGCGTGTCGCTTAACACTGAACCCGAGGTCCACGGAGTTCGACCGTCGGTGGACGTGACCATGCGGTCCGCGGCCGAGCAATTCGGAGGCGTGTGCCACGGCGTGATTCTGACCGGCATGGGTTCGGACGGTCTCGACGGATGCCGGGACATCAAGGCCGCGGGCGGAAACGTGGTAGTCGAGCACGAATCAACATGCGCCGTGTACGGGATGCCGCAGGCGGTGGCAGACGCAGGCTACGCGGACCGTGTAGTTCCGATCGACAGGATGGCACGCGAGATCGTACAGATGTGCGGCGACCGCCACTCTGCCGGCGTTGTGGCCCGGAGGTGAGCGCAAAGATGAACGAAGCGGAATACGAACGGTTGAAGCCCGCCATCAAGGGGGCGACCGGGATCGATCTGGGCTTTTACAAGCCGCGACAGATGATCCGGAGGCTTGACGGTTATATCAACCGGGTCGCCGGGGGCTCGGTGAAAGATTTTGTCAATTTGATCGGGAGCGATCCGGGGGCCGCGACCAGCCTGAAAGAGTTCCTCACCATCAACGTAACGGAGTTCTTCCGCGACCCGCAGTCCTGGAAAAGCCTCGAGTCCGAGGTGCTGCCGGAGTTGCTCGCCCGCAGTCCGTCACTGAAGGTGTGGAGCGCCGGATGCTCTCAGGGCGCCGAGCCGTTCACGATCGCCATGATCCTGGAGACCCTGGCGCCGCACCGGCCGCACAAGGTACTTGCGACAGACCTGGATGCCGCCGTGCTGGAACGCGCCGCAAACGGCGGGCCGTACGCCAGGACAGAGCTGAAGAATCTGTCGGACGCCCAGATTGACCGGTGGTTCGTAGAGCAAGACGGCAAATTTCGCGTGGGCAAGGATATCCGCAAACGTGTGACGGTTATGCGCCACAATCTGCTGGCGGATCGGTTCGAGTCCGGGTTTGATCTGATCGTGTGCCGCAACGTCGTCATCTATTTTTCGGAGGAAGCAAAGCGCGACCTCAACGAACGGTTTGCGGCGGCGCTCAAGCCCGGTGGGTATTTCTTCATAGGCGGAACCGAGACGTTGCTGGACGCCGGGGCGATCGGGTTTGAACGGCGCTCGACGTCGTTTTACCGGCGCACGCCCGAGATTGCGGTCGCGAAGGCGGCGTAAGGGCACTGCGGTATTGGAGCCTGCCCGTCGAGCCAGATCGGTAGATACCCGGAAGCATGCGAACAAAATGAGCGATACGTTGGACGGTGCTCGCATGAGCGCACACAGTCGCATAACGGCGGCGGGGAGTCCCGTCCCCCGTAAGCCCGACAATACACACGGGGACCAGCGTGGCTGCCAATAACGTACTGTCACAGGGAGATATAGACGCTCTCCTGGCGGGTGCGAAACCTTCCGTAGAGGCGCCGTCCGACAACGGGCCGAACGCGGCCGCGTCAGCGACGGAGTCCGGCGCCGACGGAGGGGCTTCGTCAGCGGAGATGGAAGCCCTGTCGGCGAAGGTCGCTTCGCTTGAGAGCGCACTTGCCCGCCTCGGGCAGCTTGACACCCTGGCGGCACGCGTTGAACGCCTGGAAGGGGCGGTGGTGTCTATGCGGCAGGCGCACGCGGTCAATTTGCAGAACCTGCAGACGCAGATGCAGAACCTGCAGGCGCAGATGATGCAGCGCCTGAACGCGATCGTGGAGATGGTGAAGGCCTCGCGAGGCGCCCCGCGAACGCAGGCTCCGCAGGCCCGCCCCGGTACGAGGCCGCCCGGGCGGCCGCAGCCAGGACAGCCGCAACGCCGGATGGTCCGGCGGTAGGCGAGCCGTCCACAACTCCGCAGGGGCGGGATTTTCTCCGCCCTTGTTCACCGCGTCGCTCTCTCGCCATCCGGTAACACCGGAAACACGATTAACCCCCGGCGCGCGAGCCGCCATTCCGGCGACTTGCCGGGCAGACGTGCAGACCTAGCTCACAGACCAGTGTTCGACTTCGGCGTAGTCGATAAGGGACTTCAGCCGCTCGAACACGCTTTCGAAGCGCGCCTGTGTGTCCGGGTCTGCCATCGTCTTTTCGAGGGCGCTGTCCAGCTGGGCCATGCTTTCCAGCTCAATTTCAACGACGACCCGGTCGGTTCGGCCGCTCTGGTAGTCGGACAGGACCCGGAAGGGAATATCCGGGCTGTTCACCTGGATCACGTGATACATGTCGTGCGCCCAGGTCACCAGGTCCCCGGCCGACCCGACTTTTCCGTGAAAGGTCCTGCGCTGGATTATGGTCATGATCTGCTGTACTCCCAATGATGCGCGCAACGGCTTCGCGTGCCACAGACGTGACCGGATATTACAGTCAGAGCGAGTCTCTGGCGCAGGCGCTTTCCGTCGTGTGCGCGGTCACGCTTGCACGCCACGACCGAGCGGTCCGTCGACGGTGGCCAGGCGGCCGATGCCGGCCGGGCGACTCGATGGAGAGTGCCGGCCCTTCGCGCCGACGCCGCCAACCTGTACCATTTCAGGCAGCGCGCCCTCCCCGACCGCGATGATCGCCAGGGTCGGGGCGCCGACCGGGACGCCGAGGTGGCGGAATGGTAGACGCGACGGTCTCAAAAACCGTTGGGCATAACGCCCGTGCGGGTTCGACTCCCGCCCTCGGCACCAACAATTGCCCCCTAACTGCCCCCTGGCCCTCGAAAATCGGCCTCCGGCGCAGCCTGCCGGCGGTGTCGTGGGCGCTGGGAGATTGTCATGCCCTCGTTACATTTGGGGACCGGGCTGTGCCATCCGGCTTCCAAGTAAGGGGGTGGACCCGCAATGACGCCCGAGAGGGAATCGCTTGAGCGAGATGTGGCCGGAATGCGCACCCGCCGGAGCGTGACTGGGGTCTGGATGGCCGCTGTATTCGGCTTCGGCTGGCTGGCTGCGGGTTATGCAATAGGCATCGTCAAATCGATGCTGATCGACTTCGTGCCGGACGCCACGCAGACAATCACGCCTTTGTTACTAGTCCCCCTCACCGTCGCCTTATGGGCGCACTGGTACGCCTTGCGAACGCTGCCCCGTGACCCTCGCACTGGTGATCAGTGGCTCATCGCCAATTGATCGAACTTCCTTACCGCCATCGCCTTCGTGTCGGTGATCGCCGCGACTCCCTGGATCCCCGCGGACATAAGCAGCAATTCGATGCACGTGGCACTTGCCGTTGATATCGGGGCAGGCTGGTGGCTTGGAACTTTGGCATTTCTCCAAGCGGTCGGGCGAGGGGTTCGGTAGTTCCAAGCGCAGTTCACGCCCGAAGACGCCTGCCTGACACTCCCGCGCGGCTCCGCTCCAGACCGACCAGGAGATCCCGGTGCTTCCTGTACTGCGTCCAAGCTCGGGCGTAGCCGACCGCAACGAGCTGCGCGTCGAGAGTTTTGGCGATCGTAGTCGCGGTGAAGGATCGGCTCTGGCAGCGCCCCTGGAGGCTTGCCCACACGATCACCCGAGGTCAGACGCCTGTTCAAGCGGCGAGAGATTCGGCATCGTCGCGTTCATCCGTCGAGGTCTTGACATGCCCAATAACTGAGGATGTTTCGACGCGATGGATCTCCCGCAAATCGTCTGCCAGGACCAAATAATGAACTCCAAGTATCCACATTCCCGCAGCAACGAGAAGCGACGCCACAGGCCAATCATTGACCTCAATCGCGATTACCATCGCCACTCCCACACCGAATGCGACTAGCGCAAGCACCGTGGATGCGACGGACACAACAGCAGTCGAGAGCATGTGACGCTCGACCGGAACCGGATTATCGTTTGAGTAAGACATGGTGAGGGAGACGGATGGTCTTGGTTTAGGGCATCTCCGCGTCGAAGTATTCCCGATATTTTCCGCGTCTATCGCGATGGCAGCCCAGACGATGACTGGTAGCCATCAAACGACGCCGAGTATTGCGATGATGTATTTCCGCTTCATGGCAGGGCGTGCCTAGAGTTGCGGATCGACTCAGCGTCGCTCGTGTGGCCGGTGTAGACAAGGAGCAAAAGCCAGAGTAGCAACACCGGCTGCTACCCAGACACTGATGGGTACTTTCCTTCTGCGAGTTGTCTCCCGCAGTATGAGGAAGCCGCTGTTCCGGTGATGGCGATGCCCCACACAACGACGAGGAAATTGAGTGCTTTCAGTAGTCCGAGGCCTGTTTTCAGCGTCACCAGCGCCGGAGTCGGTCATGCCGATCGTCCCAGAGGTGGCCGGACCAACATAATCACTGGTGTCGCTTCAGGGGGCGGGCCAAACCCGTTCAAAGTGACGGTCTCAAAACCGTTGGGCATAACGCCCGTGTGGGATCGACTCCCACCCTCGGCGCCAGTTTCAGGCCGTCTTCACGACTTTCCCGATCAGGCCGGAGCCCGCAGCTTCGACCAAATTCGCCGCTTTACTCGCGTCTTCTCAGCCGCCGGAAGATGATCACCAGCGGCACTACCAACAACAGAAACGATGCCGTGCCCAGCACGAAACCGATCCACAGCGGAGCAGTAACCCACCACCACGACCAGTCGATGACGCCGGTGAGTTTCAGGACCAGGAAGATCAAAAACAGGAGGCCGAATATCCCACCCCTGCGCCTGCGTCTTGGCCCGCGTCCTGGACGGCCGAACCTCGGCCCTCGATCACCCCTGCTCGAGTCGGGAGATATGGGGGCTTCTGAGATGTCGGGCATGTTCCAGCCTCATTTCGCCGCCGGCCCCGAACCCGGGCCTGTGCGAGGACCAGCGGGTTCCTTTACCTGCCGGGCCGGCCGAGCGGTCGTCCGGAACGATAGCCCAGAACAAAAACAGAGAAGAGATCGGTCGCACCCGGGCCGCAATCAAGTCGCGATCACGAGGAAAAGCCCGTCCCGGGGTCCAGGCGGGTCCGAAGTTGCCAGTTCGAAGTTGCGGGATTGAGACGCCGCCGCTGATAGACCGTCGATCACGCGAGTCACTTCGACCATCTGACAGTCCGGGCAGAAGACTACCGTCTGGGGCGGGCCTGGACCTATCGCCGGTTCAAACGGCGTCGCGGTGGCCGCTGAGTCGCTGCTGGTATAGCAGGCAACCGCGAGCAGCGCCAGGAAGGCTCCGGCTATCGGGATCAAGGCGCATGGCGCAAGGTTAGCGCCGGCAGAAGCGGTGGTGCCGGGATGTCAAATTGGGAAGGTCGAGTGGTCCTGGCAGGGTCTACTCGACGTAGAGGGTGCCGTCGCGTTCGACAACTCGACCGCGCCCAAGCGGTAACACCCGCGTTAGGGCTTTTTGGAAAATGCCGAATCCTGGGATTTTGGCAAAGATACGCTGGGGTCCCCGCACCATCCTGCCCGTTCGCACGTCGTACTTCGCGCCGTGCCACGGGCACACCAGGCACCCGGCCTCGTCAATGCTGCCATTGGAGAGGTCCGCGCCGAGGTGCCGGCAGCGCCGAGTGACCGCGAACAACTCGCCGTCGACGTTGCCGACCGCATACCGGCCGGCTCTTTTCACGGTTCCGGGAGTCAGTTCAGACGCCGGTCCAACTTCCACTTCGTTGGGCATTGACTCGGTCCAATCGACTTCGCAAGGTCAGCACCAGACGGCCCTACATGGGTGAGTGGGAGCCTAGCAGGTAATCGGGCACATTGTCATGTTTATCGCGCCTTTCAACCCGTTCAAGGGACCGGCCCGGTTGATGTCTGCCACATATGCAGGAAATGGACCTGTGAGGGGCACTTGGGAGAGGTCGTCCTGATCGGCAGTGCCGACGAGTATCAGCACTTCTGCCCTAGGTGCCTGGAAGATACGGCGGCCCGGAGAATCGCCGAGTACGTTGACCGAGACCGGCGGGGGCTGACCTGACGCCGTCCCCCGGTTCACTCCCGTGCTACCGGCGGAAAGGAGCAGCCAGCAAGCTGACGGTCCCCACCACGAGTGCAAAACCGATCATGACGATGGGTAACAATCCCAACGTCGCGATAATCGCCGCGATGCGAATCGGGAAACCAAGAGGCCAACCAACGCTGTATCCCAAGTCCGATAACCACCAAAGGAACAACACCCCCCCGATCATCATTCCGAGGGCGATCGTGAGGTAGATCAGCGCAAATGCCCCGGCAGCCGTGATCCCGACCGCGCGGAGCAACACATTTCCAGTCTTACGGACCGGTCCGGTGGACTCAGATCTGCGGTTGACGAATATATCCTTGCCCAATATTTGCGCCATTTGTCACCTATTAGGAGCCACATCTTCACCGCAATTTCGACAATACAGGTCATCAGCAGTGACGATTTCATCGCAGTTCGCGCAGTATTCAACCGAGGTCATTCAGCGTCCTCCTCACAACTTGTCTAAACGTGACTTAGACGGTCAACAATTGGGCGACACGCCGACACTGTACCGGAAACCGCGTAGCAGGCCTCGAGCATGGAATCGTCATCACTCACTTATCGCCGCCGCCGTTTCGTAGAGGCGTACGTGGAAAGTTGAAACGGTCTCTCGAGCGCGCGCGAGGCTGGCTACAGCGAACGGTCGGCACACACGACGGCATGGCGATTGCTGAACGATGTTGAAGTGCGGCAGGCGATAGAGTCGGAACGGCAATCGCTTCGCGCACGCGTAGAACTGGACCAGGATCAGCTAGTAGGCGAGTTGCTCTCGCTCTACAAAGAAGCCCGCTCGAACGGTGCGTACAGCGCAGCGGCGCGTTGTCTCGGGATGGTGGCGCAGATGACCGGACTCGACGAGCCTGCGGAGCCAGAGTCTCAAGCGCAACTCGTGCTAAAGCTTCTGGCCGCGCGCCTGCCTCCGCCTCGACGGGCGAGGTCAGCCTCACCCCGACGTACCAAATTCAACAGTCGTCAGACATAACGCCAGTGCGAGTTCGACTCCCACCCTCGGCGCCAGCATTCAGGTCCCGATTCGAATGCGCAGTCAACTGTTCACCCGGCGATAGGACTGGGCGTCCATGCCCATGACGCCGTGTGCGAGGGATCGACCGCACCCGATCAACCTGTCACGGGCCGGCGTTAGCGCTCTCCGCCGCGCTACGCCAGCCCCTCGGCGACCAGCCGCTCGCTGACCTCTCGCAGTTCTTTCGGGCCGTCCACGGTCAGCCACAGGGCGTCCGAGCGCAGTGCGCCGAGCCTTCGCTGCTTTGCCAGTTCCGGGAAGGTCGACGTTTCGTGGTCGCCCGTTTCCGGCAGCAGCGACTCGATGGCGCGGTCGAACAGGTAGACGCCGGCGTTTATCCAGATCGGGAGCATTCCTTTTTCGACGAAACCCTGGACCATGTCATCGTCTCCGACCTCCACAACGCCGAACTGACTCGGGAAGCCGGTCAGCATCAGGGTCGCGAGCGCGCCCGACGACTTGTGTTTTTCAAGAAGAAGCCCCAGGTCCAGGTCCGTAATGTTGTCGCCGTTCGTCACGAGCACGGGGTTCTCGCCCGGCGGGAGCGCCGACATGCCTTTACGGATGGCGCCGCCTCGGCCGAGCGGAGAGTCCTCGTGTGAGTAGTGCGCCCGGACGCCGAACGCCGAACCGTCTCCAAAGTGCTCCTCGACCCTCTCCGCCATGTACCCGGTCAGGAACACGACGTCGGTGACGCCCTGCGACCGCATCCAGCGCACCTGGTACTCGACGATCGGCCGGCCGTTCAACGGCACCATCGACTTCGGCAACGTGTCCGTAATCGGTCTGAGGCGCTCGCCGCGTCCACCAACCAGCGTCAGTGCGTACAGGACGGTCTCCTTATTCGCGATACATGGCGGTACGGGTTGGGGGCCGACCGCGGGTTTTCTCCCTCACCCTAACCCGTTCGACTACGCTCAGGGCAGGCTCTTCTCCCACCGGAATGGGGATTCGTCGATGCGAATTCTAAAACGGGGTCGCCCCATCCTCCGGCAGGTTCAGACAGGTCCCTGACACGCGCTGTTGAGGCGCCCCGCCGGGAGTGGAGACATTCCGGGCGCGGGTCCGCTACGAGAATCTCGCTCTCACGCTAGCCTTCTCCCAGCGGGAGAGGGGATCTTCGCGTTCCAGGAGCCGGCCGCGTCCGACTGTGTTCCGGGCCGATACACAGGCTAGAATCTGCGAGCCCCGGCCCGACGTTCTGATCGGCGACGCGCCGTGGATCTCGACCTTCGCCCCCACCCACCGACGGAGACTACCCATGAACGGAACCGAGTTCATCGCCCGCATCCTCAAGATGGAGGGAGTGGAGCAGATGACCTGCTTCCCGAGCAACGCCCTCATCGAAGCCGCGGCGAAAGAAGGCATCAGGCCGATCATGTTCCGGCATGAGCGCGGCGCCGTAATGGCGGCAGACGGTTTCAGCCGCGTGAGTGACGGGCCGGAGGTCGGCGTTGTCGCCGTGCAGCACGCCGCCGGAGCCGAGAACTCGATCGGTGGACTCTCACAGGCTTTCGGCGACAACGTGCCGATCCTCGTCCTGCCCGGCGGCTACCCGATCGAGCGACGGAACGTGCGGCCGAACTTCTCCGCGGTCTCGAACTACGGCGCTGTGGTGAAGTCCGTCGAGGCGATCGACACGCCGACCCAGATCGGAGACGTGATGCGGCGTGCGTTCCAGGCGCTCCGCAACGGCCGGCGAGGCCCGGTCGTCGTCGAGATGACGCTCGACGTATGCGCGCAGGAGGTACCGGAGGAGGCGCTCGACTACACCTCGCCTCGCGCATCTATGAGCGTTCCGTCCGCGGGCGAGATCAAGGACGCCGTGAAGACGCTGCTGGCGGCAAAAAGGCCGATGATCTGGGCGGGCGCGGGCGTGCTGTTCTCCGGCGCCTCTGCGGCGCTTACGGAGCTGGCCGAGCTGGCAGACGTGCCGGTCTTCACCACCATGGAAGGCAAATCCGCATTCGACGAGCGGCACCCGCTCTCCCTCGGCGCGGGCAGCGGCGCAACGACCGGCCAGGCGCACAAGTGGATCGTGGAATCAGATGTCGTCCTGGGGCTCGGCACCAGCCTGACGATCAACAGCTACACGCAGACCGTGCCCGGCGGGAAGACGGTCATCCACAACACGACCACCGAAGACGATGTGAACAAGGACACGCCATCCGACATGGCGTTGATCGGCGACGCAAGGCTCACGATCGAGGCGATGATCGACGAGATCAAGGGCCAGATCGGAGAGGGCGGCCGTGACACCGGCGTTGCGGCGGAGATCGCAGCGGTGAAGGCGGAGTGGATGAAGGAGTGGACGCCCATGCTGCAGGTGGACGACGAGCCGCTCAGCCCCTATCGCGTGATTTACGAGATCGAGAAAAACATCGACCTTGAGAACAGCACGGTGACCCACGACGCCGGCGGACCCCGGGACGCGATGGTGCCCTTCTTTACGGCGACCAATCCTCACAGTTACATCGGCTGGGGCAAGACGACGCACCTTGGGTTCGGGATTCCGCTCATGATCGGAGCCAAGCTGGCGAACCCGGACCGGTTCTGCCTGAACTACATGGGCGACGGCGCGTTCGGCATGTCCGGGCTCGACATCTCGACGGCGGCGAAGGCCGGTGTGCCGATCACGACGGTCCTGCTGAACAACGGCGGGATGGCGACCTACCCGGGCGGTTTCCCGACCGCTCGTGAGCAGTACGACGTGTCGTACATGGCGGGCGACTACGCGCAGATCGCAGAGGGCATGGGCGCGACCGGGATAACGGTGACGAAAGTCGCCGAGATGGGCCCCGCGATTCACAAGGCTCAACAGCTGAACGCCGAGGGCAAGACGGTCCTGATCGACGTGCACTCCAACTACGAGGCAAAGAAGTCGCGGTTCTAGAGCGCCCGCTCGTGTCCTGAGGCTCTCGCGTCTGAGGCTTAGCACGAAATGTCGTAGGGGCGTATGGCAATACGCCCGGAGGACGGGCGTTGATATTAAATCGCGTCAGTGTCCCGGTCCTTCCACTGAGGGAGAAGACGGCGTCCGAGTGCAATCCCGGCCTTGCCGCCGGTCCGGTGCGGGCGTATTGCCATACGCCCCTACGCGTTACGCCCCACCGCGTCAGGGCGCTGAGATCGTTATCTCGTGCATGGCGTGGTGGCGGTTGTGCGTGTACGGGCGCACCTGCTCGGCCCAGCGGCCCTTCTCGGATGCGGCCGCCCACGCCTCGCTCATCGGGATGTCCGGGCTCTCGACTTCGTAAAAGGCGATGTAGCCGGGCTCTCCCTCACCGACCGGCACGGTGCGGCCGCCGATGGCCAGCTCAGCAGCCTGCTTTTTCGTGCGAGTCACGGAGATCACACCGGGAACTTTGAGCAGCTCCGGGATGTGCTCTGTGTCATACACCTCGTTGAACAGCGCATCTTTCTCTGGGTCGACGTCCATGCTGACGACGAAGACATATCGGGTCTTGAATGGCATTCGCTCGCTCTTTCCGGGCTGCCCCTGTCCGGGCCGGCCCCATCTGGACATATAAAAAGAGAGGCTCACTTTATACCGCACTCGCCGAAAAAGCGGCGCCTGGCGCGAGACTTGTGAGACATGTCAGAAAGACTTCAAAAAATACTTTCCTCGGCGGGCGTTGCGTCAAGACGCAAGGCGGAAGACCTGATCGCGCAGGGGCGTGTGATGGTTAACGGCAAGCAAGCGACGGTGGGCGACCGGGCGGACGCCGGCGTGGACGTCGTGACGGTGGACGGGAAGCCGATCGCGGCGCAGCGCAAGCGATACCTGGCCCTCAATAAACCGGCCGGGCACGTCACCACGCTGTCCGATCCGCAGGGCAGGCCGAAGGTCTCGGACCTTGTCGACATCCCGGAGCGGATATTCCCGGTCGGCCGGCTTGACTACGATACCGAGGGGCTGCTCCTCCTCACGAACGACGGCGATTTCACGCAGCGGATCACACACCCGAGCTACGAGATCGACAAGGTCTACGTGGCCCGCGTCGCCACCCCGATCGGACCCAGGGCGCTGGACCTGCTGCGGACGGGCGTCGAACTGGAGGACGGGCTGTCCGCGCCGGCCACGGTCCGGATTCTGTACCGGGACCAGAGGACGGTCGAGATAACGATCCACGAGGGCCGCAACCGCATGATCAGGCGGATGCTTGCCGCCGTCGGGTCGCCGGTCACCGGACTGACGCGCACACGGATCGGCCCGCTTTCCCTCGGGGACCTGCCAACCGGGCGATGGCGGGAGCTTACGCGCGATGAGGTCGACGGGTTGCGGGGCCGGAACACGAAACCCGCGAGGGCTGGCGCGGCGCGCGGGAGCGTCCGCCGATAGAGGCCGTCAAGCGTCTGACCCCTGGGCCGGCGGCGCCCCGGCGCTTGCCGTTTGACTCGTAGGAGACGGGCCGCTACGCGCGGATAGATGGCCGGCCAGTCGAAAGCAGCCCGGTCCCGGCAAGCTGAAATCTGGTTCCGAGGGTGGGATTCGAACCCACACGCCCTGTAAAGGACAGCGAATTTTAAGTCCGCCGCGTCTACCATTTCGCCACCTCGGAATGTGGCATGCGCGCCGTTGCCATTGAGGCCCCCCGACGCGCTTCGCACGTGTGCAATGTTATGCGCTCCGTCCCGCCGGCATCTGACT
>JACZRO010000143.1 GCA_022574675.1 Chloroflexota bacterium
AAAGCCGGGGCTTGCTCCATCCGGTACCCCCTCTCCCAGCGGGAGAGGGTTGGGGTGAGGGAGAAGACTCCGTCCGCTTTGCCGGCCCTTCTCCTTCTGCGGAAGGATCAGGGCGCTGACGTATGCCTCAGACCGAGATCCGGGTCAGGTCGCTGGCGTTCGGGAGTGGCGTTGTCGGATCCAAATTAATGCCCCATCGGGGCCTCAACACCCCAGTTGGTCCGCCAGATCGGTGAAGCCGTTCGCAGTGAAATCAAATGAGGGATCGCCCTCAAGGTCCGGCGTCCTGGCCAGCCCGGTGCCGTGACCGAACTCGTCCGGGCGCTTCACGAACGCTGTTCGCAAACCTGTTCCGGCGGCGGCGCGCAGGTCCCCGGAGTGGGCCGCCACCATCATCACCTCGCCTTCCTGGAGTCCGAGCAGCTCGGCGGCCTTCCGGTACGACTCCGGGTCCGGCTTGTAATGCCCCGAAAGCTCGGAAGACAGCACACAGTCCCACGGCAGACCGGCGCGCTTCGCCATGTTGGTGAGCAGGGCGACGCTCCCGTTGGACAGCGTGGAGATGATGAACTTGCTCTTCAGGCGGGTAAGCCCCTCAACCGTCTCGGGCCACGGGTCAAGCCGGTGCCAGATGCGGTTCAGGTGGTCGGTCTCCTCTTCCGTCAGCCCGTCAACGCCAAACTGCACCAGTAGCTCGTCGAGACGGCGACGATGTATGGCGTCGATGCCAATCCAGGGCCACTCCCCCGTCCGTACCTTGTTCATGCCCGGCCCGTAACCGGCGCGCCACTCGTCGGCGAACAGATCGGCGTCGAGGTCCAGGCCCCGCTCATCTGCCAGCCCGGCGATCTCGCGCGACACGCTGCCGCGCCAGTCGACCACGGTCCCGAACACGTCGAACGTAAGCGCCTTAACGTCCGGAATCGACATCGACTGCCTCCATCGCGCCGTGAATATTTCCGCCTCCCCGTAGAGCCGGGAGAGGGGCTTCTTGGTCAGCGTCGAGGAACTCTATCGCAGGCGGCGACGCTCGGCGCCATTGCGCCGCGATAACCACCCTCCATCCCCCCTGCGTCGGGACGTTTCCGGTGGGTCGCGCGTGCGCCACATTTGATGACCCTGAATCCCCTGTTGAATCCGCAGGTCGCCAGACGTCGTTATCTCGTCCGGGGGTCGAATACGTCGTTCAGGGCGTCGCCGAACAGACTCCAGGCAAAGATGAGCAGCCAGATCACGATGATGGGCGCCAGCAGTTGCTCCGGGTGGTTCTGCATGACCGAGACCACCGCCGTCCCGCGGTTTGAAACGTCCGCGATCATGAACCCCAGGCTCGGCCGCGGCGGTTGCACACCGATCCCCAGGAAGCTCAGGATTATCTCGCTCCCGGCGATAGCGCCCATGCCGAACGAGGCGGTCACGATGATGGGGCCGGTTACGTTGGGGAGGATGTGGGAGAACAACAGCCGGGGCGTCGAGACTCCGACGGCCCGGGCCGCCTCGATGTAGTCGGAGTTCCGGATCGAGAGCACCTGTCCTCGCACGAGCCGCATCATCCCGAACCATGCGAACGGCAATAGGGCGATCGTGACCACGAAATAGTCCACGACACCGGACTCAACGAGCCCCCCGATAGGACTCCAGTCCGCAAAATTGCTCCAGTCCTCAAAGTCACGCGCCCACGCCACGATTCGCGGCCGCAGCGTGGCCGCGATCAGGATTACCAGGAGGATCCCGGGGAACGCCGCCACGACCTCCCCAACGCGCATGATTACGGCGTCCGTCTTGCCGCCGAAATAGCCCGCGACCAACCCCAGGGTCACGCCCAGGATCAGACCCCCGGTGCCCACGGCGATGATCGTGAGGATGACCGTCGTCTGCACGCCCCAGACGGTGCGCGTGAAGATGTCACGTCCCAGCCGGTCGGTCCCGAAGATGTGGTCGCGGCTCGGACCCTCCTGGGTGTTGAAAAGGTCCGTCTCCGAGTACGAGTGGGTCGAGATCGGCTTGGCGAAGATCCCGACCGCGTAGATGAAGACGATGATCGTGAGCGTCACCATCGCGATCTTTTTCCGCCGCAGCCGCCACCACGCCTGCCGGAGCGGGCTGGCGCCCGAGGCGGGGGCGGTGGCCCGTTTCCTGGGCCGCGTTCCTGGCGACGTTTCCGGAGTTCCCCTTGCGATACTCATGGGAGGTTACTGGTACCTGATCCGCGGGTCGATTACGGAATACAGGATGTCGACGATCAGGTTGGCGATTACCAGGGAGGCGGCGCCGATCAACGTCACGGCCATGATTACCGGGAAGTCGCGCGCAAAGATGGCGTCCAGCGTGAACCGCCCGACGCCCGGGATGCCGTAAATCAATTCGACGATGAATGCGCCGCCCAGCAGTCCTGACAGAGAGAAGCCGATCAGGGTCAGGACCGGGATCAGGGCGATACGGGCGATGTGGCGATAGTTGACCACGTGCCCCGGCAGGCCTTTAGCGCGCGCCGTCCGGATATAGTCCTGTCCGAGCACGTCCAGTGTGCTGGAGCGCATGATGCGCGTGAACACGGCGATCCCCGGCAGCCCTATCGTGAGCGCCGGCAGGATGATCTGCTTGTCGAAAAATCCGCCCCATCCAGACACCGCCACCCAGTCAAGCTTGAGCGCAAAGAAAATGATCAGAAAGGGCGCCGTGAGGAACACGGGCATCGCGTTGAGCGCGAGCGACCCTGATACCACGGTCGGGTCTAACCAGCTTCCCTGTTTGACGGCGCTGTAAAACCCGAGCGGTACGCCCACGCCGATCGTGATCAGGGACGCCGCCAGGAATAGCTGCGCAGAGACCTTCAGCTTCGGGCCCAGTAGCTCCGATACCTCCCGGCCCTGGAACTGGAAGCTGTCGCCGAAGTCGCCGCGGAGCGCGTTCCAGACGTAACGACCGTACTGCTCGTACACCGGGTCGTTGAGACCGCGTGACTCCCGAAGTCGCTCCGCGCGCTCCTCGGTGTAGTGTTGGCCCAGCTGTATCTGCACCGGGTCGCCCGGGCCGTAGTGTCCGAGCGCGAACACGATCGCCGAAACGGCCAGCAACAGTACCGGCGTCCACATCAGTCTCCGCACGATATAGGCGAGCATGTGCGGGACTCTGCCTCCAGCGGTGGCTGCCGGTCGATCCGATTATTTCCGGGTTACTTCTGGGGTCATCCGGGTTCTATCGCGGTCATTCCAGGCCGCCTTGCGTCCGATCCGCCCCCGTGTCCGGCCCGGCCGCCGGCGCTATTCCTTTATCCAGATGTCCTTGAAGATCTCGATCGTCATCGGCAGGAAGTTGTACCCCTGTACGCGCGGCTTGATGAGCGCCAACCCCTGTGTGTCCCACCATACTGGCAGCCATGCGACCTCGTCGATAATGATCTGCTCGGCATCCTGGTAGAGCTTTGTCCGGAGCACCACGTCCTGCTCGGTCCGCGCTTGCTCAACGAGCCGGTCTACCTCCGGGTTCGAGTAGTTGCCGTCATTGCGCGGGCTCTCGCTGTGGAACAGGATGTCGATCCAGTCCTGCGGGTCCGGGTAGTCGGCCTCCCACCCGCCGAAGAACGCCTGGAGCCGGTTCCTGTAAAGGTCCTGAAGGTACGTGGCGAACTCTACTTGCTGGATCTCGACCTCCACACCCAGCGTCTGGCTCCACATGTCCGCCATCACCTCGATCGACAGGCTCGGCGAGCCGCCGGTGCCCTGCGTGGTGATGACGATGCGCTTGTCACGATCGCTGAGCGTCGGGTAGGACGACTCGGCCAGCAGCCGTTGTGCTTTCACAGGATCGAAATCGAGCGTTCTCAAATTCTCGTTGAACCCGGGAAACAGCGGTGGCAGGACGCCCTTGGCCGGACGGACCAGCCCGGCGAACACCTGCTCCGCGATCAGCTCCTTGTCGATGGCATGGGCCAACGCCTGGCGGAACTTGACGTCGTTAAACGGCGGCTCTTCGACATTGAAACCGATGTAGCTCGTCGTAAATCCGGGCGGGACGCTGACCAGGTCCCTGTTCAGCGCATCATTCGGGTCCTGCACACGGTCGAGATCGGCCAGCCCGACGCCGGTCAGGTCGATCTCGTCCGCCTCGTACATCGCCATCGCGACACCGCCGGCCAGATTTATCACGACCCGGTCCAGGTATGCGTGCCGGTCATAGTAGTTCTCGTTGCGGGCAAGGATCATCCGCTCGCCGATGCGGTACTCCTCAAGTATGAAAGGCCCGCTTCCGATCGGCTCGTCCGTCCAGGTCCGGCCGCCGCTCTCGACGTTTTCCCGTTTCAGTGCGAACGCGGTCGGGTATGTGAGCTTGGCTAGGAAATATGCCTTAGGGGCGTCGATGGTGAACCTGAGGGTCCGGTCGTCCACCACCTCGATGCCCGCCGCCGTGGTCGCGTTGCCGTCGATTATGTCCTGCACGCCGATGATGTCAGCCAGGTAGAGCTCTGCGACGGTCGACTCGGTATCCGGGTTGGCGGCGCGTTCCATCGCCCACTTGAAGTCGGAGGCGAGTACAGGCGTACCGTCACTGAAACGAGCGTCGTCCCGGATCGTGAAGGTGTAGACGGTCCCGCCCTCGCTGACGTCCCAGGTCTCCGCGATGTCCGGGACGATCTGGAGGTTGTTGTCCAGTCGGACGAGTCCCGAGAAAATCTCCAGCACGATACGGGCTGAGGAGGTGTCGCTTACCAGCGATGGATCGAGCGTCGGCGGATCGCGGCCGAGCACCCTGAGCGTGCCGCCCGACCTATCGTCGTCCACGGCCTGCGCCGCGCTTACGGTCGGCGTCGGGTTGCCGCCAAGCGCGGGGGAGATCTCGATGCCTGAAGGGGGGCTGGCCGCGGCCGCAGACGCGGCGTCAGATTCCGCAGACGAATCGTCGCCGGGGTCGTCGCCCCCGCCGCACGCCACCGCGCCGATAAGTACCAGGGCCAGGCCCGCTACGATCAATTTCCGAAGCATTCGCCTCGACACCTCTTTTTACGGAATATCGCGGTCTTGCGCCGCGTAATCCTCGGGGTTGTACTTGGTGGATTGGCCCGGACCGGCCCCGTCATCGTATTGCTCGGCCCAGATTCAGTAACTGGGAACTACTACGTTGTACACGACCGGCCGGTTTGGGCACATCGTTGCAACGCGACTCAAGATTCCGAAACCTGGCCCACCGAGTGCAGCAGGTACGCCTCCAGCAGCCCGTCCAGATCACCCTCGAGCACGCCCTCCGCGTCCGCCGTCTCGTACCCGGACCGGTGGTCCTTCACCATCTTGTACGGGTGGAGCACGTAGCTCCGCACCTGCCTGCCCCACTCCGGTGACACATGCTCGCCCTTCAACTTTAGCCGGTGCTCCTCCGCCTCCTGGATCTGGATGTCCATGAGCCGTGCGGTGAGGATGCGCATCGCCACGGCCCGGTTTTGAAGCTGCGATCGTTCGTTCTGGACCGACACAACGATGTTGGTCGGCAGGTGCGTTATCCGCACAGCGGTGTCGTTCTTCTGGACGTTCTGCCCGCCGTGGCCGCCGGCCCTGAACGTGTCGATTCTCAGATCGTCCGGGTTGATTTCGATGGTCGTGTCCTGTTCCTCCGGCTGCGGCAGAACCTCGACCAGCGCGAAGGTCGTGTGCCGCATGTGGTCGGCGTCGAACGGTGAGAGCCGCACCAGCCGGTGGACGCCGCGTTCGGATTTCAAGTAGCCGTACCCGTAGCGGCCATCGATCTGCGCCGTGGCCGACTTGAGGCCGGCCTCCTCGCCGACGACCGATTCCAGCACGGACGTTTTGAACCCGCGCGATTCGGCCCAGCGCAGGTACATGCGGAGCAGCATCTCGACCCAGTCTTGGGCCTCCACGCCCCCCGCGCCCTGTTTGATCGACAGGATCGCGGGGCGCTCGTCGTACTCGCCGGAGAGCTGGACGGCGAACTCCATCTTACGGACCCGTGCCGCCAGGGCGTCGTAGTCGTCGCGGATGGAATCGGTGAGCGACTTGTCGTCCTCATCGATCGCCATCTCGGCCAGCTCTTCGAGCGACTCGCTATCAGATTCCACGTCGCGCCACGACGTGACGTCATCCCGGACGCCGGCCATCTCACGTGAGACCGATTGCGCCTTGCGGGTGTCGTCCCAGAAACCGGGCTGCGACGCCGCCTTCTCCAGCTCGTTCAGTCGTACCTCAAGAGCAGGCAGGTCAAAGTCGCCTCACGATCCCGGCAATGCGCTGCCGAAGTGTCGAGATGTCTCCGAGGAGGTCGCGCACGGCGGGTTCCTTTTCTGGGCGAATCTTTTGGGCAGCGTTGGCCGGGGAATCGACTCGATGCCGATTGCCGGATGATCGGAAGCCGGACCCGGAAACCGACGCCCGAATCAGACAGGCCGATGGCGTGCGGTACGGCAGGATGAACGAACTCAGAGTATACCAACCGGCCTGTCGCCAGGCCGTCTAGCGTCGGCGCTGATTGCCTCGATCCGATCACCGAAGCGGTACGCCTGGAGAGCGGGAAGATCATCCTGAGGCTCTCGAAGGACACGCCGATCGACGCGCCGGAGGGCGGACTTGCTCCGCCCGCACCCTGACCCCCGCGTGAACCCGCCTCGCGCGCGAGCACACGTGCGCTCCCAAAATATCCAACTCTCCAACCGCGCATCCCCCGCGTGATATCCTCGGGCGCGTCGGGGCATGGCGCAGCCCGGTAGCGCACCTGTATGGGGTACAGGAGGTCGCAGGTTCGAATCCTGTTGCCCCGACCAACTAAACCAGACGGACGAACGACCCTGGATGCATACATGCTTCCGGGGTCGTTTCGCGTTTAACGGCAACTGGAGCGTGCGT
>JACZRO010000144.1 GCA_022574675.1 Chloroflexota bacterium
TTGGACGCCTTCACCGACTTCAACGACGACCCCGATGCCTGGGTTGCGATTATCACGGGCTCCGGCGAAAGGGCGTTCAGCGCCGGCAACGACCTGGTCTACACCGCCCAGAACTGGGCCGAACGAGAGTCGAACGCGCCCCGGGCGCCGTTCGGAGGAATCACGTCCGGGTTCGAGTGCTGGAAGCCCATCATCGCCGCGGTCAACGGCTACGCGCTTGGCGGCGGATTCGAGCTCGCAATGGCGTGCGACATCGTGATCATGGCGGACCACGCCGAGGTCGGACTGCCGGAGCCGCGCGTCGGGCTTATCGCTGGAGCGGGCGGGGTTCACAAGCTCCCGCGCCACATCCCGCTCAAGATCGCCATGGGCATGATGCTGACGGCGCGCCGGATCAAGGCCGATGAGGCGTACCGGCTGGGGCTTGTCAACGAGTTGGTTCCGCTGGCGGACCTGATGTCGACCGCCGAGAAGTGGGCCAACGAGATCCTGGAGGTCGCCCCGCTTTCAGCCCGGGCGAGCAAGCAGATGGCCTACCAGGGCCTCGGATGGCCCGTCGATATCGCCTTCAACCGGAAATACTCGGAAGAGGCGAAGTTCCTGGCCTCGAACGACCGCCGAGAGGGCCCTCTGGCCTTTTCGGAAAAGCGCAAGCCAAACTGGACGGGGACGTAGGCGTTCAGTCTGGAAGGACGTCGCTTCGCAGCGGGCTGGCAGTCCTCTCGGGGAAGGACCCGAGGGCGTATCGCCATACGCCCCTACGGTGTTTTGGCCGCGGCATTTCGGGGCTCTGGCCCCGTCGCGACTCACCTCCAAATCTCCTCCCTCGCAGGGAGGAGGCCTGAAATGGCCCCCTCCTGATTCAGGAGGGGGTTCGGGGGTGGTTACTGGGGGAGCGCGTCAGTCCGCCGCGGCGGTCTTCACCCGCGCCAGCACCTGCTTCCGCATGTTGCCGAAGAACTGCTTCATCAGCAGCTTCGCCATTCCTCCCAGCAAGCGCTGGCCGACACGTGAGAACAATCCGGCGACGTCGCCCTCGCCCCACACGGTCACCTCGGTCTCGCCCGGCTTGCTCTCGACAAGCGTGAACAGCGCCGAGCCCATAACCGAGCCCCTGGCGCCCTTCCCCTCCACGACAAGCCGAAACGAAGTCCCGGGCTCCCGGTCGGTCACGACGACGCGACCCGAGTAATCCCCGCGTATGGCAGCGACGCCGATACTCAAATCAACCGTATACGCGTCGTCGCCGACGGGGGTGAGCGACTGCGCTCCCGGGATGGACGCCGCAAGCGCGTCGGGGTCGAGCAGGGTCGCCCAAACCGTTTGCGGGTCCGCCGGGAGTTTGTACGAGCCGTTGATCTTCATGCCGGTCGCGTTCCTTAAATACTGGGAGTCCTGACTGCGGATGCCTGCCGTCCACGATACCGGAGCCGGGGCGCTCTTGCGACACGAACACCGGCTCTTAGCCCGCCCGGGCTGAAATCGGCTTGCGTTCACCCGGACCACAAGGCAATATGCGGGCCTGCGATTAACGGGTTAGCGACGGAGGTCCCCGGAGGTTCAAGCATGACTGTTGAGATCACCGTCACCGTGAACGGCACTGCGCACACCGCCACCGTGGAGCCTCGGCTGCTCCTCGTACATTTCCTGCGCGATGTTCTGGACCTCACGGGGACGCATGTCGGATGTGATACGAGCCAGTGCGGCGCGTGTACCGTGCACCTGAACGAAGATGCCGTTAAGTCCTGCACCGTGTTCGCCGTCCAGGCTGACGGCACAGAGGTCACCACCATAGAGGGCCTCGCGGACGGAGAGTCTTACACGCCCGTCCAGCAGGGCTTCTGGGACGAGCACGGCCTCCAGTGCGGCTTCTGCACGCCGGGGATGATCATGACCGCCGAATGGTTACTCAAGCAGAATCCGGACCCCTCCGAGGCGGAGATCCGGGCCGGGCTCGCCGGCAACTACTGCCGCTGCACCGGGTATCAGAACATCGTCAACGCCATCGGCGCCGCAGCAAAGGCCGGGAGGTAAACGTGGCTACAGCACTTTTCGGCGATAGTGTCAAGCGCACGGAGGACCCCCGACTGATCACCGGCCGCGGCAAGTACGTGGACGACATCCGCCTGACCGGAATGACGCACATGGCGTTTGTCCGCAGCCCTTACGCCCACGCCAATATCAGGAGCGTCGACACCTCCGCAGCTGCCAACGCGCCCGGCGTCCTCACTGTGTTCACCGGCGCCGACCTGCAAGAGCAACTCGGCGGCCTGCCCGTGGCGTGGCTGCTGCCGGACCTGAAACAGCCACCGCACCCGCCGCTCGCATACGAGACGGTGCGCTACGTGGGCGACGCCGTCGCCGTAGTAGTAGCAGACACGGCCTACCAGGCCGCGGACGCGGCGGAACTGGTCGACGTGGACTATGAAATTCTCCCGGCAATCGTCAACGCCGAGGCCGCCACAAAGGACGGCGCGCCGCAACTCCATTCCGAGGCAGAGAACAACATCGCCTGGGATTGGAATATATCTGGCGGCGATTACGACGAGGCGATCAAAGACCCGGACGTAATCGTGATCAAGCAACGCATCGTCAACCAGCGTCTCATCCCGAACTCGATGGAGACGCGCGGGGTCGTCGCCGACTTCGATTCCGGCCGGGGCAACCTGACTCTGTACACCTCGACCCAGATACCTCACTTTGTGAAGTTGCTCTACTCCCTCGTGACGGGGCATCCAGAGCAGAAGATCCGCGTGGTCGCCCCGGACGTCGGTGGCGGATTCGGCTCCAAGATCTCCATCTACGCCGAAGAAATCGTGTGCGGCATTGTCTCGAAGCAGCTCGGCAGGCCGGTCAAGTGGATCGAGTCCCGCTCGGAGGCGTACATCGCCACGACCCACGGTCGCGATCACATCACGGACGTGGAAATCGCGGGCAAGAAGGATGGCGAGATCGTCGGCATCAAGGTCGACGTTTACGCAAACATCGGCGCCTACCTGTCCACCTTCGCCCCGCTGGTCCCAACGTGGCTTTTCGGGCTGATGCTCGGCGGCGTGTACAAGATGCCGAACGTGGTGTGTCGGGTGTGGGGCGTTTTCACCAACACTACGCCGGTGGACGCGTACCGCGGCGCCGGCCGCCCGGAGGCCACCTTCCTCCTGGAGCGTATGGTGAGCCGCTTCGCCCAGGAGATCGGCCGCGACCCGATCGCCGTGCGCCGCAAGAACATGCTTGCGTCGCACAAGAACGGACGCGCGGTGACCACCGGGGTGATGTACGACTCCGGTGACTACAAGGGCAATCTGAACAAGGCGCTGGAGATCTTCGACTATCGCGGCTTCCGCTCCGAGCAGCGGGCGGCGCGGCGCGCAGGCAAACTTCTCGGCGTCGGGATCTCGACCTACATAGAGATCACCGGCGCAGCCCCGTCGGCGGTCGCATCCTCGCTGGGGGCGCAGGCCGGGTTGTGGGAGAGTTCCAACGTGCGTGTGCACCCGACCGGCAAGATCACCGTGTACACCGGTTCCTCCCCGCACGGGCAGGGACACGAGACGACGCTCGCCCAGTTGGTGTCGAGTGAGCTCGGCGTTCCGATGGAAGACGTGGAGGTCCTGCACGGCGACACCGACCAGGGCCCGTTCGGCGTCGGCACATTCGGAAGTCGCAGCCTGTCCGTCGGCGGCGCGGCGCTCTTCAACAGCCTGGGCAAGATTAAGGCCAAGGCCCACACGCTGGCGGCCCATCTACTGGAGAGCGATCCGAAGTTTGTGACCTTCGAGGGCGGCTCGTTCGCCGTCGAGGACATCCCGGACAAGTCCATGACCTTCCAGGAGGTTGCCGGGGCCGCCTACGGCGCCGCCAACCTGCCGCCCGGCATGGAACCCGGGCTGGAGGAGATTAGCTTCTTCGACCCGACCAATTTCACCTGGCCATTCGGCACGCACATCTGTGTTGTCGAGATCGACGAAGACACCGGCCAGGTCAGCCTGGTGCGGTACGTGGCCGTCGACGACGTCGGCAATGTGCTCAACCCGATGATCGTGGACGGCATGGTCCACGGCGGTGTCGCACAGGGCATCGGACAGGCGCTCACGGAGCAGGCGGTCTACACCGACGATGGACAGTTGCTGTCCGGCTCACTGATGGACTACGCGCTGCCGTCCGCCGACATGTTCCCGATGTTGGAGGTGGACCGCACGGTTACGCCGTCCCCGGTGAATCCGTTGGGAGTGAAGGGCGCGGGCGAGTGCGGCACCATCGCCGCCAGCCCGGCGGTCATGAACGCCGTGATCGACGCACTGGCGCATCTCGGTGTGAAACACATGGACATGCCCGCCACGTCCGAGAAGGTGTGGCGCGCCATCCGGGACGCGAAAGAAACCCAACGGGCGGCCCGGGCCGCGGCACGAAGGAGTTAGGAATGGTCACAAGCAATTTCGACTACTTCGCGCCAACCACACTGGACGAGGCCACGAGCCTGCTGTCCCGCTACCGCGGCGAGGCGAAGGTGCTCGCCGGGGGCCACAGTCTCATCCCGATGATGAAGCTTCGGCTGGCCGAGCCTACCGTTCTTGTGGATATCGGCAAGATCGACGGCCTTTCCTACGTCCGAGAGGACGGCGACGGCGTCGCTATCGGGTCGATGACTACCTACCGCGAGCTTGAGACTTCTTCGCTCGTGAAGAGTCGCTACCCATTGCTCGCTGACGCGGCGTCAAAGGTGGCGGACCTTCAAGTCCGGAATCGCGGCACCATCGGCGGGAGCCTCGCGCACTCGGACCCGGCGGGGGACCTGCCTGCCGTCGTTCTCGCGATCGGCGGGAGCGTGGTCGCACGGACGCGGCGCTCCAGCCGTGAGATCTCTATCGACCGTTTTCAGGTTGACCTGCTGACGACCGCGCTTCACGACAACGAGATCATCACGGAGATCAAGTTGCCCGCACTGCCGTCCGGGACCGGGACCGCGTACTCAAAGTTCCATAACCCGGCCTCGCACTACGCCATTACCGGCGTGGCGGCGGTGATCACCGTCTCAGGCGGAACCTGCACCGAGGCGCGCATCGCCGTGACCGGCGCAGGCGACAAGGCGACAAGGGCGCGTCGCACGGAGCGCATCCTGAAGGGCAAAGAGCTTACGCCTGCGGTCATCCGCCGCGCCGCAAGCCGGGCCGCGGCGGAGGTCCAGGACACGTTGAACGATGATATCTTCGCCTCCGCCGAGTACCGCACTCACCTGACGCAGGTACACGCGCAACGGGCGATCGAGGAGGCGGCAGCGGCCGCCGGTTAGCCCTTCGAACCGAAAAGAGACCGTGGCAGAGGCGCTCCGATGGCCGGGGCGCCTCTGTCCACGTACTGCATCATTCCCGTGGCAAGATACCGCCTTCACCGATTCTCGACCCCCGGAGCACTCGCCCATGCCCTCGCCGCTCACCGCCGCGGACCTCGTCTACGGCCTCGCCGGTGTCGCCTCGCCCTCCCTGTCGCCAGACGGTTCCCGCCTGGCCTTCGTCCACACGACGACTTCCGACGAGACCCATAAATCGACGAGCCGCGTAATGGTGATGGACACCGCAGGCGGCAAGCCGTTCGTATTCACGAACGGTCCGAGCGACTCGCTGTCCCGGTGGTCGCCGGACGGCCGATCGATCGCATTCCTTCGCAAGGACGATAAACAGCTCGACCAGGTGTGGGTGATCCCGGTCGATGGCGGCGAGGCAAGTCGGGTCACATCGCGCGTCCGGGGCGTTGTCGATTACGCCTGGTCGCCGGACGGGTCGAAGCTGGTCGTCTCCGCCGACGTGCCGGACCCAGAAGAAGATGGCTCGGACGACGACGCGCCGCGCTCGCGGCCGGCCGTGCCACGTGCAAGAGAGGTCCACCGCATCCGGTACCGGTACGACTCGGTCGGATGGCGTGGCGAGATGTACCGCCACCTGTTCGTGTTCGACGCGACGACCGGCGAAGAGCGTCAACTGACCGATGGTTCCTGGGATGACCTGGCGCCTGTGTGGTCGCCGGACGGTTCACGCATCGCCTTCATCTCCGGACGCCGGCCCGATCACGACATCCGCTGGCGCGCAGAGGCTTACGTCGTGCCGGCAGACGGCGGCGAGCCCGAGTGCTGGTCCGGCGATCTGATGTCGGTGAGCGGGCTGGGCTGGTCGCCGGACTCCGCCCGGCTGTGCGCCGTTGTCACAGACCTGGACGGCGGCTACGTTGGCGCGCAGTCTTACCAGGGGATCGTCGCCCTTCTGGGGCCGGACGATAACCCCGAGTTTCTGACTCATGACGACGCCGCGCCGGCGAGCCTTGGCCCGCCGACCTTCCGGTCGATATCGCTGAAGTGGCGTGACGACGGCCGCGTGCGGTTCCTGGCGTCCCATCGCGGACAGAGCGCTCTGTACGAAATCCCGGCATCGGGCGGTGCCGCCGCAAGTATGGTCGCGGGCGTGGAGGGAACGCTCGCCGACCTCGCGTCAGATTCCGCAGGGGACGCGATCGCAGCCGTAATGTCGACGCCCGGCTCGCCGTCGGATATCGCCGTGCGCAACGGTGACGGCGGAGCATGGAAAGTTGTAACCGGTTACAACGACAAGTTCCTGGACGAACACCCGCCGGGCTCGATGGAGAAGTTCACGCTTGAGCGCGCCGGCCTGGGAATCGAGTCCCGGGTCATATTACCGCCCGGCTTCGACCCGGCTCTCCGATACCCGCTGGTGCTGGAGATTCACGGCGGACCGAACGGAGCGTTCCTGGACTCGTTCATGCCCGACCACCATATGCTGGCGACGCACGATTACGTGG
>JACZRO010000145.1 GCA_022574675.1 Chloroflexota bacterium
GAGCTCGGCATCATCGACCCGGCCAAGGTGACCCGGGCGGCGGTCGAGAACGCCGTCTCAGTGGCGGGAATGATCCTGACCACCGAGTCGCTCATCACCGAGAAGCCGCAGCCGGAGCCCGCCATGCCCGGCGGCATGCCCGGTGGTGGGATGGACTTCTAACCCTCCTGCGGAAGGGTCACCCGGACCTATGGAGAGGGGTCGGGCCTGCGGGTCCGGCCCCTTTTCGCGTACGAGCCCAGACGTCATGACGCGATGCTGATCCACTCCCACGCCGCATTCTTTGACACAGGCGCCTGAACTTGCCCGGCCCGTTGCTACAATCCGCTTACGTGTAGCCGTTTCTCTTCTCGCCACCGACTTGCTCAATCCCGGTTTCGCACATGCAGCCGTTCCGCTTCGTCCACGCCGCAGACCTGCACATCGGAAGCCCGTTCGTAGGCCTGCGAGCGAAGGCTGGCGATGAGGTGGCCGATCGGCTTCAGAACGCCACGTACCAGGCGTTCGACAATTTAATCAACCTGTGCCTTGACGAAAAGGTCGATTTTCTCCTCGTCGCTGGCGATGTGTATGACGGCGACAACCGCCTGCCACGGGACCAGATCTACTTCTGGAACGGTATGAAGAAACTCGCCGAGGCTGGCATCCAGTCGTTCGTCGTCCACGGCAACCACGACCACCTCGGCGGCCGGTATTCATCCATGAGCTGGCCTGGCGGCGTCCACGTCTTTGAAGACCCGGATATGACGCCGGAATGGGCGGTTGCGACACGCGACGACACGCCGATCGCCGACATTCGAGGCGTCAGTTACACGCAACAAAACGTCGATGTGAACCTCGCTGCCCGATTTGGGATGGCTCGCAATTCCGAGTTGTTCTCGATCGGTCTGCTGCATTGCAACGTCGGTGAGGTCGAAGGCCACGGCAACTACGCACCGTGCGCCGTAGAGGATCTATTGGACAGGGGCTTCGATTACTGGGCGCTGGGGCACATCCACAAAAAGCAGAGCCTGGGCCGCGGCAATGTGCGGATAGAGTATCCGGGCAACATCCAGGGCCGGGACGTGGGGGAGGTGGATGAGAAGGGTTGCCTGCTGGTCCAGGTAAGCGCTGACGGAACCGCCGAAAGTCATTTCATGCCGCTCGACGTCGTCAGATGGAAGGTCAGCGACGTTCCGACCGAGAACATAACGGCCCTGGACGGCCTCGTAAGCGCTCTGTACGGCACGGTCGACGAACTGCGGGCGGACGCTGACGATCGCGACATCGTCGCCAGATTGCGGCTGACGGGACGATCTGCGCTAGCGCGCGAAATCAGGGACGGTGGCGGCCTGCAGGCAATTACCGATGAGCTGAACCTGGCCTCGTTTACATCCCCGTGGGTCTGGATCGAATCCATCGAAGACCGAACCCGGCCACAGCTGGACATCGACGTTATGTCTGGCCGCGACGACTTTGTAGGCCAGCTCCTGAAAGAGGCAACGGAAGCCAACCCGGCAGATTTCGAGGACGCGCTTGCAGAGGTTTTCTCGGGCCGGTACGCGCGTCGGAACGGGCCGCTAAAGCCCCCGGATCACGCTCAGATCTCTGACTGGCTCGACGAGGCGAGATGGTATCTGGCGGAACGCTTTGCCGACTCCGAGTCCGCCGGCCGATGAGGATCACCGGTCTCAACGTAGAGAACTACGGGCCGTTTGTCGGCTTGCCGCCGATGGACCTTTCGACGCAACTCACGATTTTCGCCGGACCTAACGAGGCCGGGAAATCAGCGCTCCGCGCTTTCATATCGATGGTGCTTTTTGGCCGGAGACGGTCCAACGCGCCGGACGCCCGCTGGTTCAACTACTCCCATGCCGGGGGTGGCGCGGGCAGGGGCAGTGTCGAGATGGAGTCAGGCGGCCGCAACTACACCGTTCACCGCCGCGAGGGCAGCGCCCCGACGGTCTCAGACGGCGATTCCACATCCGGCGAAGAGCTACTGAACGCCCTGATCGGCCGTATCGACGGAGCGCTGTATCAGCGCGTCTTCAGCATCAACCTGACCGAACTCCAGGACCTGAATCTCCTTACGGATGAGCGGGTCAAAGGACGAATCTACTCGGCCGGTCTCGGCCTGGGAGCGGTGAGCCTCCCAGACATCAAGAAAGCCATCGAAGACGAGCGGTCCACCGCCGGCGGTCTATGGTCTGAACGCAAGGGACGGCTACGCGCGGGGCTGGAAGAACTAGCCACCTGGACTGCGAACCTCGACCTTGCCCGTTCCGAACTCCATTCATACGAGTCGCTCAACGGTCAGATAACGGCCCTGTCGGCGGATATCTCGAAAGCGGAGGGGCTCAGGCGCGATCTGGACACTGAACGCGAACGCCTGCGACGGGTCGAAGACCTCCGAGCCCCGTGGGAGGCGCTTGGCCAGCTCCGTCGTCAGTTGGAGAACCTGCCAGATACGGACGCGTTCCCACCGGACGGCGTGGACCAGTTGGACCGACTTACGGCCCGGATCGAGTCCCTCTCCAACACCATCCGGGACGGAGATCTTGAGCAGCGGAGGCGCGACGATCAGGCCGAGAAATTGCCGCTCATCGAGTCTTTCGAACTACATGATCGTGCCATCCGTGACGTCGTGGATGAAACGGTGGTTTACGAACGACTGATTCGTGACCTCCCCGGCCGGGAGCAGGTCCGCATGGAGGTCGAATCAGATCTGAAAACCAAGCTACAGGAGCTCGGCCCGGACTGGGATGAATCGCGCGTCTCCACGTTCGCCGACACGGCGGGTGCGCGTGCAGAAATTCGTCGCGCCGGAAGAACGCTGGAGGCGGCGAAACAGCAACTGGACGACGCCAGGAACGCGGCCGACTCTGCGGATCGGGAGGCTGAAGGACGCCGCCGCGATCTTCAACTAGCGACCGTCGCCACAGAGCAGCTCGTTGACGCTCCTCCATACACCGTGACGGAGATCCAAACCCGACGAGGCCTGTTAGAACAGTTGCGCAGGGCGAATAACGACCGAGAGTCGTACGCCCGTGATATGCGGGACATCGAGACACGGGCCGCTCTCCCCGGGACCGGCCGGCCTGTATCGCTCCCGCGGATCATGCCGGCGATTACCGCGCTCGCGGGCCTCGCGCTGCTGGCCTGGGGCGTGACCACAAACGAAATTTCCGCTATTGCAGGAGGCGGGCTTGCTCTGGCCGCGACCGTCGCATTGTGGTTCCTGACCAGCCGGAGCGGTGCGCAAGAAACGTCCGCTTCCGGCCGGCCGATCGTTGACCACCTTCGAGAATTACGGGCGCTGCTGGAGAAATCCGCTGTGGATACAGAACGACTCGCAGAGGCCTTGGGCCTCGAATCAGCTCCGGCCGGACGCGACGTACAGTTGGCACTGGACGAAGTGGGGCTAGACCTGGAGGCGCGACGCGAGTTCGACCGGCGGCAGGAGGTCGTACGTCTGGCGGACGAAGCGCTGCAAAAGGCCGAAGCCGAGCTCCACATGCTCACCGGGAAGTACGCGGTTGCAACGGCCGAGGCCGAGGCGGACGACGAGAGGTGGCGTGAAACACTCCGCCGCTGGACCCTGGACGAGGGGCTCGATCTGACCGCGGCGAACGACCTCATCGCGGGTGTCGAGCAACTCAATGTGGTCCTCGCACGTGCTGATACGGAACGCCAACGGGTCAACGGTATCGAGGCGGAGATTGACCGGATCGATCGCGACCTGATGGCGGTCATGGAGGCGACGGGCTCACCCGTACCACCGCCCCGGTTAGGACTTGCGGCGCTGAACGAACTAAAGCGCACGCATGAAGCAGAACGTCAGGCGCGAGTGGAGCTGCGGACATTCGGCCAGTTAGAACGCGATTGGGCCGCGGCCAGGGAAGCTCATGAGGAACAGCTCGATACGCTGAAACGAACCCGATCTAACCTCATGGCTGGCGTCGGAGTGGAATCCGAGGACGATTTTCGACGCCTCGGCGAAGCTCGGGCCAACCGCTTCATAGCTGAGGGGCAGATACGGGACCGCGAGACCGACAACCCCCTGCTGGTATCTCCGGAAGGTGAGCCATACAGGGAGGATTTGGCCGGGCTGTCGTCTGAGGAAGTAATTGTCCGCCTGGGTGAGCTGGGGGTTGAGATCGAAACCCTGGATACCAGCGTCCTCGAACTGCACGGCGACCGGCGCGCGAGCCAGGAGAAACGGCGGGCGCTGGAAGAGTCCAACCCGGTCGCTGAACTTCAATCAGAGATCACCGTCCTGACCGAGCAAGTCCTCGCCGACGCCGACCGGTGGGCCGTTTTGACCATCGCCGGCCAATTGATCGAAAAAGCGTCGCGCCGCTTCCAGGACCAGCGCCAGGCGCCACTTCTCCGGTCCGCATCTGGTTATTTTGAGAGGATGACGATAGGCGAATACGCTTCCGTTCAGGAGGTGATCGGAGAAGATCGCTTGCTGGTCGTCCATCGCAGTGGAGCCACGAAGGACGTGACCGAACTCAGCCGCGGTACCGTGGAGCAGCTATTTCTTGCGCTCCGGTTCGCCCTTATAGAGGAGTACTGCCGTAATACCGAGCCGATGCCGGTGCTGCTGGACGACGTTCTGGTCAACTTCGACCCGGTCAGAGCGCGCGCCGCCGCCTCCGCCATCATTGACCTCTCGCAACAGCACCAGGTAATAGCCCTTACCTGCCATCCCGACACGGTGGCGATGTTCAGCGAGGCAGCGAAAGCGGCGGGCGTCGAACCGCCTTACGTCGCGAATCTCCCGTCCCACATGCCGGAGCTTACCGCCGGACGGGACCCCGCGACCTTTGAGCAACCCGTCGCTCCGGCGCCGGGCGACTCACCGCCCGCGCCCGCCGACCCGGCGGGATCCCAACGCCCGCGAACGCGCTCGCTCCTCTGAGCCCCGTTCGTACTGGAGTCTGGGCGCTAGCCCACACCGCCTTCGGTATCCGCCCCGTTACCCGAAACCGGACCCAAAAGTAGCCTGAGTTCGGGTGCCATCATGGCGCCCGGCGTGTCTCGTCACGAATGACGGTTATTTTTCAGGTCGCGCTCGCGTGCGCGCGACGCGCGCCGCGATACCCGGGAACACATGCAGCCGATTCGATTCATCCATGCGGCAGGCTTCCGTCTCGACAGCCCGTACTCCGGGCTGCGTGACCCGAGCGCGGCCGTCGACGAGCGTCTGCGCGCCGCCCCGTTTGAGGCGTTTCGCAACCTCCAGGCGCTTTGTGAGGCGGAGGCGCCCGACTTCCTGCTGATCGCGGGCGGGGTTTTCGAACTGGCTGATCGCAGCATCCACGCCCAGCTCGCCTTCCGCGATGGTCTCGCCGCCATCGTCGGCGCCGGGGTGCCGGTGTACCTCGCCCACGGCCCCACCGATCCCGCGGCCGCCTGGCTGCCAACCATCGATTGGCCTGAAGGCGTACACGTCATGGGCGGACGGCCCGACTGGTATCCGATCGTCCGCGACGGCGAGACGATCGCACTGTTGCAGGGCGCCAGCCAGCTATCCGGTACCTTGCACGGACCGAGCGCGGCTGAATTTGAGACAACTTCTAACGGCGATGTGTTCACCGTTGGGCTCGTCGGCCAGATCACAGCAGCTAACGACGATGAGCCGGACCCGCTCGACTCCCTCCCCGTGCTCCACTACTGGGCTCTTGGCCCGGAACAGAACGGAGCGTTACAAAGCGACTCATCCCGGAGGATCGTGACAGCCGGCCCGACCCAGGCGCTGTCACCGGCAGAATCCGGACCACATGGGTGCTACGTCGTCAAGTGCGACGAGGCCGGCCGTGCCGGTCCAGACTTCGTCGCACTTGATAGCGTTCGATGGGACAGCGTGACGGTCAACATCTCCAACCTGACTCCCGATGAACTGATCCCGATCGCTCGCCGGGCGGCGCTGGATGCGCTCGCCGGCTCGGACGGCCGCGATCTCGTTTGCCGGTTGGCGCTCACCGGCAACGCCCCGGCCGATATTCCGGACATCGACCATTTGCTGAAAGGCCTGCGCGATTCGGTGCATTTTGACAGGCCGTGGGTGTGGATCGACCGGATCGAAAACCTTACGACCACGACACTCGATCCTCCGGCGCCCGGTTCCACGCCCCTGCTGACCGCGCTCCATACTCGTTTTGCGTCCCTGGCCGAAGATGGCGCGCCCCGGGGGTTGGTTTCCTCAGTGTCATCCGGGATGCCATCGGGGCCGTTGAACGCCGACGCGGACGACGACGACCCTGGCGAGATGGCCCGGCTCTTGAGGGACGCGCGCGACATAGCCGTCCAACGCCTATCGCCGGGGCGGAGCGGCCGGTCGTGAGAATCGAGCGCGTCTTTGTGAACTCGTTCGGCCCGTTCGAGTCGCTTGATATTACGGACCTGTCCCCCGGGCTCAACGTGTTCGTCGGCCCAGACCTGGATAATCTGGGCGCGTTCCGCGACTTCGTCCGGCAGGTCCTGTTCGGGTTCGACATGAACACCCCTCCACTCATCGGCTCGCTCTCGGCCCCATGCGGCGGCCTGCTGGAGATCGTCCATTCCGACGGCTCATCCCTAACCGTCGAGCGCTATCACCGCGGCCGGGAGGCCGAGGGCGGGCAGGTTACCGTCAGCCGGGCCGGTAAACCGCTCCCGG
>JACZRO010000146.1 GCA_022574675.1 Chloroflexota bacterium
TTGCAGAAGAATTCCATCTCCATCTGCTCGAACTCACGCGTGCGGAATATGAAGTTGCCGGGCGTGACCTCGTTCCGGAACGACTTGCCGATCTGCGCGATGCCGAAGGGGATACGCTTGCGGGTCGTGGTCTGGACGTTGTTGAAGTTTATGAAGATGCCCTGGGCGGTCTCCGGCCGGAGGTAAACCACCGCTGCGTCATCTTCGACAGGGCCCATGAAGGTCTTGAAAAGCAGGTTGAACTGGCGAGGTTCGGAGAACTCGGACGCGCCGCAATGCGGACAGACCTCGCCGACCTCGTCGCCACGGTAACGCCGGTGGCAGCTACCGCACTCCACAAGCGGGTCGGAGAAGTTCTCGACGTGCCCGCTCGCCATCCAGACCTCTGGGCTCTGGAGGATCGCCGAGTCCATGCCGACGATATCGTCCCGATCGCGCACCATCGATTTCCACCACATGTCTTTCACGTTGCGCTTCAACTCGACGCCGAGCGGACCGTAGTCCCAGGTGCTTCCAAGGCCGCCGTAGATCTCGGAGGCCTGGAAGACGAAGCCGCGCCGCTTGGCGAGGCCGACGATGGTGTCGAGGTCGGTGTGGTCGATGGTTCGAGAGATCGGTGACATCTATGTTCCGGACGCGCCACGATGCGGGATCGAATTAAGGTGCGGCGCGAGATGAGGGTGACGGCCCGGCTGGCTGCGAGGCTGAACGACAAGTTTAGCGATTGCCACGCCGGCCGGCGCACGTTTGACACCGTGGTATCGCCGTCTCTCGTTGACACCCGGACGCACACTGCCTACATTCCCGGCATCGCCACACACCGCCTGAATCGGCCCACGCGTTCGCCGATGCGCCCGGGAGGGAAAAATGACCGACGCGACTAATCTAGACGGCGCCGTAACCCTCATCACGGGCGCGGGGCGAGGGATAGGGCAGGGCATCGCCGAAGTACTGTCCGAACGCGGCGCGGTCATCGCGATGTCGGACCTGGACGCTGACACCGCAGGGGCGGCCGCGAACGCGATTAACTCAAACGGAGGGAAGGCGGCCGCATTCCAGGGAGACACCACAAGCCAGGACTCGATGGACGCGCTGGCCGCAGCGGTGATCGGTGAGTTCGGCCGGATCGACATTCTGGTGTGCAACGCCGGGGTGATCGGTGCACCCGGCTTCCAGGAACGCACCGACCATACGGAGGCTGACTGGGACGCGACGTTCGGAGTGAACGTCAAGGGTTTCGTCCACACGACGAACTCGGTCGTTCCGCAAATGCGACAGCGGAACGCCGGCAGGATCGTCAACATCGCATCGCACGGCGGCAGGAAGCCGAGGGGCGCCCGCCTCGTCCTCGGCAACGTCCAGACGCCTTATTCGGTGTCCAAGGCGGCCGTGATCCAGTGGACCCACCTCCTCGCGATCGAGCTGGCGCCCCACAACATCACCGTGAACGCCGTCTGCCCGGGAGTGCTCTGGACGCCGATGTGGGAGGCGATCGCAGAAAATCGCAAGGCCAACGACCCGGCGCTGGCGGAGTTCACCCCGCGGGAGATCTTCGAGCAGAGCATCAAGGACAGGATGCCGATGGGCCGTGAGCAGACGCCGCGCGACATCGGGAAAGCGGTCGCCTTCCTGGCGTCCGACGACGCATCGGAGATCACGGGCCAGGCGCTCAACGTCAACGGCGGGGCGGTGATGAACTGATGTGTGACGACTCGATCCCCGCCAGCGGCCCCATCCGATGATCGCCAGACAGAAAAACGCCCATGTCTGACTCGTACGACGTGGTCGTAATCGGCGGCGGCGTGATGGGCTGCGCCACGCTGCACTACCTGGCGAAGCTGGGCGTCACGAACACGCTGCTGCTTGAGCGCGACACGCTTGCCTCGGGTTCGACCGGCCTCTCCATGGCCATCCTGCGGATGCACTACTCGAACGAGATCACGACGCGGATGGCGAAGGAAAGCCGGGACGTGATCGCAGACTTCGAGTCGGAGACCGGTCACCCGGGCGGTTTCGTGAACACCGGGTACCTGTTTCTGGTCGCACCCGGCCAGGAAGATGCGCTCCGCACCAACGTCGCCCTCCAGCGGTCGCACGGCGTCGACTCCCGCGCTCTCACGCCTGAAGAGGCGGCCCGGAGCTGGCCCGATATCGTTTTTGACGGCGTCGCAGCCATCGCCTACGAGCCCGATTCCGGGTACGCAGACAGCTCGGCCGTCACGAACGGCTTCGCGCTGAGCGCCCGGGAGGCCGGGGCGGAGGTACGGATCGGCGTTACCGTTACCGGGATAGTGGTCGAGCGCGGCCGTGCGATCGCCGTGGAAACCGCTGAAGGCCGTATCAACGCCGGGGCGGTCGTACTAACGGCCGGGCCGTGGATTCCGGAGTTTCTCCAGTCGGTCGGGGCGCCGTTGCCGCTTTCCTGGGTGCGGCACCAGGTGGTCAAGCTCCACAGGCCGCTGAACAGGATCCCGAGCCACCCGATCATCGCCGACACGGCCAGCGGTATTTCGTTCCGGCCGGACGCCGCCGACCTGACCCTGATCGGCACCAGGGAGGACCCGACAGACCGGGACACGTACAACCGGTCGGTCGACGCGTCCTGCGCCGCCGAGTCGCTCGAATACGTCGTGCAGCGTTACCCGGCGTTCGACGAAGCCGGATGGGATGGCGGATGGGCCGGGCTATTCACGATCACGCCCGACTACCACCCGGTGATCGACCGCGTCCCGGGCGTCGACAACCTGGCGGTCGGCGCGGGCTTCTCCGGGCACGGCTTCAAGCTATCTCCGACGATAGGCCGGGCTCTCGCCGAGATCACCGTTCATGGCCGCGCCACGACGATCGACATGTCGCCGTTACGCTTCACACGATTCGCAGAGGGCGACTTGATGGGGTCGGCCTACGGAGCGGGCGTGTTCGCGTAGGAAGCGTCCCCTGCCGCCCGGGAGATACTGCACAGACCCGCGCCCTGAGGCTCTCGCAGGGTCGATACTCCGACCCGGTCACGCCGTCTGCCGTAGGGGACCGGCCGGCCCCGTTTGACCGGCGTTCCCGCGCACCCATAGACTCGAACTCCCCGATCGTGATCCGCGTATACAGCGAGGGCACGGTACGCGCAGGATTCACATGCCCAAACGTAGAAATTGGCTATTATTAACACCAATCGAGCGGTCCGCAGGTTGACAATTTGACCCTCAAGACGCTTTTCGTCCCGGGCCCGTACGATGCCCTTGCGTCGCACCTGACGACGGCGCTCGGTCCGGACGGGAACATGGCCTCCCTCGACTACTGGACGCCGTCCGGCAACGCCTCCCAACTGGCAAATCGTTCCGAGGCCCTGGTGCTCGGCCCGGGCGCGGAGGCGGCCTTTGAGCTGGCGTCCGAAGACGGCGATGTCCGGCTGGTCCAGTTCACCGGGTGCCGCCAGTCTTCCGAAACGGTCGAGGCGCTGCGGGCCGGCGGCATGATCGTGGCGAACGCCGGACCGGCGCTTGCACCGTTCGTGGCCGAGCACACGCTGTCTTTGATCCGGGCGGCGCTGGCGCTCTCGGGCCGTTCGGAACATCAGGTCGGCGACCTTGTTGTCGGGATAGTCGGACTCGGCAATGTCGGCATCGAGGTCGCCCGCAGGTTGCGCGAAGAAGGCTCCACGATCGTCTACCACGACGTTCGAACGGTCGCGCAGGGCTACGCCGACGAAGTTGGAGCGAGACGGCAGAGCCTGGACCGGCTGCTGGTCGACTCTGACGTCGTGACCCTGCACATAAGCGATACGCCGCACACGCCGGAACTGATCGGTGATCGAGAGCTTCGGCTGATGAAGCCGGGCGCAGTGCTGGTGAACACAAGCCGTTCGGAGGCCATAGACGAGGAGGCCGTCGCGTCCGCGCTCGATTCAGGCAAGTTGGGGTCGGTCGCGCTCGGTGTCGTCAGGATCAATCCGGACGGCCGTCCCGGCCCGCTCCTGGACCACGATCGGGTGGTCGTGGAAACCGAAGACGCCACCGAACTCGACGCCGCTTTGAAGGCGGTCGCAGCGCTGGTCGCTGACAACCTCCGCCGTATCGAGGCCGGCGAGACGCCACGTGGATTGATGGACCCGGCCGGTTTCCCGGCGGTAGGCGACCCCGCGTTCTGGTCGTCCCGGCTGACGCCCCGGCGCCCGGCCTGACGTTAAACCGTCGCCCCGGATCGCCGCCGGCCCCGGGCAGACTTCGCTCTATACTTCGGCCTTGCTCACGGTCCGCCCGATTTACCGTTATTCAATCCGAGGAGACCCCACGCGCATGGCCCTGAAAGTCGTCAATGTCTCGCGTCCAATGTCCGACCACAGCATGTTCGACGCCGCCGGGATCGAGCTTGTCCAGCAGCAGGTCGGCCCGGACACCACCAAGGCCGAGTACATCGACATCCTGCGAGGAGTCGACGGCGCCATGATCGGAACGCTGCCTCTCACCGACAGGGAAGTCCTCGAGGCGTGCCCCAACCTGAAGATCGTGAGCCGCTCCGGCGTGGGCGTTGACTCGATAGACCTGGCGACTGCGACGGAGCTCGGGATACTGGCGTGCAACACGCCGGGAATAAACACGTCAGAGGTCGCGGACCACGCGATGGCGTTGCTGCTGTCTCTGACACGCCTCGTGCGTGAGACGGACGGCGCGGTCAAGGCCGGAAAGTGGAGCGACGATCCGCCGGCCATCGCCGCTTTTCGCGGGCAGCTTCGCCGTATCGCGGGCAGCACCGTCGGTATCATCGGGCTCGGCAACATCGGCAGGGCGTTTGCGAGCCGGATCCGCGGCTTTGGCCCGGAGCGAATCGTGGCGCACGACCCGTACGTCCCACAGACAACGGCGGACCTGTACGGGGTTCAGCTCGTGTCGTTGGACGAACTGCTCACGTCGTCCGACTACATAACGATCCACACGCCGGCGACGGCGGAGACGCACCACCTGATCAACGCCGAAACCCTGGCCCGGATGAAGCCGAACGCCATCCTGATCAACTGCGCCCGCGGCCCGCTTGTCGATCCCGTCGCACTCCAGGTCGCGCTTCAGTCGGGACAGATCGAGGCGGCCGGCCTGGACGTCACGGAAACCGAACCGATCGACGCCGAAGACCCGTTGCTCGGGATCGATAACTTAATCGTCACGCCGCACATAGCGGGCGCGTCGCCGGTGTCGGCGATGGAAGGCAGCCGCAAGCAGGCGGAAAACGTTTTGCTGGTGCTGACGGGGCGCCCGCCACACGGCCTGGCCAATCCCGAGGTGATCAAAACAATCGCCGTGTTGCGTGCGACCGACGCCGGACGGTGGGAAAGCGTACCGGACTTCTCGACGGCCCTGGCGCTCTAGTAGCCATCTCAAAGGGCGCCGCCCCCATATGCCGGAAACACCCCTGCCTGCCAATGCACCGTGGGGACCGCTGACTACCGGCCCGGGCGGCCGGGCCGGGCGCGGAACCGGCCAACCGGTTCGATCGGGTCTCCTCTCCCAGCGGGAGAGGGCTGGGTGAGGGAGAAGTTTCATGGTAGAAGCGCATCCGTCGGCGAATTCTGGGATAACAACCGGGCATGGGACGCCGGCCGGCTGGCGCAGTGTCGTTGTGGGCGCGGTGGCTGTGTTGGCCATCGCAGGCTGTTCAGGCGCGTCGCAAGATTCCGCAGTAACTACACCGTCACCGGAACCGCCCGCATACCGGGTCTCACTTGACGCTGAACGCGTGTTCCTGAACGACATCATCAGGTTTTCGCTGCTCGACGTCGTATCCGGAGAGGTCGCGGATACTCCGTACTGGAGCGTCACCAGCCCGCACAACGTGCCGGGAGACCGGGGTGTGATGCGATCCGACGGCGTTTACACGGCCCCGCGTATCGCCCCCGATCCTCAGATCGTCAAAATCTCCGCCCGATTCCAGAAGATCGACTATCCCGCCGAGTTCTTTGTCCTTGACCCGAGGTTCCCCGACCCGGACGCCACGTCGAGCCCGGGCGGTTCCCATACAATCTTCAACATCCGCAATATCGAGACCACGCGGCCGATTGAAAACGGGCTCCCGGTCGGCGAATCCGTCGGCTTCACGGTGACGGACGGAACAGGGCGCCCGCTTGTTATCGATCACTACGAGATACGCCAGGACAACCGCGTCGTCGATCACGCAGGGACAATTACGCCCGACGGGATATACACGGCGCCACTCGACGTCCCAGACCCGCCAAAAATCAGCATCGCCATCCTCTATCTGCGGGAAGGCGGGACGCCGGGACATCTGTCTATGATCGGTATTGGCGTTACGATCGTGCCCGCCGAGTAGAACGTGGCCTGAGCCGCCGCGTTGACCCGCCCCCGGGGCGCTCCTACCATGCGGAGACTCCCAGTTATTCCCGGCAAACAGGGGACCGGGGCACAGCGCCCACAGGAGCGCTCTTATGGCTACCACAAGTACAAAGGTTCCGGCGACCGCCGCCGAGGCGCGTGCGGAGTTCCGGGAGAACCGGCTGGCCCAACCCACGTCCGGCATGGCTCCGGGCTACGTGCAGGCAAACCTGGCGATCCTCCCGCGTGAGTCCGCCTTCGAGTTCCTGTTGTTCTGCCAGCGCAACCCGAAACCGTGTCCGGTGATCGATGTCATAG
>JACZRO010000147.1 GCA_022574675.1 Chloroflexota bacterium
CCGTCTTGCCCGTGTGTGCGTTGCCCTCGACGCCCTGGCCTGCGATCACCCGTATGCTCGGCTGACTCGGCTTGGCCATCGTGTGCGTCGCGCTCACCGCCTCGACCACTCCGTCTGGAGAAGACATTCAGAGGATTTCCTTTAGCCGCTCTATGACTCGCCGATTGTGTCGAACGAACGGTTCATCGCCGTGAGAAATCGCCCACGGAACGCCGCCGATGGCGTTGATGAGTGTGATCTGGTCGGAATGACGCCATTCTGAATCGGTCGGCGTCCGGCCGTAACCCTCGAAGAAGGCATCACGAAGGTGGGACGCGTCGACCCAGTGATCATGCGTCATCCGCTGGACGTCCTCCACCCAGAACCCGGGCCGTGAGCGCTCCCAGTCGATCACGCCCAATCTCGATTCTGAGCGCTTGGAACCCACGCGCTGGTGGATCCAGTTGCGGGGCGAGTAATCCCCGTGCACTGGGACGATGCTCAGCCCGTCCCACGCATCGGGTCGGCAGAGGACCGTCTCGGCCCAGTCACAGGTACTTTTGTCCAGATACTGGCGCGCCGGTCCCATGTACCGTTCGACGTCCTCTGGAGCGTATCGTTGTACGCGCGACTCGCCCGAGAGATCGATGTCCGCACCGTGGAGCGCCCTCGCCATACGTACGCGTCTTTGACCTCGCGAGGGCCGGGCGGTGAATCCTCGATGATTTCGCCGGGCAACTCCGTCAAGATCATGACGCCCAGTTCGTCGGAGTTCGCCACCATCGCGGGCGCACTCCACCACGAGCCCGCGGGCAGCCTCGCGACCCAATCTCTGAACGCCCGGACTTCGGCGACGTAGTGTTGTTGGAACTCGCGGCGCTTCAGGTAAAACCCGGTCCCGTCAGCCGCCGCGATATGCCACGTCACAGACCTCCTGCCAAATGCCCGCGACCGGTGCTCAATCTTGAGGCCGCTATTGAGTGTGTTGATAGCGAACCGTCGCAGTGCGACCAATTCCGGTGTGTCTGCTGTCATTGGCGGCTATGGGGAGTTATGAGGCAGCGCGTCAAGATCGCTCTCGGTTCCTGAAGCGCCCGCCGGGAGATTCTCCGACCTGTTCTGGCTTCATCATCGCCAAACGGTACCCGGCGCACGAAATGTGCCGGCGCGTGGAACACGAAGCGCAACCCAGAAACGTCTCGGGGGTGTTCTGACGCCATCTCGCAGCGCGGTTACCTATCTGTCCATCGGGCGCGGCGTGCTACGATTCCGCGTCTTATGCGAATAACCGCCCAGCTTCGCGACGCCGTCGCTGAAGCCCTTTCTGCGGCCCAGGCCGAGGGCAAACTTCCCGCGGCGGGTTCAGCCGAGATCACCGTCGAACAGCCCCGGGACCAGGGCCACGGCGACTTCGCGACCAACCTGCCGCTCCGGCTCGCACGCGCCATGCAGATGGCGCCGCCCGCCATCGCGGCGGCGATTGTCGACGCGTTCCCGGCAAGTCCTGACGTAAAACAGGTTGAGGTCGCCGGCCCCGGTTTCATCAACATCACACTGGCCGACGCGTGGTTCCAGGACCAGGTCGAGGCGATACGCGCCGCCGGGCCAGAGTTTGGCAACACCGACTCCAAATCCGGCCAGCGTATCCAGGTCGAGTTCGTCAGCGTCAACCCGACAGGCCCGCTCCATGTCGGGCACGCCCGTGGCGCCGTGATCGGTAGCGGACTCGCCAACGTCCTGGAGGCGGCCGGCGCCGACATCACCCGCGAGTACTACGTCAACGACGCCGGCAACCAGATGCGGGTCTTCACGGAGACGCTGTACGCCCGGTACATGCAGGCGGCCGGTCGTGACGTCCAGTTGCCCGAGACGTCATACCCCGGTGATTACGTCATTGACCTGGCCCGTGATATCTACGAGGAAGATGGCGGCGCGCTTGTCGACCTGACGCGAGAAGAGGCCATCATCGCCCTGCACAAGCCCGGCCTTGAGCGCAACCTGGCGTTGATCCGGGAAGACCTGGAAAGGCTGAGCATCACCTACGACGTGTGGTTCAGCGAGCAGTCTCTGTTCGATTCCGGCCAGTTCGACGCCACCATGAAGGAGCTCGAAGACGGCGGCTACCTGATCGATCGCGACGACGCACGCTGGTTTGCATCCACCCGGCTCGGCGAGGACAAGGACAACGTCGTCATCAGGAGCTCGGGCGCCCACACCTACTTCGCCAGCGACATCGCCTACCATGCCGAGAAGTTCAAGAAACGAAAATTCGACCGGGTGATAGACGTCTGGGGCGCCGACCACCACGGCCACGTGGCGCGCATGAAGGCGATGATGGTCGCCCTCGGCATGGACCCCGGCAGACTCACCATCATCCTCAACCAGATCGTGTCGTTCAAAGAGGGTGGCGAGTCCCTGCGCTTCAGCAAGCGCAAGAACGTCATCGTCACGGTGAGCGAGCTGATTGATGACGTGGGAGCGGACGCCGTCCGTTACACCTTCCTCAGCCGCGGCGCAGAGAGCCAGATGGAGTTTGACCTGGACCTCGCCCGGAAGCAGTCGTCGGAAAATCCCGTCTACTACGTCCAGTACGCGCATGCCCGCCTGTCGGGCATCCTGCGCAACGCCGCGGAACGGAGCATCACCTGGGACGATGGCGATGTCGGGCTGCTGACCCACAGGCTTGAGATCGATCTTATCCGACAGATCGCGGCGCTGCCCGACGTCGTGGACCGCGCTGCGGAGCGTCTTGAGCCGCAGCAGATCCCGCACTACGCCACGGAGGTCGCGCGGGCGTTGCAGAGGTTCTACGATGTCTGCCGCGTACTCCCGGACGACGCGGACGATCTGCCCGTGTCAAAGGCCCGCCTGAAGCTGGTCGAGGCGGCGCAGATCGCGATCGCCCGATGCCTGACGCTCATGGGGATGAGCGCGCCAGACCGGATGTAGCGCCCGCGCTATCCCGGGGATTTTCTGTTCACAGGCGCGTGCTGAGCAGCGGGTCGGTGGTGGGAGCGCTGCTCCCGCCCTCCGCCTCCTCCGTGATAGCGATCAGGTCCCCCCGTTCAAGCGGGAAATCTATATCGCCGGACCATTTGCCGTCTTCGTCGGGATCAAACACGCCAAGGCTGATCGCAGAGTCGTCACGCACGGCCCATAGCTGGTAATCGCGGTCCGGTGGCAGCGGGTCAAAGCCGCCCAGCGAAACCCTGGCATTGGGTTCGCCGAGAGTCGCCTCTACCCGGACCCAGTCGCCGTCCGCTTCCTTGAAGAAGTGAACTAGTTCCTCACCGGGTTCGTTGAGTTGCAGCGTCACGTTCCAGATGATCAGCGCTCCCACCGCCACGGCCAACGCAGCGGCGACTGATAAGGGAACGAACCGCGCGCCGGACGATGCCCAGGACCATCTTGGGCGCGACCACACAGGCCGGGAAACTGGTGCAACGGCTGAGGCTGGATCCGACGCGGCTTCGTCCGCTCGGACCGCCGCGGAGATACGCGCGCCCAGTCCGGAACGCGGGCCGATTTCAGGGACCTCCGGCGCTGCAGCGGCCAACCCCAGGGTCACCGCCGCCAGGCTGGCGATCTCGGCGTGCAGATCGCACCCGGCCACGTGATTTTCGATCTGGCGTTTCTCGTTTTCGGTCGTACTCCCCAGGACGTACGCGCCCGTCAGATCGCGAACTTCGTCGCAAGTCACGACGTTTCCTCGATTCCAAAATCGGCCCGCAGCCGCAGCAAACCAAGCCGAAGCCTGCTTTTCACCGTGCCAAGCGGCGCCCCTGTCTGTTCCGCGATCTCCGTGTGTGTCAGCCCGCCGAAGTATGCGAGTTCGATGGTGATCTTCTGATCAGCCGGTAACGACTCCATGCACTCGACCACCCGTTCATGGGTGAGTGCGTCTGCGACCCTCTCAAACAGCTCGACCGCATTGTGATCCAACACCTCGTCCGGCATGACCCCCGTGATTGGAGTGCGTCGCTCGCGTGCCCGCAGCGCGTCGATCGATCTACGGTGCACGAGCGTCATCAGCAATGAATCGACCCGGCCCCGGCTGCGGTCAACGGCCGGGGCCAACCTCCATAAATCCAGGAACGCCTCCTGCACGGCGTCCTCCGCAGCGCTGCCATCGCCGAGAACCCTGTACGCCAGGCCGAAGGCTCGCCGTCCGATCATCGCGTACAGGTCTTCCACGGCGCCCGGGTCGCGCCCGCGCAGACGCGCAGCGAGGCCGTCAGCCTCCTCGCGACTGATGCGTTTTGGTACCTGCGTGGCGGTTCCTCCGGCTTGTAGCGGAGGGGCAATTGTAGCCACGTGCCCGGCAATCCCTTCTGAGGGCCGCCGGCCAACGGCATGACAAGAGCTAATTGATCTTCCACCGGCCGCCAGCCCTCAAACGGTAGTTCGCCCGGCGGGTAGAAGCGGATCATTCCTCCCGGGCGTCTCCGGGGCGCTCGCCTGAAATCCAGGTGATCCGTTATCGCCACATGGACGAAATAGGGTCAGCACGGGAGTAATCCAAACCACGCATCCCCGGGGGTGGGAATTGACCAAGAAAGCAAAACTCGTTTGGCCGCGGGTGCAATTGCGCAACCTGATGCTGGTTGCCGGTGCGGCTCTGGCCATTGGCGCTGTCGCCTGTAGCAGCGACGACCCGGAACCTACGGCCGCTCCTGTAGCGCCAACTACAGCGCCGGCGCCGACACAGCCGCCCGCGCCCACCGCAACGGAGACGCCCAGCACGGACGCCGACCTCATGATGGCGCAGGCGGAAGCCTCGATCATTGTTCCGCTCGACGCCCTGAACGACTCCGGGCAATCCGGCGTCGCGATCCTCCTGGACAAGGGAGACACGACCGAAGTCATCGTGGACATCGGCCCGGGCGCCGCTGACGTACCGCAGCCGATCCATATACATGCAGGCTCTTGTGACACGCTCGGAGACGTGGCGTTTGCCCTTAGCAACGTCGTAAACGGCCGGTCGGTGACCAACGTCAAGGCCACACTGGCCGAGATCACCACAGGCGGGTTCACCATCAACGGCCACAAGTCCGGCGACGAGATCGGCGTGTATGTCGCTTGCGGCAATGTGCCGCGCGCTGACAAGGCGGGCACGTTCACGCTGGCTTCGATCGACGGCTCCGCGCAGGACGGCTCGGTGACCTTTATCGACCTGGGCGGCGAGACGGCGGTCGTGATCAGCGTCGGTTCGGCAGCCGCCGGACTTGCACAGCCGGTCCACATCCACGAGGGCGCCTGTGACACCCTGGGCGCTGTGACCATCCCGCTGACCAACGTCGTAGATGGACGCTCGGTGACCTTGATCGACCAGCCGATCTCCAACGTTATGCGCGCCGGCTTTGCGGTGAACCTGCACAAGTCGGGCGACGAGATCGCCGTCTACACGGCGTGTGGTGAGATCGGCGATGCAGCGATGGCGGCGACGCCGGACGGCGGCGATGCCATGAGCTCTGGCGGCTCGGCAGTCCTGTCCAACATCCAGGGATTCCAACTGCAGAACCTGACGATCTCGGTAGGTGACACCGTGACGTGGACCAACCTGGACAACGCTCCCCACACCGTCAGCCACGGACTGTCACCGGACGTCGAGGCGTCCCCGCAGTTCCGGAGCGGCACGTTCAACAAGGACGGGACCTTCACACACACCTTCGATACCGCGGGTACCTTCGCCTACTTCTGCGAGGTTCACCCGTCGATGGTCGGATCGATCACCGTCGAATCGGGGTCAGCGTCCTCGGGAGTTTCTGACGCCGCTGGGGACCCGGGTTACTAGGCAGCATAAAAAGGGGACGGTCCATACGGGCCGTCCCCTTTTTTGACGTTCGTATGCGTAAGCAGCGTCAGTGGAAGTTAGCGGCTTACTCGAATTCGCCGCTGGCCTTGTATCGAGGAATGGCCTCTATGTAATGGGTCGTCGCCCCGCGGATCATCGCCTTGTGATGGTCCTTCACCTCGCCCCTGACGCGGCCCGGTGTGCCCAGCACGAGCGACCCGTCCGGCACCACCATGTCCTCGACCACGGTCGTGTTTGCCCCGACCAGGCAGTCGTCGCCGATCTCACACCCGTCGTTCAGCACAGCGCCGTTACCGATCAGACAGTTATCGCCGACCTTCTTCGCATGGCACACGACGTTGTGACCGATCGTCGTGTGACTGCCGATCTCTGCGCCCTCGTCCGCATGCAGTACGGAGTTGTCCTGGATGTTCGTGTGGCTGCCGATCTTGATCTTGCCGCTGTCGGCGCGGATCACGACGCCGGGCCAGATGCTCGCCATAGGTCCGACTTCGACGTCGCCGATCAGGTAAGCGGCTTCACTCACGAATGCAGTCGGGTCGATCTTCGGCGTCTTGCCGTCCAGGGTCTTGATCATCGGGCCTCCGCTGAGTTTGCTTGAGGGTGCGTACGGCCGCGGCGCATCCGGGCCAGCGAACAGGATACCGTTGCCGGTGTCACCGCCTCCACCCAGCCAGGAACTTTCCACTCCGGCGCGCTAATATCGCTCAACCCCGTGCCCTGAGGCGGCTCCCCCAGTTGTTCCTGGAGCGCCCTATGACCCCGTTGCGTTGAGGCGTCCCATACC
>JACZRO010000148.1 GCA_022574675.1 Chloroflexota bacterium
TATACCGCGTAGGCCGGCACTAGCTTCCTCGTCTCCCTGAGTTCCTTCCCCTCCACCCGGGCGGTGAGCGCAAGCACCATCGCTCCCGTCGTCACGAAGCCCAGACCGACGATCACGAACAACCCCCCGATCACCTTTACCATCAGGCTGAGGTCGAGGCCCATTCGAGCCATGTTGAGGGAGTTGCGAAGGGTCAGACCGTCAAGCAGAGACGCTCTCTCGTCGCTACCCCGTTCCAGGGTCTGCCAGGGGCCGTACTTGTCGAGTGTGTGGGACTTGATGACGAGCGCCTGGGCCGTGGCTAGCTCGGCAGAATCTACCGCGTACTTCACGTCATCGATCGTGATCGTGACGGCCTCTTCAGCCATCCGGGCCTTGATCTCAGACTCCGCCGAGAAACCCTGCTGGACGAAGAAAGCACCGGTGACCAGGACACCTGCTCCAAGCGCCAGCAACGCAATGCCGGTCAACTTCCGTAGTGCGGTCATGACCTGTCTCCCATCTCCCACCGGCCCGTATCGCGACCTTCGCAACAAGCTCGTGTGGGTGTTTAGCTCCCGTTACTGATTGTCCGCTGCGGCACGTGAGTGAATCGTGAGTACCCGTGCCGTAAAAATGAACGTAGCGTGAAAAATACCACAAACTGTTTATGCCCGGCTTCCCACCACGCGCCGGGCAGTTTCGGCGCGCATCGGAGAGCGACTCCGTCTGCGCCGAGGTTGCGTCGCGGTCGCGGGCGGGAGATCATGCCGCCGGACCATTCATCCAGCCCGCGGGTTTCCCGGGATCAGCAACTCCCGGCGTACGCCGGCGCGTCGGCGGGACCCAGTCAGGACAGCAAATGCGTATCGCGACCCTGGGCATATCGCACGAGACCAACACCTTCTCGCGCGTGCCCGCTGACTACGGCCAGTTCCTTGCCGCCCAGGTACTGCGCGGGGACGAGATCGCGGACCAATACCGCAGCTCGAGTTACACGTTTGCCGGGTACTGGGACGCGGCGGACGAGCTCGAGTTCGATCTGGTCCCGCTCATGTACGCCCAGACCGGCCCGATCGGCACGATAACGAAGGACGCGTACGACAGGCTTTCCGGCGAGATGTTCGGCATGTTGCGCGAGGGGGGGCCGTGGGACGCCGTGCTCATCACCAACCACGGCGCCGCCGTGTCCGAAGAGTTCCCGGACATGGACGGGGAGTTCACCCGCGCCGTGCGGGAGATCGTCGGGCCGGACGTGCCGGTAGGCGTCACGCTGGACATGCATGCCAACGTGTCGAAGGCGGTCGTCGATCACACAGACGTGTGCGTCATATGGCGCACCAACCCCCACCTGGATACGCGTGTGCGTGGCCGGAAGACGGCGGAGTTGATCTATCGCACGGTGAAGGGAGAGGTCCGCCCCGTCCAGTGGATCGAGATGACGCCGATGGTGGTGAACATCGTCAAGCAGTTCACCGCCGAGGAGCCGATGCGGTCCCTTGTCGCTGACGCTTTCACGGCTAACGAGCGGCCGGGAATTCTCGACACGAGCGTGGCGGAGGGCTACCCGTATGCGGACGTCGCCGAGATGGGGATGAGCTTCATCGCGATTGCCGACGGCGACCCGGACGCGGCGCGTGAGGCCGCCGTGTGGATGGCGCGCCGGGGTTGGGAGCATCGGGAGGCGCTGAACGTCGAGGTGCCGAAGGTGGACGAGGCGCTCAGGATGGCGGCGGAACGGTACATCGGGCCAAAGCCGGAGGGCGTCACCAACCCGGGGCCGACCGAGGGCTCGGCGCTGGAGGCGCCTACGGGGGAGGGCGAGCACGCGCGCTTGGGGCCGATCGTCCTGATGGACGTGGGAGACAACATCGGCGGCGGCTCCTCGGCCGACTCGACGTTTATCCTGGCCGAGGCGCAGCGGACCGGGTTCACCGGTCTGCTCCAGTCGCTCTACGACCCCGAGGCGGTTGAGGCGTGTGTCCGCGCCGGGGTCGGCAGTGAGTTGACGCTTCAGGTCGGCGGCAAGACGGACGACATGCACGGGACGCCGGTACGTGTCACAGGCACGGTGCGCGCGATCACGGACGGTGAGTTTGAGGAGACGCGCCCTACGCACGGCGGTTTCCGGTTCTACTCGTGCGGGACGTCGATACGGCTCGACACGACGGACGGCCACACGTTGCTCCTTACGTCAAAGCGAGTCGGCAACACTGCCAGGGAGCAGATGTATCACATCGGCATCTGGCCGGAAAAGTACCGCGTGGTCGTGGCCAAGGGCGTCGTATCGCCCCGGCCCGCGTACCAGCCGATCGCCGCCGAGGTGATCCTGGTCAACACGCCAGGCGTGACCACGGCGGACCTGTCGACGTTCACGTACAAGCGGCGGCGCGTGCCCCTGTATCCGTTCGAGGAAGAAGCCTCGTACGATGCCGGGTAGCCATTACACAAAAGGCTCCGAAAAACCACCCCCGAACCCCCTCCTGATTCAGGAGGGGGCCGTTTTTAGCCTCCTCCCTGGCAGGGAGGAGGTTCTGGAGGTGGGTCGCGTCCCGCAACCGCGCTGAATCGGACGCGAACGCCGCCGCTGATCAAAACACCGTAAGGGCGGATAGCGATCCGCCCTGCGGACACCCCGAAGAACCACCTCTAAACGCCTCACCACCAGGGGGAGGCGTACAGGCTAACCGACCTGTTCCGGGCCACCGGAGAACTCGCCCCCGGTCATCCCCGCGCGTATCGCCGCTTCCAGTCGTTCCGGCGCATGCGAGGACACGAAGTACTCACGCCGTTTGCCGGACTCGTGCAGCAATACGACCACGCCTTCCGGGACGCCGGGCATGCTCCACGCTCGTCGTCCGAGCGGCCCGCGGCTGTAGCCCCAGCCACCGTACCGCGCCCATCGGTACCTGTTGATCTCGACCGACTCGATCTGATCGATCTGAACCCTGTGACGCACCACCCCGTATGCAAACATGAACTCTCCGTTCGAGACGCGGACGCGCAACGTCAGGAAGTTCAGGTAGGCGAACAGGAACGCCGCGCCGGACAACACGGCCGCCACCACTGAGGTGAACGCCGAGGTGGGGCCTGCGGCGGCCGTACCGGCGCCGATCTGCAACCCGATCGTTGAGATGATCAAGAGCAGGGCCGCCAGCAGGACCCAACGCAGCCAGCCCGGCGCTTCAAGCCGCTCCTCGTATGTCGCCGGGCTGTCTGTCATGGGAATCCGGTGGTCCTTCAGCCGGGTCACTGGTCGCCACAAAGGGCCTTATGGAAACGCCTGCATGGGAACGTGTGCCGTGTTGACGCCCTATTTGACCCACCCTAGTATGGCTGTACTGGAAATGTCGGCGGGCCTGCTTGAAAAAGGCCCGTCAACCCCAGGCAGGACGGTCGAGGAGGTAACTATGGACCTCGCCCTGACTGCCGTAATAACGGCTCTACTGGTCGGCGTCCTGGCAGGCGGATTGAGTTTCTACCTGCGGGGCGCACTCATCACCCGAGGACAGGAAGCTGCTCGGGCAGCGGCGGAACAACAGATCCGCCGGGCTGACGCACGCAGCAAGGAAATACTGCTCGAAGCCAGAGAACATGGAATAAAGACCAGGACCGCGCTTGAAGCGGAGATCCGAGCCGAACGGCAGGAACTACAGAGACTTGAAATTCACGTCGAACAACGTGAAGAGACGCTGGAAAAACGAACTAGCGCAGTAGAGGAACGGGACCGAAGCCTGGAGCGGCTCCAGGAGCAGCTTGAAGGCGAACGCACGGACCTGGAAGAGGTCCGGCAGCGAGAGGACGAACGGCTGGAAGAGATATCCGGCCTGTCCGCAATTGACGCCCGTCAGATGCTGATGGTTCGCGCCGAAGAAGCGATCGAATTCGATCTTGCGCGCCGTTATCGCGATGCAGAGGTCCAGGCGCGGGAACGCTCGGACGAATTGGCGCGCGACGTCCTGGCCGGGGCCATACAACGCCTGGCCTCAGATGTCGTGTCGGACAGCTCCGTTTCTTCGGTCCCGCTTCCCAACGACGATATGAAGGGGCGGTTGATCGGCCGTGAGGGTCGTAACATCCGCGCCATAGAAGCCGCCACCGGCGTCGATCTGATAATCGACGATACGCCCGAGGCGGTCACGATCTCTTGTTTTGACCCGATCCGTCGAGAGGTCGCGCGGATCGCCCTCGGCCAGTTGATCCAGGACGGCCGGATTCACCCGGCCAGGATCGAAGAACAGGTGGAGAAGGCGCGCCGGGAGGTCGGCGAGGTCGTCCAGAAGGCGGGGGAGGAGGCGCTGTTCGAGGCCAATATCCATGGCCTTCACCCTGAACTGGTGAAGATTGTCGGCCGGCTGAAGTTCCGTTACAGCTACGGAGAAAACGTGCTCCGTCACTCTGTCGAGGTGTCCCTGCTGGCCGGGATGATGGCGGCCGAGATTGGCGCGCGAGTCGACGTCTGCAAGGTCGCCGGGTTCCTTCACGACATCGGCAAGGCCCTGTCCCATGAGGTCGAGGGACCGCACGCCGAAATCGGTGCGGACCTGGTTCTCAAGTACAACGTTTCGGACCAGATCGCCGACCCGATCCGTCAGCATCACGACTCCGAGATGACCACCACGGAGGCCTTCCTCGTGGCCGCCGCAGACGCCATCAGCGCGGCGCGGCCGGGAGCCCGGCGCGACACCCTTGAGCAGTACGTACAGCGTATGCAGGCGCTCGAGGACACGGCACGCGGGTTTGAGGGCGTCGAGCGGTGTTTCGCCATCCAGGCGGGCCGTGAGATCCGGGTAATGGTCCAGCCGGAGACGGTCGATGACGCCGCCTGCGCCGTCCTCGCCAGGGACATTACGAAACGGATCGAAGGCACTTTGTCCTACCCCGGACAGATCAAGGTAGTGGTCATCCGGGAGTCGAGATCGATCGAGATCGCCCGCTGAGCGGGACCGCGTAGAACCGTCGCCGGGCCGCTCCGTAATGGGCGGCCCGGCGACGCGTCCCGTCCCGCGATTTGGAACCGCGGATTGTCCCGAAGCCCCTGTATCCTTTCCCCTCCGCCTGTCTTCCAATGCGGACGGTTGATTACACGAAAACCGGGAATACGGACAACACGTTGAGCTCATCCACCCAAAATGGCCCAGAAGACGTCGCAGGGGGCGTACGGCCCCCTATCGTCGATCTCCATCTCCACACCACCGCGTCCGACGGCCAGCTCTCGCCGACGGAACTGATCGAGCTGGTCGCAGAGACCTCTCTGCGGATCGTCGCGATAACCGACCACGACTCCACGGAAGGAATCGGGGAGGCGCAGGCGGCGGCTGAACGCCACCCGGGCCTCACCGTAATACCGGGCATCGAGCTGGGCACGGAGGTCGGTGATACAGAGGTTCACCTGATCGGCCACTTTGCGGACACCGACGCCCCCGGTCTGCAGGAGTACCTGGCCCATCTTCGGGACGGCCGGGTAGAGGCCGCCCGCGGAACGGTGGAGCGGCTTCGCGAACATGGGATCAACATCGACTGGGAGCGCGTGCTTGAGATAGCCGGCGGGGCCGTCGGCAGGCCGCACATAGCGCGGGCGATGGCCGAGGCCGGCTACGTCGAGAACGCGCAGGACGCGTTCCGGCGCTACCTGGGGAGCAACGGGATTGCCCGGGTCAAGCGCCCCAAGCCAACACCGGTCGACGGTGTTCGCTTTTTCCACTCGGTCGGTATGACCGCCACGCTGGCCCATCCGCAAACGGTCAAGGGGCTGGCGCGCGTCCTCGGGTTCCTGGTGGACGAGGGGCTGGACGGCATCGAAGTGTTCGCCCCGAAATACGGCACCAACGACCGCGCCCGCCGGCTCGAAGTCGCTGCACGAAACGGCCTGATCGCGGTGGGCGGGACCGATTACCACGCCTGGGGCTCCGCCGACGAGATTGTCCCCGGCGATCCGAACACCGTCGGCCCCCCGCCCGGCGCGGTAGATGATCTGCGCGCCGCCGCCGACCGGTGGAAGGCGGCCCGCAAGTCCGCCAATGCGCCCGTCATTCCCGAAATTTTCGGGGGCCGCGGCGCCCCGGACTCCGGCTGAAGTGGAGATACTGGGCGCGCCTGCGGCCGGGGTGCTGGCGTTGACCATCGGCGCGTACCTGTTTGGCGCGATACCCACGGCCTATCTTGCCGCGCGCTGGACGCGCGGGCTGGACCTCCGCCGGATCGGCAGCGGAAACGTCGGCGGTACGAACGTGATCCAGGCCGTGGGACGGACCGCGGGCCTGGTGGTGGTGGCGTTCGACGTGTTCATCAAAGGACCGCTTCCCGTGATAATCGCCGGCTCCGTGCTGGGGTACGGGAAGGGCGTCGAGGTCGTGGCCGGGACGGCGGCCCTGGTCGGCCACGACTGGTCGATATACCTTCGTTTATCCGGTGACAGGCGATTTTCCGGGGGCAGGGGCCTGGGTACGGGTAGCGGCGTTGCGCTCGCCATGGCGTGGCCGGTCTGGGTCGGGTTCGTCGCCGTCGGCTTCGGTTACTGGGCCGTCACCCGCAACTCACCCGTTGGATGGGCGATCGCGTTGCTTCTACTGCCGTTCATCGCCATGGGGATC
>JACZRO010000019.1 GCA_022574675.1 Chloroflexota bacterium
ACATCAAGGGCAAGTCGGTGGACATGCCGGTCTATAAGCTGCTCGGCGGGCCGGTCCGAGATAAAGTCGTCTGCTACCCGCACGTAAACGGCAACACGCTCCAGGAGCTGATCGACGACTGCAAGGCGCACGTTGACCGCGGCTGGAAGTTCGTGCGCTGGCACCAGCCACAGACAGGCGGGCTATATAACGACCTCGACGGGCGCGGCGTATTAGAGCCGAGTGAATCGGTCAAGATCGCTGTGGAGCAACTCGCCGGGGTCCGCGCCGCCCTGCCGGACGTGCAGATCTGCTTCGATGTCCACACCCGGTTGGACACCACCCACGTAATCCAGATGTGCCGGGATCTTGAAGAGTTCAAGCCCTTCTTCATCGAAGACCCGATCAGGTCGGAAAACCCGGCCAGCTACCGAAAGTTGGCGTCGAAGATCAACCTTCCGATCGCCGCCGGTGAGCAGTGGGTGTCCAGGTGGCCGTTCCGCGAGGTGATCGAGCAAGAGACGATCGACTACGCGCGAATCGACCTGTGCATCGTCGGCGGAATTACCGAGGCGCTCAAGATCACGCACTGGGCGGAGACGCATTACATAGACATCGTCCCGCACAACCCGCTCGGCCCGGTCAGCGCCGCGGCCTGCGTTGCGCTGTGCATGGCGTCCACCAACGTCGGCGTGCAGGAGATGCCGCGCCAGCCCGGTACGTTTGCGACCGACCTGTTCCCGCAACAGATCGAATGGGAGGACGGTTACGCATGGGCGCCGGATGCGCCGGGGCTCGGCGTGGATTTCAATGAAGACGCGGCCGAGTCAAACCGCGCCAATCCGCAGGGCTGGGTGTCGCAGCTCAAACGAAACGACGGTGCATTCACCAACTGGTAAACGGATTCCCGCGTTGGACCGAATCGGATTCAGGCTGACCGCATGAACCGGACACACCTGGTCGCGATCGCCATAGGCGTCGTTCTGATAACGGCCTCGTGGCTGTACGTCGTTCCGCTTTTGCTGGACCTTGACGACTCCAACGGCCAGGCGGCGGCGCTGGGATGGATCGTCCTGGCCGGTGCGACGGGCGTCGTCGGCTGGGTGATGTTCAGGCCACCCGCGGCGCAACCGGGCGGCGATACACCGCAACGTAAACCTCGCCGTGGCTTGCGGCGCTCGCGACCGCGTAAACATTGAATCGCCAGCGAGACACGTCGCGCCGCGTTAACCGGCCACCACCTCGTTGCAGCGCCCCGTGAGGTCACGATTCAGCGTGTCCTCATCCGGCGACGATCCCACAGGCTCCCCCTGGGTCCGGGAGCCGTGTCCGGACACGCAAACCGCGCCGCTGGCCGCTAGCCGCCGCTGATGCGCTCCGGCGCTATCCGCACGATCACACGCGTGACGTCGGGGTCGGCGTATGGATACGAATCGACGCCCATATATTTCTTCGCCAGAGAGTCGATGTGTGCGTCTGCGCCCTCTTCGCTGATCGACGTCACCCGGCCCCGTACGTTGACGACCCGCGTGTACGAGTTCTCCGGGTCGTACACGCCGACTGCGACGCGGGCGTCCCGGGCCATATTGTTGGACTTGAGCCGCCCGAGGGCGGTGTTTATCAAAACGTCGCTCCCGTCCGTGTCCACCCAGACCGGGGAGATTTGCGGCGAGCCATCTGGCATCAGCGTGACCAGTTGCGCGATATGGGGCTCTCGCAGAAGCGTGATCTGTTCCTCGCTAAGTTGCGCCAATGCCCGAACTCCTCGTTGAATTGAGCTCCGGCAGCGGAATCGCCGCGGCCGTGGCCGCATTGTAGAACGGACTTCGCCGAGATAAACCACACCGGCATCCAACATGCCGGCCCGTCCGCGGTCAACGGCGGAATCAGCGAAGGTCCATCTGGGGCCGCAGGACCACCGGCGTTGTGCGCTGGATATTGAGCGTGACACCCTTTGTGGGATACAACTGGAGGGTGAACTCCTCGCTTGCGCCGATGAGGTCGGCGGCGGCGTCTATGAACGGGTCGCCACTGCCACTGCCCAGGTCGTACAGGCTGTTTACGTTGTCGTAGGTATGCAGCCAGACCGTCAACTCCGCCCTCTCGTCGTTGTCCAGGATGTAGTCGCCGTTATCTGAGCCGGGAAACGTAACTGTCCAGGCGACATCGTTTATCAAAAAATTATCGGTCTGGATGGTGACGCTGGTGCGACTTGTCAGTCCGCTGGCGTCAGGGTCGATTCCCGTGTCGTTAACGGTGTACGGCGGCGTCAGGTCCGTCATCGTGTTGCCGATCGCCGCCGTCACGGTGAAGATGATCTTTGCGACCGCCTGCTCGTCAACACCCCCCAGGTCGATCGTGTCGTTCCCGTCCACGTCTACCTCACCCCGTACCGCCCTGACGGATCCGCGCAGATGCAGGCTCCCCGTCGCCTGGTCCAGCCCGGCGTACGCCACTTCCTTGCCCTGGGAGGCCGAGAAGAGCCCGACCTGCAGTGTGGTCATGGCAAACACGGAGGCCACGACCATGAAAGCGATCATGATGATCGCCGTCTCCAGGCCGGTGACGCCGCGCTGCCCGTACCCCAAACGTCGCGAGTATTCTGGGCGCGACGAAGCAGGGCCGGTTATGGCCCTGATTATTCGATACGCCACACCTGTGAGCCACTGCGGCGTTTCGAGTTGGATGGTGGGACTCGCCCCACCAGGCGGCGGTCTGCCCACGTTTTCAGGCTAAGGGGACGGCGGCGCGCGGTCGTGTGGGACAGTCGTCGGTCTCGATGCGCGTTAGCGCCCTTCACGCGGGCACGCGAATCCCAGCCCCTGACTGGGGGCAAACGACCATTGGGGCGACTGCGGGTCGGGGGAGAACCTCGCAGACTATGTCGTGCGCAGCTACCGCCTGCGGCGGTGGCGCGCCGATGGCCTGACGGCCGTTACACCACGTTTCCCGCCAAGAACCGCCAGAATTCGGACGATGAGCGTCAGTCGATGGTGGCCCCACCGTCGATCACGAGATATTCGCCCGTGACGTAAGACGCCTCGTCGGATGCGAGGAACAGTACGCCGTAAGCAATTTCACGCGGGTTTCCCATGCGTTTCATCAACGCGTCCTGGCCAAACTCTTCGTACGCCTGCTCCGGGTCCAGGCCGAGGGATGAGATGTGTCTGTCGGTGGCGCGGGTCTTGATCGCGCCCGGGCAGACGGCGTTCACCCGGATGTTGTCCACCGCCAGGTCCATTGCCAGGCAGCGCGTGAGTTGCAGGACGGCGCCTTTCGAAGAGTTGTACGGGATGAATGACGGCTGGGCGATGAACGCGCTCACCGAGGCCAGGTTGACGATCGCCCCGCCTCCGTTACCGCGCAGCACGGGAAGCACGGCGCGCACGCAGTTGGCGGGACCGATCACGTTCACCCCGAAAACGCGGTCCCAGTCGTCACGGGTCACGTCCTCGATCTTGCCGAACACGAACGCAGCGGCGTTGTTGACGAGGATGTTCACCGTGCCGAAGGCGTCCACCGCCGCATGCACCGCCGCACTGACGGAAGTTTCGTCGGTGATGTCCGTATGCTGGAACACGGCCGTGCCGCCGGCCCTGTTTATCTCGTCAGCCACCGCTTTCCCGGCGTCTTCCTCGATCTCTGCGACCAGAACCCGTGCGCCTTCCTCGGCGAACAGGCCGGCTATCGCCCGGCCGATTCCGTTTCCCGCTCCCGTCACGATGGCGGACTTGCCCTCAAGCCTCATTCCGGATTCTCCTCAAGTGTTTAACCTGCCTGATATCGATCAGGGTCTCGATTCGGGTTTCGTCGCCGGGAAGGTTCGTTCTCGATGGCAGGCGGGACATGCCCCGTAACGTAGTCTGGGAAACGATGCCATTCGTGGGGGGCTGACGCTGGCTGTCTCGATACGGGCTCCTGAGCGTGCGCCGGAGTATAGACGCGACATCTGCCCGAGTCGGTCCATGCGGAAGGCGGGATACAATCGGGCCTCCGTCGCCCTTCCCGCAGCATCGCGTATGCCGGGACCGGACGAACACGTTTCCCCGGAGACGCTTCCGGGTATTCGCTCAGAAAGTTGCAAGGGATCACTGCCGTGCTCAGTCGTGGATTCTTCGGTGTCCGCCGTCCGAAACCGCCCCGGGATATTCCACCGGGCCAGTACTACGAGACGGGATTCCCCGTGCTCACCTACGGGCCGACGGAGCGGGTCTCGACGGCGGACTGGAAGTTCACGATCGACCTCGGCGAGGACGGGTCGAAGTCCTGGAACTGGGACGAACTACTGGCGATGCCGCAGACGGATATACACACCGATATCCATTGCGTGACGAAATGGTCGATGCTCGATAGTGATTGGAAGGGCGTCGATCTCGATGTGTTTTTTGAGCAGGCGGGAGTCGACCCTTCCGAGGACTATCTGATGGTCCGCTCGTTCGGGGGATACACGACCAATCTGCCGGTCTCGGACGTGCGCGACGGCAAGGCGTTTATCGTCCACGAGTTCGACGGCGAACCCATCGCGCCGGAACACGGCGGCCCGGTCCGCATGATCGTTCCTCACCTGTACTTCTGGAAATCCGCGAAATGGGTGGAGAGCATCCGGTTCATGGACCAGGACGCGCCGGGATTCTGGGAGTCGAACGGCTACCACATGTACGGCGACCCCTGGCGGGAGCAGCGGTACTGGGGCGACTAAAACGACGTCCTGATGTCGACACGGCCCCGGGCGAGTGACGATGGCAAACACTGAAGGACGACAGCCGGGAAAACTGGTGTGGCACGTCGCCACGGTGGAATCGATCACGGTCGAGACGTATCGCGTCAAGACGTACCGGCTTCGCCCGCCTACCTGGGCGTCGTTCCGGCCCGGCATGCACTACGACATCCGTTTGACGGCGCCCGACGGATATCAGACGCAGCGGAGTTACTCGATCGCTACCGCTCCCGAGACCCGAAGTGTGCTGGACCTGACGATCGAGAAGATCGTCGACGGCGAGGTCTCGCCCTATTTCCACGACGTGGTGGTGATCGGCGACCGTGTGGAGATGCGGGGGCCGATAGGCGGGCCGTTCACATGGACGGGTTCGATGGGCGGGCCTTTGTTGCTCGTCGCCGGTGGCTCGGGGATCGTCCCGTTGATGTCGATGCTCCGGCACCGCGACAGTACGGCACGGCATGTCCAGACGTTTCTGCTGTACAGCTCACGCTCACTGGACGACGTGATCTACCGCGAGGAGCTGGACGCGCTGGCCGAGGCCGGGAACGGCCTCCAGATGGCGCACACCTTCACCCGGTCTGCGCCGGAGGGCTGGGACGGCTACGCCAGGCGCGTCGACGTTGAGATGCTCTCGGACGTGTTCAATCGCCTGGGAGCGATCGGCCGGGCGTACATCTGCGGCCCTGACGGATTCGTCGAGACGGCGGCCAACGCACTTGTGGACGCCGGGGTGTCGCCTGAACGGGTACGGACCGAACGCTTCGGACCGACGGGGACCTGACCGGATAATCCCCTCTCCTACCTGGAGATGATGAGGGGAGATGATGAGGGAAATACCGTCCGCGAGCGGCACGCGACCGATGCGCCCGGGCCACCTCCATGCATTGAATGGCGGGCTTCAGGGTCCTGAGCCGCTCGCAACTGTGACATTCCCCCCGGGGTTCGCTCGATGTTGCCGTTATTATCTGGCCCTGCCATCGCATCACATGAGTCGTTTCGGTTGTAACAGACGCTGACTACTGAAAGTGCCAAACCCGCGGGCGCCGGACCCCCCGCAGACCTGGACGCGTACGGCGCGTTGCTGTCCGAGAAGTTCGGGTTTCCCGGGCTGAGGCCGGGTCAGTCAGAAGTTCTGTCCGGGCTCCACTCCTCGGACGTGCTTGCCGTGCTCCCCACCGGGAGCGGCAAAAGCATGACCTACGTCCTACCGGCCCTTGTGACCGGCCGCGTGCTGGTCGTCTCGCCGCACATAGCGTTGATGCAGGACCAGGTCGAGGGACTGCTCGCAAACGGCGTGCGTGCGGCGTTCATCAACTCCAACCTGACCAGCGCCGAGAAACGTTCGACCTACATCGATTTCCGGGACGGCCGGCTCGATCTGCTGTTCACATCGCCGGAGGCCCTCGGCAACCAGGTTTTCGTCCAGGGACTGGCGCGGGCGGGTGTGAACCTGCTCGCCATCGACGAGGCCCACTGCGTCTCGGAGTGGGGGCACACGTTTCGCCCCGACTACCTGAGACTGGACTCCGTCCGCAAACAGCTGGGCTCCCCGCGCACCGTCGCACTCACCGCCACCGCCACGCAACAGGCGCGGGAAGACATCGTCCGGCGGCTCGGGCTTGCGGACGCCCTCCGGGTGGTGCACTCGGTGGACCGCCCCAACCTGCTGTTCTCGGTCCGCTTCTCCGGCGGCAATCGGGAGAAACAGGACTTCCTGCTGGAGTTCGCAGCGGAGCGCCGGGGTAAGAGCGGCATCGTCTACGTGGGGTCACGCGCCCGCTCCGAGGAGCTGGCGAGCCTGCTCTCCGAGCACGGTCTCAACGCCGCGCACTATCACGCCGGCATGAACGCGCAAGACCGTTCCCAGGTCCAGCGCAGGTTCATGACGGACCGTGTGGACGTGATGGTCGCGACGAACGCCTTCGGGCTTGGCGTGGACAAACCGGACGTGCGATACATCATCCATTACGACATGCCGGGGCGGCTGGAGGCGTACTACCAGGAGTCCGGGCGGGCCGGCCGCGACGGCGAGCCGGCCGAGTGCGTGCTGATCTACACGCCCGGCTCTGCGAACGGACCGCGCCGGTTCATCGACTCCGATCACCCGGGCATGTCCGATCTCAGAGCGGCGTGGCGACGGTTGTGCGCGGCGGCGGAGTCCGGGCCGGATTCACGAGTCCCCGAGGGAGCGTTTGGAAACCGGAGCGGCGGCGTGATGGCGATCCGCGCTTTCCAGGACTCTGGATTGCTGGATGACTCGGGCGATCGCCTGCTGTCGACAGATCCCGACGCCCCGATCAAGTCGGCCGTGGTGGAGCGGCACAGGGAGCATGCGTCCGAGATGCTCGACAGGATGATCGGGTACGCCCAGACGCTCGGCTGCCGCCGCTCGTACATCCTGGAGTATTTCGGGGAGCAGCCGGTCGGCGGCTGCGAACATTGCGACAACTGCCGCTCCGCCTCCGGGTCCGACGGGTCGGGCCTCGCCGAGCGTCTTATCAGGCTCCGCTCCGAGATCGCGCAACAGGGACGAATCGACCCGGCGGATGTGTTCGAGGACCGGACCGCCCGGGAGATCGCGGACGCCCGGCCGGGCACCGAGTCTGAACTACTCGAGGTCTGGGGCATCGGACCGGTCCGTGCGCGCCGGTACGGGGACCGGTTGCTGGCCGTGGTGCGGGATTGGGAGGCGGACAACCCGGACGCCGGCCCTCGCAATGTGCGGTTGCCGGCAACGAAGTCAGCAACGCCTGCGCCGGTCAAGCTTGAACACGTCAACCGGCCTCTGTACGACGCGCTTCGCAGTTGGCGAAAATCCCGCGCCGACCAGGACGGCGTCCCGGCCTTTGTGGTGTTCTCGGACCGCACGCTCGTCGCTCTGGCGCAGGCCCGCCCCGGCGATCTCGACGAGCTGTTCACGGTGTTCGGAATTGGCGCGGCCAAGCGCGACCGGTATGGACAGGAGGTCCTGGAGGTGATCGCTGATACTGGGCCGGGTTCAGCGGACGCGTAAACGGCACGTCTGTTCGTTCTCGGCGACCTGAATAACAATGTCATCCCGAGCGAAGTCGAGGGATCTCCCGGCTCGCAAAATATAACGCCGCCCATCAGAGCTTTACATTCATCCGGTAATGCGAACCGAATGCCACGACCATCGGACAAGGAGCTACCGCACGTGACCGGTAATCCAGACACCCTCGTAACCACGGATTGGCTGGCGGAGCGCCTTGATGACCCATCGGTCCGTGTCATCGAGATCGGCGCGACCGACGACGACTCCGGGTACAGGGCCGGCCACATCCCGGGCGCGGTCCGCTTCTTCTGGAAGGACCTGTGCTGGGACGAGACCGACCGGGAGTTCGTAACGCCGGAGCAGATGGCGCAGCGGCTGGGCGGAATCGGTATCGGCCCGGACACGACGGTCGTGATCTACTCCGACCGAGTCCAGTACGGCACGTACGGGTTCTGGGCGCTGACGATGGCCGGGCACCGAGAGCTGAAACTGCTCGACGGCAGCCGCACAAAGTGGCTCGCGGAAGGACGCCCGCTCACCCCGGAGGTCCCGCGTTTCGACGCCGTTCACTACGAGCCGCCACCGGCCGACGCATCGTCACGCGTCGGCCGCGACGACGTCCGGGACAACCTGGGAAGCGCCGGACGGCTGTTGCTCGACGTGCGGTCGCCGGAGGAGTACTCCGGGGAGCGCGTAATGCCGCCGCCCGGGTTCGACCACGGCGCTGAGCGTAGCGGACGCATCCCCGGGGCGGCGCACCTGTACTACCGCGAGCTGGTGAACGACGACGACACTTTCCTGCCGCCGGACGACCTACGCAAAAGGTTCAGCGCGGCCGGCGCGACGCCCGAGCAAGCCACGGAAGTCGTGACCTACTGCCGCCTCAGCCACCGCGCCACGCTGGCATGGGTCGCCGCGACACAGATCCTGGGCTGGGACCACATCCGCATTTATGACGGGTCATGGACCGAGTGGGGATCTATCGTCGGGTTCCCGATCGAAAAGCCCTGATAGGGCGCTTATTTGGACTGTTGGGGAGCTACTGGTGACTGGCTGGGAACTAGCCTGAATGCCGGTTCGGAAGTCTCCCGGCAACCCGCCTGAGATTTAAGCGAACGCCGGTGCGACCTTCTCGCAGAACAGTTCGAGGGACCGGTTGATCTTGTCTTCCGGTAGTCGTTCGCCGGCGTTGAACTCGAGGACCATACCGCTGAGCTGAAGCGCGTCCCCGATCTCCTTGATCTTGTCGATCACGACATCGGGCGTACCGACGATCGCTTTCTCCGTTGTGTGGATCGCTTCCCAGTCCAAGTTGCCGAGCGCGTCGATCCGCTCGGCCCGTTCGTCCAGGTAGTTCGCCTGTCCTGAAGCGACCATACGGACAAGAATCTGGCTGGCCGACGTGTAACGCCTGGAAAAGCCCTCCTCAGGCGCCGTGAGGGCGTCATCCATCGTGTCCGAAACGTAGATCGGGATGCGGAGATGAGCGTCGCGGGGAGTATTAAACCCGGCTTTTTCCTTCGCTTCATCGTACGAAGCCAGTAACTCAGCAAGCTCCGCTGTTTTGAGCTGGAGAACGCCGCAGAATACCGGCAAACCCAATTGACCGGCCATCGCAAATGTCGCCGACGAGTTAACCGCCCACCTGATCTTTGGGTGCGGCCGGGTGATCGGCCGGGGCGCCATGACTACGTCTTCGTACTTGTAGAACTCGCCTTCATAAGAGAAACGCTCATTGCTGAGGGCGCGTTTGACCACTTCAAGGCACTCGGCAAAGCGCGGCTGGCTTTCCGAATAGTCCATGTTGAAGCCGCGATACGCCCCGACGCCGCCGCTCCGTCCGACACCGAGCTCAAAACGGCCGTTGGAAAGATGGTCCAGCACGGCGGTTTCTTCAGCCACGTGGAGCGGATTGTGTGTGGGAAGAACGACAATCGCGGTGCCGATCTTGATGCGCTCTGTCCGGGCGGCGACTGCTCCGGCTACCACCATCGACGCCGAGCCGAACGATCTCTCCGGGTTGAAATGGTGCTCAGAAATCCAGACGAAATCCATGCCGCCGTCTTCGCAGATCTGAACCTGCTGGAAGAATTCCCTGAACGCGTCGTGGTGCTCCGCCGCTCCAACACCGCGGGCATGCGATTCCATCGAGTATCCGAATTCCACTCTTTGCTCCCTGGTCGCGGTGTGCGGAACGGGCCTCCCGGTCCGGCGCTGATTATTGCCGATTTAGGAATCCCGCGCTGAACGGCGGGCATCGATCGCGATGAATCATGGATCGATTCGCCGGCAGCTCCCCCGCGAGGCTGGAGAGTGCATAAGACCCTGCAATCACACAAAGTTTCAGGCCGCGTTTGACCCTCACGATGACCGGAATTGGCCTGCGGTACTATCGAGCAGCGAAACGAGCCGGGCCATGTATGAATCTGACTCTGGGAAAACGAAACCGTCGGTCTTTGAGCCGATGGACATGCGCACGGCCGAGGCGCTGCTCAAAGAAGCGAAAACGGTGCTCCATGAGTTCGGCATCGTCTTCTTCCTGCGCCACGGCACTTGCCTTGGCGCAGTCCGCGACGGCGCCCTGATCGAATGGGATGACGATCTCGACATCGGGTCGATCATCGGAATGCACGGGCTCACCGAGGACGCGATTGAGCCGGTCGTCAGGGCCTTTCGAGATCGCGGGTTCAAAGCGGTCGTCACAGAGGCGGAGCTTCATGTCAGTGTCGAGTTCAGCAAACACGGCACAGGGTTGGACTGGACCTGCTACCGCATCATCGACGACAGCATCTACCAGTGGCCGGTCGTCAAGATACCCGCCCGTTTGCACTCGAATCTGAAATCGATAGATTTCCTTGGCGAGAAGTTCAACGTTCCCAACCCGCCAGAGGAGTATCTCCGCCTGAAATACGGGCCTGAGTGGATGATCCCGAAGAGAAGCGGTTACGAGCAGGACATCATGGATTTGATGCCCGATGAACCAAGCTCCGCTTCCGTAAGGTTCTTACGCTTTTTCAGGAGGTTCCTGTCGCGCCGGGACCCCGGAAGCCTGCAAGTTCTCGACTTCGAGGGCCGACCCGTAAAGGGAGCTGAGGTTATCGTGTGCTCCACGACCGTTCTGTCGGGCCTTGTGCGGTCAGCAACCGATCAAAACGGCATGACCGGACTCGATCTGCCGAACGCAGGCTATTACGTCCTGACGATCCGACACGGCGATCACGAAGAAGTGCTGTTCATGGAGAAGCTCGAGCCGTCTACCGGCTACGTCTACAGACCGGATCCCGAAACCCCATCAGGCAGAGTGAACGTTCTAGCGACGTCCCGGAAGGCGTCGGATGCCGACTCCTGATTCTCGACCCCGGCCAACCCAGGAGGATTCGCGATCACGACGGTCTACGTAGACATGGTGGCCGACCTCTTTCACTACGGCCATGTGAATTTTCTCCGAGCCGCACGGGAGCAGGGCGACTTTCTGAAGGTAGGCATTCACTCGGACGAAGTCGCTCGCAATTACAAGCGCATTCCCATCCTCTCGATGGAGGAGCGTATTGCCGCAGTCGCGGGCTGCCGTTATGTGGACGAGGTGATCGGGGACGCTCCACTGTCAGTCAGCCGCGAGTGGATCGAGTTGCATGACATCGACCTGGTCGTTCACGGCGACGACTTCAACGATGAGTTGTACCAGCTTTGCTACCGGGACCCCATCGACATGGGGATTTTTCGCACGGTCAAGTACACGGCCGGGATCTCCACGTCCGAGATAATCGCCCGATGCAGAGCCGCCGAACCGGGTTAACCCTCCGGCAAAAGGAACGCCATGCCGGTGGGTCGTACGAGCTCGACTCGGCGTTCCGGACTCACTGCGCCAAATTTCAGTGAGGGCGCAACGCCATGCTCCTGGACGACGCCGTGCGATCCGTCGGACGGAAGTCGGTTTCGCCGCTTAACAAACGAGGACAACACATGACCGAAGGCGATCGGGAGTTTGCGGGCTCGATACCGGAGTTTTACGACACCTATCTCGTGCCTTTGATATTCGAGGCGTACGCAAGTGATCTTGCCGACCGCGTCGCCGCTCTCTCGCCCGAGACGATCCTGGAAACGGCGGCTGGGAGCGGTGTCGTGACCCGCGCTGTGGCTTCCCGGATGGCGTCCGACGTCCACTACACCGTGACGGACCTTAACCAGCCGATGCTCGATCATGCGGCAAAGAGGCAGGGGCCGGACGAGCGCATTACGTGGTGCCAGGCGGACGCTCTGGACCTGCCCTTCGACGACTCCTCTTTCGATGCCATCGTCTGTCAATTCGGCGTCATGTTTTTCCCGGACAGGGTCGCTGGTTATGCGGAGGCGGCTCGGGTGCTCAAACCGGGTGGCGCCTTCCTCTTCAACGTCTGGGATCACATCGGCGCCAACGAGTTCGCTGATGTCGTTACAGAAGCGGCGGCCTCAGTATTCCCGGCGGATCCTCCCCGTTTTCTCGCCCGAATCCCGCACGGCTATCACGATGTGGAACGGATTCGGGACGAACTGGGCAGGGCCGGTTTCTCTCGCATCTCGATCACCACCGTTGAGCAAACCAGTTCCGCGCCATCTCCGCGCCATCCGGCCGTCGCATATTGCCGGGGCACGCCGCTGCGAACCGAGATCGAATCCAGGGACGCGAGTCTTCTGGGCCATGTCACCGAACAAGCCACAGAAGCCATCGCTGAGCGCTTCGGCGAAGGGCCGGTGTCCGGGAAGATTCGAGGTCACGTTATTGAGGCGGCTCGCTGATGCGAGCGCGGCCCGGCCCGTTGTTAGTTTTTGCGGCCAGGGGGCGGAACCGCCCGATAGTGCCGGCACCAACGGGGGCGCGAGAAACGTCGGAGAGACAATCTTCCCGGGTTCGGCCCGTCTGGAGTCCCGCCCGGCTCGGCTGAATCAAGCCTCGTCCCGACACCGCGCCATGTAGCGAGTACTACTCGCCGCCTTCCGTGATGGGCGGACCTGCGCTGGCGCGTCTCAAGTGTTGGAAGATCTCCCAGTACGAGCCGGCCACCGAGGTCTCGTGGTATGAAATCCCTCGATCGGCGCAGAATTTCTCCACCAGCGGTTTGGCGTCCTTCAGCCGGTTGCGAGGCATGGTCGGGAAAAGGTGATGCTCTATCTGGTAGTTGAGGCCGCCATACCAGTAGTCGACCAACCAGTTTCCGCGTACGTTTCGGGCGGTGAGCACCTGCGTTCGCAAAAAGTCGAGTTCTTCACCTTCTGCCATCATCTTCATCCCCTTGTGATTGGGGGCGAAGATGGAGGCGTTATACAGGCTGAAGACAAGTTGGCTGACGATCAGAAACGTGATCGCCTGGGGCCATCCGCCAAGTTGCGTAAGTAGAACAACGAAAAGCGCCAGGTGTAGCGCGATACCGATCGCCTGGCGTATGCGCATCGGAATATTTCGATTGAAAAGCTGCGCGAAGCCGGCCGTTCGCATGGTGACGAACAGGAACATGGTGAAGAACGGGTACAGGTAAGCCTGGATGGCGATAACCGGCATCACGAATTTCGACCGTTGGGCGCGCTGCTCCGGGAACATGGCGAGCATCGGGTAGCTCGCGTCGGGGTCGTTTGTGATGTGGTTCGGGTTGGCGTGGTGATCGTTGTGCTTCCGGGTCCACCACGAGTAGCTGACTCCCATAAGCAGGTTGCCGAGAATCCACCCTGCCAGGGCCACCGGACGCCTTTTGCGGAACACCTGGCGATGAGCCACATCATGTCCAAGCAAGCCGTGTTGCGTCAGCATGAAACCGAACAATGCGGCGCTTAAGACGAGCACCGCCGGATGTGGCGACCACAGGGCGAGCGCAACGATGCCGGCGAAGGCTACGGCGTTGAATACCGCCATGAAGATGTAAAAGCGAGGTTGGGCTTTTCGCAGACCGGCCGCCGCCAGAATCCGCTTGAGATCTGAGTAATCGGAGGACGAGGCCCTGGCCGGCGCCTCGACCCGCGTTGCGGTCGCGATGTGTCACACCCTTTCGATGGGGATTGAAATCTTGTGGAACCGATTGGGACATCCACGCGCGCGACAGACGCGGAGATACCCCGGCGGTCTGTACATACGAGTGTAGTTTGGATTTCGACGTGGGGGTAGAAACATCGGGAGAAGGACCAGATAATTCCCCCCGCCCGAATCTTTCCCGATCAGATTATGCCGGTTTGATTCCGACGCCGCTCCATTCAACCCTGACGGTTTTCCGGCCGGGATCGGCGGTCCGCGTCAGTTCTCGGCCGATCCGGCCGGCCTGGGGTCGCGCTGGACCATCTCAAGCCAGTTGCCGTCCGGGTCCTGGAAGTAGATGGCAAAGCGCGCCCACGGGAACGGCAGGTCGCGCTCGTCCTCCGGGCCGAAGCAACTAACGCCCTGCTCTTTCAGCCTGGCGCGCCACGCCGCGACGTCGTCGACGACGAAGGCCGCGTGGGCCGACCCTGGCCGGTTCCGATCGTGCTGGTCAGACCGGGGCTTACCGCGCGGTTCGATGTACTCCAGCAGCTCGATCGAATGACCGTCGCCCGGACCGACAAAGGCGGTGCGCAGATGCACGCTGTCGTACCCCACAACCCGAGCCAGCCAGTCGCTGGACGATTCAGAAGGGGCGCGCTCGACCGTCAACCCGAGGATGCCGGTGTAGAACTCGAGCGCCCGGTCCAGGTCTGCCACCACAAACCCGGTGTGGTAGATCGTGTCGATGCGCATTGTTAGCGTGACCCGTCGAATAGCGTCATCGGAACTCGTCGCGGGAATGAACGGTGACCCGGGCGGCGGAGTGTGGTGGGCCCGGCAGGAATTGAACCTGCGACCGATCGGTTATGAGCCGACTGCTCTAACCACTGAGCTACGGGCCCTGGACGCTGGACGTTCCAACGTTAGCACGCGGCAGATTGGGCGTTAGCTGCCCGGCGGCTTGAACGATACGTGGGCGAGCCGAATCTTGCGATCAAGCTCCGCGTACTGGTCCAGTCCACGGATCGCCTGAGGCGCGCCCCGATTCACCCAGTACAATCTGCCGTCCAACACGAACCAGTGTGTCGAAGCGTCAAATAGTTCTCCTTCATCGTTCCTGAACACAAAGTTGAACTCGTGACCTGAAACGAGCGCCGATCCGGTCGTCGTGCTCCGGAAGATTCCCGGATCCTCAGATGTGACAACGTAATCTGTCCAGGTCGCGGCGGGCGCAACTGTCCAGTCCGCCGTGTACGCGGCTGTATTGGGGTATTGATTCCGGTCGACCGACTCCACGCGGACTCTGATCCACGCGAGGGTGTTAGGGTCCCAGGTAACGGTCCTATCGGGCGTCGAGTCGTCAAAATCCCAGCCAGCCGGGATATCCAACATGTAGCCAAAGTCAGGGCTCGTGTAGATGCCGGCCGAGATCTGAGGTACCGGCGTTGCCGTGGGAACCGCCACGGATTGGCCATCTTTCAGTCTGGGAAAATGAACGCTGAGTGTCCTCGCAGAGATGGCGAAACCAAAGCCCTCGACCGGAACGTCCCCCGAGCTACGCAGCACTTTGTAAGTGTTGATTCCAGCGATCGTCCCGTCCCGCAGCAACAATGGACCGCCACTGTTGCCGGGGTTGATCGCGGCATCAGTTTGAACCTCGTACCGATCAATTGTTTGGTCGTAAAGAAGCCCCGAAACTATCCCTTCTGAGATCCTCAGTGTGGTCACCCCCAGCGGGAATCCCAGCACAACGACGACTTCACCTGTTCTGATCGCCGCCGTCGCGGCGATGGATAGCGATGTGTACCCCTCATCGCAACAGATTCGGAGTACGGCCAGATCCCGGGTCGGATCGGTCCCCAGAACATCCGCGCGGAAAGTACCGGAGCCTGCGACCGCCACATCGATAAACGACCCACCTTCTATCACGTGAAAATTGGTGAGTATCAGGGCAGCGTTCGTCGACGGGTCGATCTCTACGATCACGCCTGACCCGCTCGCGAGGTTGGTAAGTATTCGGACCACTGCCGGCCCGATTCTGACAACGAGGTCCGGCAGCGATTCGACGGTCGGTATTGACGTCGGCGTCGGCGTCGGAATCGCCGTTGATGTCGGGCTTGGCCTCGGGGTCGCAGTGGGCTGCGGCGTTGGCGTGGGAGCCGCAGTTGGTTCGGGAGCCGCGGTTGCCGTGGGCAGCGGCGTGACTGTCGGTGTCGGGGCCGGCATAGCAGTCGGGACAGGACTCGGAACCGCTACCGGCGTAACGCCCGGTATCGCCGTAGCCGTCGGAGCCGCTTCCTGCGTCGCCGCCACAGCAGCGACAACGGTCGCATCAATTGCCGCTCGTGTTTCCTGCGTGGCGGCTACGCCAGCGGCCACGGTCGCATCGACATCCGGGAGTTGCTGTGGTGGAGTGGTGCCAGCGGAACATGCCACAACCATGGTCGCCAACAAACCAAGCCAGATACTAATTCGAGGCGACATTCATCCATCTCTTCCGACCACCGCGCGCCACTGTTCCCTGAATTTCGTCGTCAGATTAACAGGATGTGCTGTGCTCTTTAAGCAGACCGTATTTAGGCGGGAATACAGGTCCCCTTGTCCCGGGTTCACCGTGCGTTGAACCGGGACACACTTGGGTCGCGGGCCGGCCAACGATTACGCTTCCATAGAGTTCCCAACTGAAGCTCGGGTTGAATCTCGGAGCTGCGACATGGCAAACGGCCTGCAGCGATGGACCATTTCGCTCGCCCTCATGGCGGCGACCGTCGCCGCGACGTTCCTCGCGATCACCAGCTACTTCCCCGGAGAGTCTTACCGTGACCGGCTTTCCGCGGCATACCAATCGCTGCTGGACAACACAACCCGCACAGAGTTCACGGACATCATGCGCGAGGAGCCCTGGCTCTACGTGTTGCCCGCGGTCGGCATCATCTTCGTTTTCGGCTGGCTCCTGCCCCAGCGCCTCTGGGCGAGGGCGTTCTACACCTACCTCGTGTTCGGCATCGGTTTCGGCGGCGGCCACGTGTTCTGGTAGCCGGCCGCCGATCCGGAACCCGGCTTCGAGCCCAATGCGGAGTTCGTTGGTAAATACCGCGTGGGTTGATGGGCGACCCGGCGGAGAGCCGCGAAGCGCAAACAACGCTCCGCATTTCGACGCGCCGCTGCTCGTGGGGTGGGCGGACACCTACCCCTCCTCGCTCACGCGCAGGAGATACATGTCTTCCCGGTCAGGGTCGCTCCGTTCGAAGTCCCGGAAGAACGCGAAGCCCAGCTTGCACGCGACCCGCTTTGAGGCGGCATTGTCACGGGCGATCGAGGCCACGAAATCGCGTACGCCATGCTCCCGGCGCGCCCATTGGATCAACGCCGCCGCCGCCGCCGTGGCATAGCCACAACCTCGAAACGGTTCAAACACCGAGTAGCCGATCTCGATTCCGCCCGGCGCTATGTCATGCAGGTAGGCCGGTCCCGGTGCGCTGTGGAATCCCACGTGACCCACCATCTGTCGGTCTGATCGCCTCACGATCGCGTACATCAACCACTGCACCAGTTCCGGCATGGCGCGTAACTGCGTCAGGCGTACTCCGAACCACGGACTGGCCTCCGCCGTCCATTCGTCCCACAGTCGAACTCCGTCGAACTCCCGGTCCGCGCTGCCCTGCCCATCGATCATCGCCTCGATGAACGCGGCCGGCATGCTGACCAGATCCAGGCCGGACGCTGCGATAGGTGGCGGCACGATCGGTTTCGCGGCGTCTCCAGACGATGCCGTGCGGTCCGGGTCGCTCAACATTGGATTGAGCCGAGCGGGCTGATGCGGACCGCACTGCGAAGACACCGATTTTGGATTGCAAGTTGTGGCGGCATTGGACCCGGAATATACTCGGCTCCGCCTTCGGGGGAGCGCTCCCCTACCAACCGCCCGTCTGCGACGAACACGCACGGGCGGTTTCAGCCGTCAAGAAACGGAGTGCCCGTTGCCTGATTTCGACTTCGCTCAGCCCACCACTCTTGACGAGGCGCTGGAACTGTTCGCCGGGTCAGGCGAAATCCGGGCGCTCGTCGGTGGGACAGATATCGTGGACCAGCTCAAGACCGGCCGACGAAACGCCGACCTGGTGGTCGACGTGAAGCGTATCCCTGAGCTCCAACGGCTGGAAGTAACGGGGGACGGCCTCCACATCGGCGCCGCACGATCCTGCACCGACGTCGGTGAGTTCCCGGCAGTTCGCTCCGATTACCGGAGCCTTGCGGAATCCGCCATGCTTATCGGGTCCTGGCAGATCCAGAACCGGGCCGGAGTGGGCGGCAACGTCTGCAATGCGGCGCCTTCCGGGGACACAATCCCGCCGCTCCTCGTCCATGACGCCACGGCCGTGGTCGCCAGCGCATCCGGCCGGCGTGAGATCGCACTGTCTGACTTCTTTGCCGGTCCCGGGCAGACGGTCCTCCAGAAGGGCGAGATCCTGGTCGAGCTGGTCCTTCCGCCGATCCCGGACAACAGCGCCAGCGCATATCTTCGATTCATTCCACGTAACGAGATGGATATCGCCGTCGCCGGTGTGGGGAGCTTCCTGCAACTTGATCCCTCCAACAACGCCGTCTTGAAAGCCCGGATCGCACTGGCGTCGGTCGCCCCGACTCCGCTCCGTGCCCGGGCGGCTGAAGAGGTCCTGGAAGGCAACGTATTGACCGACGAACTGATCGAGGTCGCGGCGGAGGCCGCGGTCGGCGCGGCGACCCCCATAACAGACGTGCGTGGCTCCGCCGAGTACCGGCGAGAGCTTGTCCGTGTCCTCACACGCCGGACGCTCGCCATCTGCCGGGACCGGATCAACGGCTAACGTTCTCACTCACACGCTCGACCGCCCGCAGCGGCGAACCGCCACCACGCCACAGATATGGCGGACCTCCAGAACACCCCCTCAGAAGAAGCCCCGGAAGGACCAAGGATCTCCACAGATGAAGCACATCTCTATGACCGTCAACGGCGATCAGCACGAGTTACTCGTGGACCCGGGCTGGACGCTGCTCGAGACCCTGCGTGACAACCTGCGGCTGACCGGCACCAAGGAAGGTTGCAGCAACGGCAACTGCGGCGCCTGCACCGTCATGATCGACGGACGGACGGCGAACTCGTGCCTGGTCCTGGCGGCCGAGATGGACGGCACCGAGATCACCACCGTTGAGGGCATAGCGAAACACGGCAAGCTCAACCCGGTCCAGGAGGCGTTCATCAAAGACGGCGCTCTCCAGTGCGGTTTCTGCACGCCGGGATTCATCATCTCGGCGACGGCGTTGTTACAGCGCAATCCGAATCCGACGGAAGAAGAGATCCGCACACGTCTCGCCGGCAACCTCTGCCGCTGCACCGGGTACGACAAGATCATCATGGCTGTTGAAGACGCCGCGGCAATGCTCCGGGGCTAGCCCGGACCCGCCGCCAGCGCGTCCCGCCGTCCGGCTTACGCGGGGTGGGAATAACGGCGAGGTGCGGCGTTCGGCCGTTTCCGAGACCCGCGGGCGCAGAAAAAAGCAGGGATTCGCCCCGCCTGTGGTAATCTGGAACGTGATCGAGCTCGGCCGGATTTCGGGTTCGAACGTGTTTTTTAGCGGTTCAGAAGGCCCTTAATGGAACCCGTCTTTCGGGAAGCCGTATCCCAGCTGAATGATGACAGGCAGGTGGTCGTCGCGACGGTCGTGAAGACCTCGGGATCCACTCCACAAAAACCCGGCGCTAAACTGCTCGTTCGAGACGACGGCAGCGGGGTCGGCACGCTCGGCGGCGGTTGCGTCGAGGGCGACATCTGGTTTGCTGCGCAGCAGTTGCTCAAGAACGGCGGCGGCGCGGAGATGCGCTCGTACGAGCTCAACGAAGAACTCGCCGCAGAAGACGGGCTCATCTGCGGCGGGACCATGTACTTCCTGATCGACCCCATCCGCCGGCCCGAGGATTATCAGAAGTACGCCGAAGAGGTCGTGGCAGCGTACGAAGGTGGCCCGCCGGTGGCGATCGCCAACCTGATGGTGGCGCCGGAAAACCCCGGGCCTTCCGAGGCCCCCCGGCTCTCCGTCGGCTCCAAGCTGCTGATCCGTGAGAACGGCGAGACCGAAGGCACCCTGGGCGACTCAGATCTGGACGGTCGTGCGGTTCGCAAAGCTGTCAACCTGATGGCGATGGGCAAGCAGGAATACATCGTCGATGACGAGACCGGCGCCGAGTTCTTCATAGAGGCCTTCACCACGCCACCTACGATAGTGCTGGCCGGCGGCGGGCACGTATCGAAAGCCCTGGACCCGATCGCCAGGTCGGTCGGCATGCGAGTGTTCGTAATCGACGACCGGCCCGAGTTCGCCAACAGGGAGCGATTCCCGGAAGCTGACATTGTCCTGACGAAGGACTTCGTTAGCGGCATCGCCGAACTGCCGATCAACGCCAACACCTTCATCGTGATCGCTACCCGGGGTCACCGGTTCGACGACACGGCCCTTGAGGCCGCGGCGCGGACACCGGCGCGTTACGTCGCCCTCCTTGGCAGCAAGCGCAAGACGATCATGATCTACGAAGAGTTGATCCGGCGAGGCATCCCGCTCGACCGCATACGAGAGCTCAGGGCCCCGAGCGGCCTGGACATCAGCGCCCGGACGCCGGGAGAGATCGCCATCAGCATAGTGGCGGAGATCCTGATGTTCCGCCTGGGCGGCAGCGGACAGCCCATGAAGCTGGACGAGCGGTTGCTCCAGGTCGCCGCGAATCACGCCCGTTCCGAGGGTGCGACGGTCGCCGCCGACTGACGCGCTACACGAAGAAACCCTTGTCGATCTGCGCAATACTGCTCGCCGCGGGCGAGTCCAGTCGCATGGGAACGCCAAAACCAATGCTTGAGTGGTTTGGCGCGTCGCTGATCCAGCGACAGGTCGAGGCCCTGCTGGACGCCGGCGTGGACGAGGTGTTCGCCGTGACGGGAGACCGCGCCGAGGGTGTCGAATCCGTACTGTCCTCCGCGTTCTCCGGGGGACTCTCTGGAAACCATGTCCACGCCGTGAGAAACCCCGACTATCTGTCCGGCAAGACCACCTCCATAAAGGCCGGCCTCGCCGCGCTGCCCGCGGACGTGGAAACAATCGTCCTGCTTGCGGTCGACCAACCCCGCCCGTCCTGGTTGATCCGGGATGTCCTGGAATCACACCGGTCCAAAGGGGCGCCGATAAGTTCGCCTGTTTACGATGGACACGGCGGACACCCGCTGGTCTTCGACGGCTCACTGCGCGCAGAGCTTGCGGCCATCACGGAAGAAGGTCAGGGGGTACGCCAGGTCTTGCGGGCGCATGCAGACGCCATGAACCCGGTGGAGGTTGACACGCCCCTGGCGCGGCTCGACATGAACACGCCGGCAGACGCCGAAGCTGCGCGGGACCTGTTCCCGGACCCACTGGACGCCTGACGATGACTATCGGCGCGGCCCTTGCCGGGGCGCGGGAGTACCTGGGCCGCTCGCGTGTCGATGGGTGGCTCCTGGAGGACTACCGGGGCTCCAATCCGATCTTCTGGAACCTGGTCGGACACGTCTCGCACGTCACCCGGCCCTGCTGGTTCCTGGTGCCTGCCGAAGGCGATCCGACACTTCTCGCCCACGAGGTGGATGCGGGCCGTTTCGATTCCATGATCGAGAGGGCCGGCGCAGAGGATGTCCAGGTCAAGTTACGACGGTTCGGCAGCCGGTCCCAGATGCTCGCCGGGCTCAGCGAGATGCTCGCCGGTCAACATCGCGTCGCCATGGAGTATTCGCCAGAGGCTGCGCTCCCACGCGTCGGCCTGGTCGACGCCGGCACGATAGAACTTGTCCGCTCCCTGGGCATCGATGTCGTCAGTTCTGGCGACGTGCTTCAGTATGCGACCGAACGCTGGACGCCCGAGCAGCGGGAGTCCCACCGCGTGGCGATGGAGGGGCTGTTACGCAGCGTTCACGACGCCTTCACTTTCATCGGCGAGAACATCAACTGGAAGCTCAGCGAACACGACGTCGCCGAGTTCATCCGCGGCCGCTTTCAGCGGCTCGGGCTCGTCTCCACGGACGGCCCGATCGTGGCGGTGGACGCGCATTCGTCCGACCCCCATTACGAACCGTCGCCCGATTCGTCAGCCATCGTCCGCAAGAACAGCCTGGTGCTGATCGACCTGTGGGCTGTCGCGCCCGAGCCCGGCTCGGTGTTTGGCGACATCACGTGGACCGGGTTCACCGGCGAACCGAGCCCGGAGCACAAAGAGGTGTTCAACGCGGTGGCGGAAGCACGCGACGCAGCGGTGACGTTCATGCAGGATGCGCACGCGCAGGGCCGCGAGCTTGCAGGCTGGGAGGTAGATCGTGCGGCACGCGATGTGATCGCGAACGCCGGTTACGGCGACTACTTCGTCCATCGCCTGGGCCATAGCATCGGCTTGGAGGTCCATAGCAATGGCGTTAATCTGGATGACTGGGAGACACACGAAACCCGCAAATTGATCCCCGGGGTCGCCGTATCGGTCGAACCCGGAATCTACCTGCCAGAGTTCGGCATTCGGTCCGAGATCGACGTTTTTCTGGGAGAACACGGACCGGAGGTAACTGGCGAGGTGCAGCAAGAAATCGTCAGAATCAATGTTTAGGGGGTCCGGCGCGTACGGACGAGATCTGCGGCGAGCGACTCGGATAGAGACCGCGCGACGCAGAGGCTGTCCCAAGTCCGGAGCAAATAAGTAATGTCACTGACTGCGTTCCTCGTCGGCAATGCCCTGCTCGCGCTGGCGTTGCTGACCTGGAATCTTTATGTCCTCGCGTCGTTGCGCTCAAGGACCTCGGAACCCGAGTCACGTTGGACGGCCGTAGTCGGCCTCCAGTGGCGCTTCGGCACGGCCACGGCGGCCCTCATCGCCGTTGCAGTGGCACTGATCGACGCCATCCTGTTCGGAGAGGGCGAGCAGATATCGGAAGTCGCCGCCGTCTACTCGATCGGAGCGATGTCGGTCGCTGTGACCCACGCTGTCGTATCACTGATCTTCTCGGCCGAACTCATGGGCCGGGGACTGGACATCACGGCATCCTCGTCCAGCGATGATTCGCCGTGGCGAAGGCCGATCGAATGGGCGACGGTCGTGCTCGTTCCCCTGGGGCTGGTCGCAGCGCTGGTGGCCGGGGTGATCACGTGGGCGCTAGCCTGAGCCCGAGTCCGAACCCGGACCTGGTTCCGCCCCGGCGCTACACCTTGATGCAGGCGACCCGGTGACCGGGGCTGCGTTCCGTCAACTCCGGCACGACGCCCGCACACTCCTCCGTCGCGATCGGGCAGCGGGTGCGGAACACGCAGCCCGAAGGCGGGTTTATCGGGCTCGGCATGTCGCCCTCAAGCACGATGCGTTCCCGCTGGCGTTCAAGCCGGGGGTCGGGGATCGGGACTGCTGACATCAAGGCGCGCGTGTACGGGTGCATCGGGTTCTCGTACAGCTCAGCGCTCGTTGCCAGTTCCATGATCTTGCCCAGGTACATGACGGCGACGCGATCGCTTATGTGACGGACCACGGACAGGTCATGGGCGATGAACAGGTACGAGATGTTGAACTCGTCCTGCAGGTCCGACAGTAGATTCAGGATCTGCGCCTGGATAGACACGTCCAGCGCGGACACAGGCTCGTCGCACACGATGAAGGACGGCTCACCGGCCAACGCACGCGCTATCCCGATCCGCTGACGCTGGCCGCCCGAGAATTCGTGCGGATAACGGTCCATCATCGCCGAGTTCAGACCGACGCGACCGAGCAACTCGGCGACCCTTTCCCGGCGCTGGTTTTTATCGCCCGCGAGCCCGTGCACCGCGAGTGGTTCCCCGATGATCCGTCCCGCGCTCATGCGCGGGTTCAGCGACCCGTACGGGTCCTGGAAGATGATCTGCATCTCGGAACGCAACGGACGCAGCTTCGCCGCAGACATGCTGGTCAACTCGACTCCCCTGAACTCCACCGACCCGGAGGTGGGCCGCTGAAGTTGCAGAATCGCCCGGCCGGTGGTGGTCTTGCCCGAACCGCTCTCCCCGACCAGTCCAAGCGTCTCACCCGGCGCGATATCGAACGAGAGACCGTCAACGGCCTTCACGGTGCCGGTCTGGCGCCGCAGCAGGAACCCGGAGGTGATCGGGAAGTGGACCCGCAGGTCTCGTACGGCCAGCGTCGGACCGTCGAAGGGGGCGACCTCGCCTTCCTCCGGACGTGACGCGCCCGGCGTGTCTGGCGAATCCGGCCGAGAAAGTCCAGACGTCACGATCGTTGCCGATTCGCCGCAAGGTCCAGTGCGACTCTCTCGTACTCCCAGCACGCCGCATCATGGCCGGGTTCCACGTGGATGAGCCCCGGGGACTCCGCGCGGCATCGATCGACCGCCCATCGACACCTGGGTTCAAACGCACAGCCTGGGGGGAGGTTGGCCAGGTCCGGTATCTCGCCCTCGATCGGTGTGAGCCGTGCCCCCACGGCGGCGTCCAGTCGCGGGACAGAACTCAACAGACCGGCGGTGTAAGGATGACGCGGGGCCGAGTAGATCTGGTCTGCGGCGCCCGTTTCGATGATCTTCCCGGCGTACATGACGGCCACGCGCTGCGCGTACCGCGCCACAACTCCCAGGTTGTGGGTGATGATCAAGAGCGCCATCCGGAACTCTTCGCACAGCGATTGCAGCAACTCAAGGATCTGCGCCTGGATGGTGACGTCGAGCGCCGTTGTCGCCTCGTCGGCGATCAGCAGCCTCGGGTTGCAGCTAATGGCCATCGCGATCATCACGCGCTGGCGCTGGCCCCCGCTCAACTGATGGGGGTAGTCATCAAATCGCCGCCTGGGATCAGGGAGGCCTACCCGGTCCAGTATCTCGACCGCCCGATTGCGCGCCGATGCTCTTTTCAGATCAAGGTGTACCTCAATCGCCTCGGTGATCTGCCGGCCGATCGTGAGCACGGGATTCAGGGACGTCATCGGCTCCTGAAATATCATGCCGATGCTGCCGCCCCTGACCCGCCGCATCTCTCGCTCAGAGATCTTTTGCAGGTCGCGTCCCTCGAACAACACGCTGCCGCGGGTGATCTCCCCCGGGGGATTCGGAACCAGGCGCATGATCGACAACGAGGTCACCGATTTGCCGCATCCGGACTCTCCCACCAGGCCGAGAATCTCTCCCTCATCGATGTGGAACGAAACGCCGTTCACCGCCTGGACATAGCCCTCCGCGGTGGCGAATCTCGTGGCCAGATCCCGTACGTCAAGCAGGTGACGCGACTCGAGACCGGCGTCCGCCTGATTATTCGAGATGCCGGACGTCAATGAGCCACCGCGGGGACTTCAGGCGCCGGTGTATCGCGATTCGGCTGGGCAGGCAGCATCACGCTCGGCCGCCAAGAACTGCCGTAAGAGCCGATTCCACTGAATTCGGGGACACAAAGAGAGATCGCATGGCTTGCCGTTAGATTCTAGCTTTGCCCGCCGCCGGGACGGGGTCCTTTTCCCGCGCCTGGATACTGATGATCGGGCTGGGTTGGGTCAATGAAGACCCTGGGATCACAGTTTTGGGGTACGTCAGTTTCATGTACGTGACACCTGTCCTCCCGGTCGTCATGGCTCCGGCGATCGCCGTGATCGCACGAGCGCAGACGATCCCGCTGATAATGCGCCCGCGGAGCGTACGGATCATCGGTGTCGACTGATCGGCGCCGGGAGGTCGAGATGGATTTCCGGGATGTCACGTTACAGGCCATCACCGATTTCAGTGAACAACTGGATGCCGCGCTGGACGGGCTCACGCCCGAGCAATGGCGCTGGCGTCCAACGCCGTCGGCCAACCACATCATGTGGATCGTGTGGCACCTGACGCGTGTCGAAGACATGTGGATCAATTCCTATCTCGCGGAGGCAGATCAAGTATGGGAAAAACGTGGTTGGGCCGACAAAATCAACATGCCTGCCGAGGACCGATTTGGTGTCGGTGACACGCCGGAGCAGGTCGGGGCGTTCCCGGACGTGGCCCCGGAATTGATTGCCGGGTATCGAGCTGATGTGCTGGCGAGCGTAGGGCCGGTAATCCGAGGGTTGACGGAGTCCGACCTTCCAACAACGCGGCCGGAGAAAAACCCGCTCCGTCCTCGCCCCGCGCCGACGGTGCTCTGGGTCCTCGCGCGGATTTCGGTCGAGTGCTCGCAACATATCGGACAGGTGGCATACATCCGGGGCCTTATCCCCGGCCAGGAAAACTGGCGGGGATAACAGGCCGGGCGACGGTTGGACGCCGATCCGCGCGACGCGCGTTGTAGACGGCGAGCCACGCGGTACAGGTCCCTCGACTTCGCTCGGGATGACGGCGCGTGGGCGACCAGCGCGATTGCGCGTTCGGGATCTCCTCGCAGACCCTGGTCGCCGCACCCTGGGGGAGGAACGCTAAATGCTGCCCGCCTCCATGCCGCCTCCCGACAGTTCGGTGCCGATCCCGCGTTCCCGCGCCAGGTCCAGCACACGTTTCCCGACCGCGATGTCTTCCATCGCGACGCCCTGTGATTCAAACAGCGTGATCTGCGACTCCTCGGTACGGCCCGGGTGAAGTCCGGCGACGATCTCGCCCAGGTTCACCACCTGCTCCCACCGGATGCGCCCTGCGTCGGCCGGCGCCATCAAGTCGGCGCACTCGATCTTCGCCTGTTCGATATCGTCCGTGGCTATCACATCGCACTTCGCAACCGCCCGCGTGTCCAGCTCTCGTCGCTGCCAGCCGTTGGCCCCGGCGGCGTTGATGTGGACCCCTTCTTTAACTGAGTCGCCGAGAAGCACCGGCTCCCGCGAGTTCGTCATGACGATGATGATGTCGGCGCCGTCGACACACTCGTCGACCGACGCGGCGGGCGTTACCTGCAGCTCCAGTTCCTCCGTCATGGATTTCGCGAACGCCTCACGATTCCCGGCGCTCCTGCTGTAAACGGATGCCGTGCCGAGCTCTCGCACCTTTGTCACAGCCTCAAGCTGGGTGCGCGCCTGGTAGCCGGATCCGATCACGGCGACCTTGCCGTTTTCGCACCACCGTGCCATGTATCGGGTGGCGATGCCGCTGGCGGCCCCTGTCCGGACCTGTCCCATCAGATTGGCGTCCAGTATGCCGAGCAGCCCCTCGCCCGATGCGCCGTAGATCAACACCTGGAAGGCGATCCCCCCACTGCCGCCGACATACGACTTCGAGCCGACGATGCCCTTCGCCGGCCAGCCCGCAGCCATCAGGTTGTACGAACCGCTCCCGAGCGCGATCCGGCTGCGCGGATGGTTGATCACCTCGCCGCGTCCGCGCGCCTCAAACACCTCATCGACCGCCTCCAGTGCGAGGTCCATGGTCAGGATTTCGCCGACTTCGGCTTCCGTCAGGTACAGGGTCATTCTCGGTCGTTCCCTTGTTTATATTTGGGTTTGTGGTTGGGGACCGCGGTCCGGCGATAGTCCGTCGCCTGCCCGGCTGGCTCCGATTAGTTAGAGGCCTGGCGGGCGACAGAGTGGGTCGACCCGCCCTTTCCATCGGCCCCGCCTTCCGCCCACCAGCCAAACAGGTGGTTGACCGGGCCGTGGCCCGCGCCGATCGGAAACGCATGGCGCAGCGCGTCCGTAAGGTACGCCTTTGCGTCCCCGATCGCTTCGGGGACCGGCCGCCCGTGCGCCAGCCCGGCCGCGATCGCCGACGACAACGTGCAACCGGTACCGTGCGTGCTCGTCGTTTCCACCATCTCGTCCGAAAAAACGGTGAAAGAGTCGCCATCGTAGAGGACGTCCAACATGCGTCGCTCCGGGTTTCCCTCAAGGTCTCCGGCAAGCTCTTCGGCAAAATGGCCGCCCTTGACGAGGACGTTCTGCGCCCCCAGCCCGTGGATCTGACGCGCAGCCTCCTTCATATCGTCCAGGCTCTCTACGCGTCGTCCTGTCAGCGCCCGAACCTCGTCCAGGTTTGGGGTTACGACAGTCGCCAGCGGGATCAGGAGCGATCTGAGCGACTCAACGGCGCTTTCCTGCAGAAGTCTGTCGCCGCTCGTCGCCACCATCACGGGATCGACCACCACCCTCGTGAGGCCATACTCTCGTAATTTCAAGTCGGCCAGGTCGACGATCCCGGCGCTCGCCAGCATCCCGACCTTCACGGCGTCGGTGCCGATGTCGCCCATCACAGCGTC
>JACZRO010000149.1 GCA_022574675.1 Chloroflexota bacterium
GGCGCCGCGGGAAAGGGCGTCCGAGGCGACGTTCCGCATCATGGCGATCGGGGGATCATCCTCCGGGATGGTCAGGTGCGGGATGAGCGCCATCACGGTCGCGACGTTGATCCCGGCGCCCAACCGCCGCATCCCGTCAACAAGCGACTCGGGCGTGCCGAGCAGGTCCAGGCAGGTGGTCGTGCCGGACTCGGCGAGCATGGCCAGACCCAGCGCCCGGTCCACGTTGCGCTCATCGCCCGCAGAGGACACGTGGGCATGGGTGTCGATGTGGCCCGGCATCACCCAGCGGCCGGCGGCGTCGATGGTCCGGCCCCCGGCTGCGGTTTCGAGTCGCTCGCCGAGCGCGTCAATCCTTCCATGACGAATGCCAATGTCGAGCACGGCGTCCGTGCCGGCGGCGGGGTCAAGAACACGGCCGCCGCGAATGACGGCGTCGTATGTCGGCATCAACGATCCCCCTGCCGGGCCAGCGGCGCGCCGACCCGATTACTCCATCGCTTCAAGAAATGCCTTCGCCTCGCCCGGCCAGTTGACGGTCGTTCCCTCCGCTCCGGAGCGATGGATCCTCGCCAGATCGTCATCGTCGCCAATGCCCCAGCCGCGGACGCTCAGGCCGCGGTCGTAGGCATGGCTGACGGTCTCGGGAGTGGCCGTGCCGGCGCGCGGGTAAACGGCGTCGAACCCGAGCTTCAACGCTGCCGCCACGGTTTCTTCGGTGACCTCGTTGACGAGCCAGCCATGACGGACGTTGGGCAGCCGTAGCCTGGACCGGTACAACTGGTCCGCCCAGAATGACGATACGGTCAGCCCAGGGGCGTCGAACGTTCCCGAGCCCGCGACGTCAAGCCAGCCGTGGCGCTTGAGGGCCCCGGCGACCATCGCCGGCAGCTCCGCCTCGCGTGACTTGAGCTCCAGGTGGGGATGGGCGCGTCCGGCGTAGCGGCCGAGGAACTCGTCCAGTGTCGGGATGTAGGCGCCGGAGAAGTCGCCCTCGCCCTCGAACTTCGTCGCGAGGTCCAGGGCCTGGAGCTCCTCCATCGTGTGGTCCGCCACCTCTCCGCTGCCGTTTGTTACGCGGTCAACGGTCTGGTCGTGGAATACCACGAGTTGCCCGTCCCTCGTGATCTGGGCGTCGAGTTCGAAGTTGTCGAAGCCTTGTTCCAGGGCCATATCAAAAGCAGGGAATGTGTTCTCCGGCGCGCGTGAGGAGTAGCCGCGGTGGGCGATCAGTGTGAAGTCCAATCAGGCCTCCGGTGTTCGATTGAGCGGTGTCGTCGAGGGCTGCGACAGCGTAGCAGCGGCGCAGGACGTGAACAACGCGAGCCCGGCGCTCTGGACGCGCCGGAGGCAAAGGACGCGCTACGTGGTAATTATCTGAATCCTCCTGGCGGACGCGGACATAGGACGGGACTTCTCCCTCACCCTGACCCTCTCCCGCTGGGAGAGGAGATTGTCAGGACGCTTCTTACACCCTTTCGATAAAGTCACGCACTATCTGAACAAACCGATCGCGATGCGAGTGATGCACCTCGTGCGCCGATCCCTCGATCAACACGCGTGAGATGAGCGGGTTCGTTTCGGTCGCCCACCGGGCATCGTCCTCCGTCACGGCGGCGCCCCTGGCAGGGTCGGCCTGGACGATGAGCATCGGGAGTGACAATCGCCCGATCAAGTCTTCCGGGTCGAAGTCGATCTGCGCACCGCCGGAAAGCGCAAGCGTGAAGACGTCCGGGTCCAGGCTTGCGAGGTTTGCGGCAAGCGCCCGGCTGATCTGTTCCGGCCGGTCCGGCGACCGCGCCCGCAACGTGTCGAACAATTCTTCCTCGGTCATCCCTGATGCGGCGAGGTCACGCGCCCGTCTGAATCGTTCACGATAGAGGGTCGGGTCTCTGGCGGAGTCTTCTGTATGGCGTTTCGTGAACAGCGGGGGGTCTATCGCGACCACCGAGGTGACAAGTCCGGGATGGTCGGCGGCGATCACCGTGGCTACGACGCCGCCGAGCGAGTGGCCGACCAGCGCAGCCGGTTCCCGCACTATCTCCCGCAACCACGGCACGATGTCACGGGCGTAGTGGGTAAACCGGTATCCGCCGTGAACCCGCCCGGACTCGCCGTGACCGCGGAGATCGGGCGCGAATACGTGGCGTTCGCAGGCAAACTCCGGGAGAACCGCGGCCCAGTCCTGGCGACGGGCGCCGAGGCTGTGAATGAACACCACCGGAGGCCCGTTGTCAGGCCCCTCGTCGAACACGATGGTGGTTTCCGGCGCGTGGAAGGTGCGAGGCGTGAATTCAGGCGGCATGGCGTACACAGGAAGGGCGGGCTGACGCCCGCCCCCAACTGTGCGGCGATTTTCCTTCTGCGAACTCTGGCTAGTAAAGCTGGGTCCGGTGCCGCTCTGCGAGATCGGCTTCGATCTCCTCGACGTTGCCCCGGCCCGCCAGCGCGTGGTCGTTCAGGATGCAGGCCATCGACGGCAGGGAGTCACGGTCCGGCCAGGTCTCCGCGTCCCAGAGCTTTGACCTCAGGAACGCCTTCGGACAGTGAACGAAGGCCTCTTTGACGTCGACGACAATCGCCAGCCAGGGGAGCTTGCCGTCCATGGCCAGCGATTCAAGCAGTTCCTGGTCCCTGACGATGGTCGCTGTGCCGTTGACCCGCAGCGTCTCCCGCATGCCCGGGACGATGAAGATCATCCCGATGCCGGGGTTGGTGAGGATGTTGGCAAGGCCATCAAACCGGCGGTTGCCGGGCCGGTCCGGGATGACGAGTGTGTTGTCGTCGAGAACCCTGATAAATCCGGCCGGGTCGCCCTTGGGTGAAACATCGACGGAGCCATCTGAGTTGGTCGTCGCCACCAGTGCGAAAGGGGACGCAGCGATGATGTCCCGGCAGTGTTGGTCCAGCGCCGCGATCGTCTTCCCACGGGCGCGCTCGGACGGCCAGCCGAGCTGTTCCCGCAAATCATCTTCAGATGTGATGATGTTCTTGAATCTGGCGGTGGTGACCATAGGAACCCCCTTCGATGGAGATCAACAAAACAGTGCCGGAAGTATAGACGCCGGGCTTCCTTCGCTATCGGCGATCAGTTCGATTCCTGGATCGTGTCGAGGAAGTCGAACAGTACGCGGCGGAAGTTGACCGGGTCGTCGCGGTGGATGCCGTGGCCCACGTTACGCATCCGCACGAAGGTGCAATCCGGTATCGCCGCCGCGGCGCGTTCTGCTTCCTCATCGGTCATGGCTGCGCCGAGCGACGGGTCCGCCTGCATCAGCAGTGCGGGACATTCGATGGCGGCCAGCCGGGCGTCGGCGTCGAATCCCTCCATGGATGTGCCGTCCAGGGTCGGCGTGTAGACCTCGGGATCGAGCCCCCTCAAGGACGCCGCCCGAGCGCGGGCCTGCGCCGCGGTCTGGTCCGGATTCATTTCCATGATCAGGGGAATCATCTCGGAGTCCGGTACGTCCATGCGGGCGAGCTCCTGCATCCGGGCGAACTCGCCCGCCCGGCGACTTCGACCCGACCGCTGGTGGGAGAAGATGGGCGGATCCTCGAGGACGATCGCGCACACCAGGTCCGGCCGTTCACTTGCCACTCCGATCGCAGTGACGGCTCCCAACGAGTGGGCGACCAACACGGCCGGCCGGCGAATCTGACTTTCGAGCAGCGAGATGATGTCGCGCGGGTAGTCGTTGAACCGGTATCCCGTCTCCGCAGACGACGACTTGCCGTGACCGCGCAGGTCGACCGCGAACGGATGCCACGCGTAGGCCACGAGACCGATTTCCTGGGACCAGGCCTGCCAGCGGCCTCCGATGCCGTGTATGAAAACGATCGGCTCGCCCTGGTCATCACCCTCGACGTAATTGAGGGTCATCTCACCGGTGTCGAGCTGTTTCTCGGTAAGGATCTAAAACTCCCTTTCGCTCAGGACAGGCTCTTCTCTCGTTTGAAGAAGGGATTCAACCTCGCCCGTAGGTCCTTGGCGGCGTGCCGGGATTGAGGGAGAAGTGGGTGTGGGTCGCGAGCCATGCGCCATCACGCCGCGCCAACGTTACGGTGGCCCGTCCCGGCCGGTCAAAGGGCCTGTGGACCTCGTCGAACCCGGTCGAGGTCCAGGTCGCGACGCCCCATGCGATCTCGCCGTCGCCAAATGCCTGTACTGATTCCAGGTCGACCCGGAAATCGGCGACGTTCCCCCAGATGCCCTCCCACTGGTTACGCCGGAGGTTGTCGAGGCCGGTCACGATGTCAGCACGCGTCCCAAAAGACACGACTTCGGGAGCGAAGATCGCCTCGGCCGCGTCGTAGTCGATGGCGGCGCAGAACTTGCCGAGCAGCGCGAACCAGGCCCGGACGGCGTCTTCGGGGGCCGCTTCGGTTATCGGAATGTCCGGGTTGGAACCTGTCATAACTCCGGCAAGGATGCCACAGGTGATTCCCTGGCATCGCCGCGGGCGAGTGTCCCGGCTGGCCGCGGGATCCCGGCCCGTGGCCGCGCAGACGACACGCGGGACGATGGGGTGAGCCCCGCTCCCACTGTGTGATCACCAGCGGCGTTATTCCGCGATTTCTCCCCCTCCGCAGCCCGCGCCGGAGGGCGACCGGCCGGGACACGGGGTTAAGAACGGGCGGTGAGAGCCAGGACGCACAGGCGCCCCCACCCCGGTTTGTCCGGGGATGGGGGCGCTCAGGCCAATTCAGTCGTGTGTCCCCCTACGCCGTGACGGCGACCGGGGCTTCCAGCACGCCTGCCTTCTTCGCCTCTGCGAGGACGTGGTCCTGCTCTTCCGAGGTCAGGTAGTTATTGGGGCGTATCGACTCGCCCATGTCGATGCCGATCCTCCTGGAAAGGATCGTCTTGCAGACGTGTGCGCCGGCCCCGTACATCTGGACAAGGTCGACGACCTTCTGGACATCGTTCTGCCGCGCCTGCGCCCGTTGCAGGTCGCCGGCTTCCCACGCTGCGAACAGGTCCGTGTACAGCCACGGCGCCAGAGAGAGCGGGGCGTCTACCGTGCCGATCGCACCCATGGTAAGCGCCGGGAGCGGCAGGCGGCCGGAGCCGGAGAAGCACTTGAGACCGCGGTCCGCCCATTCACGGATCAAGCCGAAGTTGAACGCCGAGTGCTTCAAGCCCTTGAGGCTCGGCACTTCGGCCATGACGGAATCCATCAAGTCCGGGGTGAACTCTACCTGCGTAAGTTGCGGCAGGTTGTACGCGAACAGCGGCAATCCGTCTGCGGCGTCCGCCACGGCCTTGTAGTGGTCCACGATCGATCGCAGGTTGGGCCGGAAGAAGAACGGCGGTACACAGCAGACTGCGGCGCACCCGGAGGCGGCGGCCGCTCGCGCACCCTTTACGGCGCTCTCGGTGCTGATGGCGCCGACGTGCATAATGGCGAGCGCCCTGCCCTGCGTGGTCTCTCCGGCGACGCGCGCCACCGTGTCGCGCTGCTGCTCGGACAGTATCGGGCCTTCACCGGTACTGCCGGCGATCCAGAAACCCTGGACGCCGTGGGACATGTTGTCCTCAAGGATCGCCCGGAGTCCTTCCTCGTGGATGGAGCCGTCCGCGTGTACGGGTGTGGGGTTGGCCGGGAATACTCCCTTGAAGCCAGAGAGGTCGCCTGGACCGGTGCCGTTCGTAGCCATAAGGAATCTCCATTTGCTTTAACGTCGGGCGTTTCCGGCGGATAGCCGCAAGGATACGCCGTCAATGGCAGCGTACAAGCCCGCAAGTTATTTGACCCCGGCGTTCTCCCGAAGCTCCATCTGGAACCGACAACTGGGACCACGTCATGCAGGTGGCGCCGTTGTCCGCGCGGGAGCATCCTAATGTTGTCGGCGCCGCCGGACATGTCTGCAAGTGCACAGGAGGTCGATCGCCAATGAGCGACGAGAACCCGTCCGAAGCCCAGGAAACCTTTGGGCAGTTCAAGGACTCGTTTAACTACGGCTCCCGCACAAACCTGCTGTTCAAGTTCCTCCGTGCCCTCCCGGAAGACGAGGCTGCTGCCTTTTTTGAAGACCTGCTCCTCAAGGTCGGCGATACGATCGATGACGGCAACGCCGCCCGGATTGCGGAACACGTCTACGAGTGGCAGGTGCGCGGCTACAAGCCGGCTGCCGATGCTGTTCCAAACTTCCTGTACGACGACGGCCCGTTCACACCGATGCGAAAACCGTTGTCCGAGTCCCGGCTGGGACTGATTGCGTCAAGCGGACACTTCATGCGCGGCCATGACCCGGAGCCGTTCGGCGTGAAGGACATGGATCAGGATGAAGCTACACGTCGAATCGGTGAGTTTCTCAGGGTTCCGCCAATCCTGTCCGAAATCCCGTACGACGCTCCGGCGGACTCTCTCGCAACACGGCATGGCGGGTACGACATCACCGCCGCCCGTAAAGACCGGAATACTCAGCTGCCGATAGACCGGTTGATTGAACTGAGGGATGAAGGTGTGATCGGCAGCCTGTCGCCCACAGCCTTGAGCTTTATCGGCGCCGCATCTCAACTTCGAATCCTTAAAGAGACCGGACCGGAGCTTGC
>JACZRO010000020.1 GCA_022574675.1 Chloroflexota bacterium
AGCTCCTCGACACGCCCGCCGATATCGCCCCACATCTCGAGCGATATCGCGTTCATCTTATCGGGACGGTTCAACACCACTGTCGCGACCTGTCCGTCGCGTTCGACCAGGATTGTTTCCTCAGACATCGGGAGGCCAGCGATCCCTTCTTACTGACTTACTGAACGGGTCGACTACCATGTGCCCGGGACATGTCCCCGGTTCGGCCCGGTTCGGTACTGAGGTCCACAATTATGCAACCGGACCCGGGGGTCGGTCGCGGGCGAACCGGGCTCGTTCAACGGGCAGCCCGTACCCCGTACACGGAACGCACGCGCCGGGAGGGCAGTATGACGATACGGGTCGCGATCAGCGGAGCGACCGGGCTTGTGGGTAGCGCCCTGTCGTTCGCCCTGCGGGCGCGCGGCGACGAGATAACGCGCCTGGTCCGGAGAGTCGCCGCGAGGAGCGGTTCCGAAGCACGGCTGGACCATGTTTCCGGCCGCGTTGACCGCGACGTACTCGAAGGCCACGACGCCGTCGTCCACCTTGCGGGAGAACCGATCGCAAGCTGGCGCTGGACACGCGACAAAAAGGAACGAATCCGCACGAGCCGAGTCGATGGCACACGCTTCCTGGCGGACGCCCTTGCCGGACTGGAGCACCCGCCCGCCGTGCTGGTCTGCGCCTCCGCAGTCGGTTTCTATGGAAGCCGGCCCGGGGAATCGTTGGACGAAACCTCGGAGCCGGGAGACGGTTTCCTGTCGGGCGTCGCGGTGGAATGGGAAGCGGCCTGCGGTCCCGCCGCCGAAGCCGGGATCAGGGTCGTAAACACGCGGTTCGGCGTTATCGTCGACCGGAACGACAAGCTAATCACGCGCCAGCTTCCACTCGCCCGTATCGGGCTCGGCGGGCGCGTCGGGAACGGCCGGCAGCACATCAGTTGGGTCGCCACGGACGATGTAGTCGGCGCCATCCTCCACGCCATCGACACGCCGGATCTCACCGGTCCCATCAACGTGTGCTCGCCCAACACCGTGACCAACCGGGAGTTCGCCCGGACCCTCTCCCGGGTCGTCGGACGGCCGGCGCTTGGCTGGATGCCCGGTCCGATCGCCAAACTGGTGTTCGGCGAGATGGGCCGGGAGCTCATCCTCACCGACCAGGACGTGCGGCCGGCCCGGCTTCTGGAGTCCGGGTACAAGTTCATCCACCCGGAACTGGAATCAGCGCTGCGGGCCGCATTGGGACGGTCGACGGTGGCAGCCACGACGAGTAAAGGCGGCTGACTATCCGCCCGAGGCCGGGCGTCGGCCGCGGATTGGCGCGCTGGATTCAGGGTCGGATTGCGATCCAACCCTGTTCCCCTCACCTGAATCCTCGCCCAGTGAGAGAGGAGGCTTGTTAAGCCGTAGCACGGTAGGGGCGGCTGACTATCCGCCCTCGGGTCCTTCCGGGGAAGAACCTCGCTCCCGTTCTTCTCCTCCCGTGGAAGGATCAGGAAGCGGGCGCAAACTCACGAAGCGGACCCACGTCCGACCCTTTAGCTGCCTTCCCTCGCCATCCGCCGCAGCACGAAGTGGAGCACGCCGCCGTGGCGGTAGTAGTCCCACTCGACCCCGGTATCGATGCGCATGATCGCGTCAAACTCCGTGACGGCGCCGTCATCCGTCGTCGCCGTCACGTGAACCATTTGACGCGGCTGGAAATCACCGTCGATTCCCGTGATGTCGAACTTCTCACGGCCGGTCAGGCCCAGTGAGTCTGCACTGTCCCCGGGCTTGAACTGGAGCGGCAACACCCCCATGCCGATCAGGTTGCTGCGGTGGATGCGCTCATAACTTTCGACGATGGTCGCACGCACCCCGAGCAGCAACGGCCCCTTGGCCGCCCAGTCGCGAGAGCTGCCCGTTCCGTATTCACGTCCGCCGAGGACGATCAGCGGCACACCCTCTTCGGCATAAAGCATCGCCGCCTCGTAGACCCGCATCTCCTCGCCATCAGGCAGGTGGACCGCCCAGTCGCCCTCCCGGCCCGGCGTCATCTGGTTTCGCAGGCGAATGTTTCCGAAGGTTCCGCGCACCATCACGTTATGGTTCCCGCGCCTCGCTCCGTACGTATTGAAGTCGCGTCGCGGAATGTCATTGGCCAGCAAAAGTTGGCCTGACGGCGCGCTCGGCGGGATGCTGCCCGCCGGCGAAATGTGATCGGTCGTCACACTGTCACCGAGCTTGAGCAACGCCCGGGCGCCGTTGATGTTCGTCACGGGCGGCGGGTCGGCGGGCATGTCGTCGAAAAATGGCACACGCTGTGCGTACGTAGAGCCGGGATCCCATGCGAACCGGACGCCCTCAGGGACCGGTAACGCTTTCCACTCCTCGGAACCCTCGAACACCCGGGCATACCCCTCTGCGAACTGCTCCGGGGTCACCGAGCTGTCGACCGCCTCCGCTATCTCGGTCTGGGACGGCCAGATGTCCTTCAGGTACACATCGTTGCCATCGGCGTCAGTGCCGAGCGGGTCGCGCACGAGATCGACGTCAACCCGTCCAGCGATCGCGTAGCCCACGACCAGCATCGGAGACGCCAGGTAGTTGGCCTTCAACTGCGGATGGATCCTGCCTTCAAAGTTGCGGTTTCCGCTCAGGACCCCGGCGACCGTCAGATCGTGATCGTCGATCGCCTGGGCGACCGGGGCCGGAAGCGGGCCGGAGTTGCCTATGCAGGACGTGCAGCCGTATCCGACCGTGTTGAACCCCAGTTCGTTCAAATCTTTTGTCAGGTCCAGCGCGTCCAGGTAGCGGGTCACCACCTGGGAGCCGGGAGCCAGGCTGGTCTTCACCCAGGGTTTCCGCTGCAAGCCCTTTGCCAGCGCGTTACGGGCAAGTAGCCCGGCGCCGATCATCACGTACGGGTTCGAGGTGTTGGTGCAGCTTGTTATGGCGGCGATGGCGACGGCGGCGTCACCCACTTCCACCTGCTCGCCGTCGATGTCGATAACAACGGGGTTGCGGAACGGCGCATCGATACCGCCGCCCCGCGGACGGTCGTCTTCTGGAGAGTCGCCCGGGAAGGCATCGAAGAAGTTCTCCTCGACCCCGCTCAGGGTGACGCGGTCCTGTGGGCGTCGGGGCCCGGCCAGGCTCGGCTCGATTGATCCCAGGTCGAGCTCGACTATCGACGTGTATTCCGGTTCCCGCGTGTCTGTGCCGTAGAACAATCCCTGCGCCCGGTAGTAGGCCTCCGCGAGATCGGCCTCTTTGCCGCGGTTGGTAAGCCGCAGGTAGCGGAGCGTCTGGTCGTCTACCGGGAAGAAACCCGCAGTGGCGCCGTACTCGGGCGACATGTTCGCGATGGTCGCGCGGTCGGCCACAGGCAGATGCGCCAGCCCGGGCCCGAAGAACTCGACCAGCTTCTCCACAACGCCGTGCGCGCGGAGCATTTCGGTCACCGTGAGCACCAGGTCCGTGGCGGTCGTGCCTTCCGGCAGCGAGCCGTGCAGTCGAACGCCAACGACCTCCGGGACCAGCATGTAGTACGGCTGTCCCAGCATCACCGCCTCCGCCTCGATCCCGCCGACACCCCAGCCAAGCACGCCCAGGCCGTCGATCATCGTCGTGTGGGAGTCCGTGCCGATGCAGGTATCCGGGTAGGCCACGCGACCGTATTCGCCCTCCTCGACGATTACGGACGGCGACAGGAACTCAAGATTCACCTGGTGGACGATGCCCGTTCCCGGGGGAACGACCCGGAAGTTGTCGAACGCTTGTTGCGCCCACCTGAGCAGCAAGTAGCGCTCCCGGTTCCGCTCAAATTCGCGCTCGATGTTCATGGCGAGCGCGCCTTCTGTGGCGAAATAGTCGACCTGCACCGAGTGGTCGATCACCAGGTCGGTACGGATGATCGGGTTGACGACCGATGGATCGCCCCCGAATTCGGCGACCGTGTCCCGCATCGACGCCAGGTCGATGACCGTCGGGATTCCGGTGAAGTCCTGAAGCACGACCCGGCCCGGCAGATACGGGAACTCCTTGGGGGGGGTCGCAGTGGCGCTCCACGATGCGACGTTCTCGACATCCGACCGGCTGGCCACGCCGCCGTCCGATTGACGCAGCGCGTTTTCGAGAAGGATTCGAATCGTGAACGGCAACCGATCGACGTCGACGATGCCCTGTTCTTTCAGCGCCGCCAGACGGTAGTAAATGACCTCGCCGGACGGCGTCTGCAGGGTAGCCCGAGCGCCAAAAGGATCGTTACCGTTCGCCATTCGCTATCCACTTTCCATCTTCTGGACTGCCGTCCAGGACGATGTCGCGCGCCCCGCGCTTCGGGGTCGCCGGGAAAATACACGCCGCAATTTTACCAGCGCGGCCACAGGTCCGGACTGTGGCGCACCGATTTCCCCAGGAGCCCGACCCTGGGGGCGCCATCCGGTTGCTCTCCTGGGCGCGGCGGCGCAGCGCGATCGTGTCGCGGTGTAGCATCCCGAAACCCCGCCACAGACACAGATCGATCTCAAATCATCACCGGGATGGTCATGACCTCCGATACCGCCAAACTGGACCTCCTCTCCGGCCTGAGCGTCGTAGAACTCGGCCCCGGGCTGGCCGGGGCCGTATGCGGCCGGTCGTTCGCCGAAGCCGGCGCCGATGTGGTTCGCCAGTCGGCTGGTGCGGAAACGGACAACGCCTGGCTGGCGGTCAACGACGGCAAACGACGTCCGGCCGACCCTGCCGAAATCGACAGGCGTCTCCGTTCAGCGAACCTCGTGATCGTCGATGCCACCCCGGCCGGGGCCAACGCAGCGCAGGTTCTGATCGACCGGGCGCGGGTTGAGAACCCGGATGCGCTGATCGTCTCCATTACTCCCTTTGGCCTGACCGGTCCCAACGCCGGGTTCAAGGGTGGCGACCTTGTGTCGTTTCACGCCAGTGGGATGGGGCGGCTGCTGACCGGTCAGGTAGAAGACCCGGAGTCGGAACCGCCCGTCCGGGCTGCGGGCAATCAGTCGGCCTTCATCGCAGGGGCGACCGCGGCCTGCGCCTCCATGCTCGCCCTGGCCGGCGAGACATCCTGCCGGGGCGCGTTGATCGACGTCTCCACCCAGGAAGCGCTGGCCTGCATGGCGGTCCGCGAGCTTGCCGCCCCGGCATACGGCAAGCCGTCTCAATCACGTCGACGCGATGGCGACGGAGGCGGTTCGACCGTCACGATTATCCCGGCGTCCGATGGTTTCGTGGCAATCTCACCGCGCGAGGAACGGCAATGGCGGGCGTGGCTCGGCGTTATGGGGGACCCGGACTGGGGCGCCGAGGAGCGGTTCGCCACAAAGGCGGCGCGGGCGGAGCACTGGGACGCTCTCCACAAACTAATAAGTGAATGGAGCGCCACCCGGCCGAAGCAGTGGATATACGAAGCCGGACAGGACGCGCACGTGCCGTCGTTTCCGCTGGCGACACCGGGCGACCTGCTTTCATCCCCACAGCTCTTGCACCGCCGGTTTTTCACGACGTTCGAACACCCCGAAGCCGGGCCAATCTCCCGCCCGGGAGCGCCGTACCGCGTGCACAGGCCGGCCGTGATGAACGCCCATCAATCAGAAACCCCGACTCCCCAATCAAATCCCGTCGTTGACAGGCCAACGCCCGGGATAAACCCCCTCTCGGGGGTTCGTGTGCTTGACCTGAGCTGGGTGATCGCCGGCCCCACCTGCACCCGTTACCTGGCCGCGCTCGGGGCCGAGGTCATCAAGGTCGAAACCGCCGGCCGGCCAGACCCCGGCCGGGCGTCCGAGCTCCACGCCGTCCTCGGGCAGTCGAAACTCGGGATATCGCTGGACCTGAAACGGCCCGAGGCGCTCGATATCGCGCACCGCCTGGTCAGCCAGTCGGACGTCGTGGTGGAGAACTTCGCCACCGGCGTGCTCGAGCGTCTGGGACTTGGCTACGAGGCGCTCTGTGAGTCACGACCGGACATCGTGCTTCTCTCGGCGTCCGGACTCGGCCGCACCGGGCCGGACGCCGGCCGCGTCGCTTACGGGACGCTGATCCAGTGCTACACCGGGTTCGCCGCGCTGAACGGGTACCCGGGGGCGCCGCCGCGGGTCGGATGGGCCTGGGCGGACCCGCTCTGCGGCCTGCTCATGGCGTTCGCCATCGGCGCGTCGCTGCGGGATCGTTACCGGACAGGACAGGGGGCGCACATCGATTTCTCGATGGTCGAGGCGATCCTGGCGACAATGCCCGGGCCGCTGATCGAACACCAGTTGACCGGGGCGACGCCCGGTCCGATGGGCAACGACGACGCGAGAATGTCCCCCCACGGCGTGTATCCGTGCATCGGCGACGATGAGTGGATCGCCCTGGCTGCGGCAACGGACGCCGAATGGGCCGCGCTATGCCGCGTAGTGCCCGGGCTGAAGGGCCGTGAACCCGCCGGACTCAAAGAGCGAAGGCGCGATAGCGCACAGATAGACGCCGCCATCGCTGCCTGGTCCACAGGCCGTTCCGCTCACGACGCAACGCTCGCGCTCCAGCTCGCCGGTGTCAGCGCAGCCGCGTCGCCCGACTCTAGCGCGTTGTTCACGGACCTCCACCTGCGGGCGCGCGGCTTTTACAGACCGGCGCCCTGCTCGGACGGATCGATCCGACTGCTGCCGGGGCTACCCTGGAGATGGCCCGAAGGCGAGCGAAAGGAGCCAACGCCGGCGCCCGCGCTGGGCGGCGACACCGACATGGTCCTTGCGAAGGTACTCGGCATGTCTGCCGCCGAGATCGCCTCCCTGCGCGAATCAGGCGCACTGACTTAGCGCCGTGTTCTCGGGGCCTTAGTACTCCCCTGCCTGGTACAGCTCATCGAGCCGCGCCTGTTCCTCGGGCGTCGGCTCCGGAAACGGCTCGCCCTTCCTGCGCAACGCCCCGGTGAAGTTGGGCTGGCGCTTCTCGTTGAACGCAGCCCGTCCCTCATCGCCGTCCATAGTTGTCTGTATAAGCAACGTATTCATCAGGGTTTGCACCTGCCACGCTGTGTCGATCGGGGATTCACGGAACCGGACGACGAACTCCTTCATCATCCGCACAGCCAGGGGCGGCATCGAGGCGAGACGCGTCGCCATCTCCTCAGCGCGATCCATCAACTTCTCGTGCGGCGTCACCTCGTTGATGAGACCGATGCGCAGGGCCTCCTCCGCGTCGAACGGCTCATCCATCAGCAGGATGCGCATCGCATCGGCGTAGTTGACCTGCCGCGTCAGGAGCGTAGCTCCCGGCCCGTGACCGATCCAGCCCTGCGACAGGAGAGCAAACTTGAAGCGCGCATGCTCGGCGCAGGCGATGCGGATATCGGTCGACCCCAGCACGAGGTAGAAGCCGGCGCCTGCGGCCCATCCGTTCACCGCCGCGATAACCGGCTTCCAGATCTGCGGGTAATGGTCACCCATGCGTCCGTCGACACCGGTCGCGGTGCCGTTTACGGTGCCGCTGAGCGGCCAGAAAGTGCGTTGCAACCGGAGTCGTTCGCGCTCCTCGTCCGTGACATCTGGACGTGGAGCCAGGTTGTGCCCGGCGCAGAAGTATTTATCTCCTTCCCCCGTCAACACGGCGGCTCGCACGTCGCGGTCTTCCCAGACCTCTTTCCAGGCGTCCGCCAGGGCGTCCGAAGTCGCCTTGTCCAGGATGTTCGCTTTTTCCGGGTTGCTGATGGTGATGTAGGCGACGTTATCGCGCTTCTCGTAGATGATGCTCATAACTGCGACTCCCGTCGGGTTCTCCCCTCGAGTTCCCGCGCCAGTTTCGGGTCTCGGACGCCTGTCCGTACCGCCCGTCTGATGTGGCGGGAAGGCTCGGCGCTATGACGTTGTAACATCGTGCGCCGCTGACATCAGCATTCCGCGCCCGATTAGTCTCCTTGAACTCTTCCGACATCAGATATCGCTTTGCGCGTCGCACCCCGTTCTTCTACGGCTGGGCGATCCTTTTTTCCGCCGGCGCGGCCGTGTTTGTTCGCAACGCTTCCGCGGCGCTGACGCTTGCCGTCTTCATGGTCCCGATGTCGGAGGATCTGGGTTGGAGCAGGACGCTCCTGGCCGGCTCCGCAAGCGCGGGCGGAATCGCGGCGATGTTCGCCTCCCCACTCTCGGGTTACCTCGTCGACCGGTTCGGGCCGCGCGTCGTCCTGGCCGGCTCCGCCGTAGTCCTCGGCTTCAGCACGATGGCGATCGGTTGGTGGGTTACCCCGATCAGCTTCTACGTCTTCTTTGGCATCGGGCGCGTCATCTTCGGGGCGCCGGTCCAGATCGGGGCCGGGACCGTCGTCTCTCAGTGGTTTGTCCGTCGCCGTGGACGAGCCAACGGGATACTGGGCTCCACGCACTCCGTCGGCATGGGCCTCATGCCGCTCTTCGCCCAGGTGCTCATCAACACCGTCGGGTGGCGAGAGGCCTGGTTCTGGCTGGGAATCAGCGTGTGGGTCATCGCCCTCGCCCCGATATGGCTCCTCATGATTTCCAGGCCGGAAGACATCGGGATGAAACCCGACGGCGATGGCGATCTCGCCCGGAGCGACCTCAGGGCCGGTACCGGAGAACGCCCACAGGCGGCCATGTCCACCGAGTCCGAAGGCTGGACGTTGCGTGACGCGATGCGTACGCCGGCGCTGTGGATCCTCGGGTTCTCCGGCGGCCTCATGTTCTTCGTCCACGCCAGCGTCAACATCCACCAGGCGGCGTTCTTGAGGGACCAGGGCATCGATGCGACGGTTGCCGCGGCCGCATTGACGTCGCTGGCGGCGGGCGCCGTTGTAGGCAGCCTGTTCTGGGGGATGCTCGCCGAGCGTTTCCCGGTCAGGTTCACATATGCCGCCGTAGCCCTGTTCATGGCCATCGTCTCGTTGCTGTTCCTGGCCGTGGACAGCACACCCAAGGCCTTCCTTGTCGCGACATTGTTCGGCTTCGGGCTGGGCGGCTTGCTTGTCGTGCCGTCGATTGCGGTCGCTGACTACTTCGGGCGGCGCTCGTTGGGCGCGGTGCGTGGATTTATAGAGCCGTGGGTCGGTGGAGGGCAGGCCGCAGGGGCGCTCGGCGCCGGGTTGATCTTCGACTTCACCGGCGATTACCGCGCGGTATTCCCGTTACTTACGGTGTTAGGAGTGCTCGCGGCCGTGCTGATCGTGGTTACCCCCGCGCCGGGCCGACCTCCGGTGCGTACACCGGCCGTAACCGACCCGGTGACGGCCGACGACTGATTGCCGACGTCTCCGGTTGCCCGGTCCCGACCGGGCGATTACGCTTGTGCCCCCACTAAACTCCTTGCGAATCAGGGGCCAACTCAGGAGGCTTCCGTAATGACCACAGGCGGTCTCACCGCTAGCGCGATGGTTGAGCACATAGCGGCGCAGGGCGTTACGCACATCGTGACGCTGCCCGACAGCGAGACCAACTTCATGTACGACTCCATGACCGAGAGCGGCATGGAGGTCGTGCAGATCTCCCGCGAGGGCGAGGCGATAGCCATAGCTGCGGGTCTATGGATCGCCAACCAGAAGCCGGCCATCATGATCCAGAACTCCGGCCTTTTCGAGTCTGGAGACGCACTGCGAGGGCTGGGGATAGGCATAGACCTCCCCCTTGTGATGTTCATCGGGTACCGCGGTTACACGCGTCACGGAGACACCCCGGACAGCGCCGCTCAATTCCTCGAGCCCTTCCTCCACACCTGGGGTACGCCTTACTGGATCGTGGAGAAGGACGACGAGCTGGACCGCATCGGGCTGGCCTTCAAGAAGGCCGAAGAGACGTCGAAGCCGGTCGCCGTGCTCATCGGCGCCGAGTACGTCAGCGTTTAGGCTGCGGACGCTTGTCCCCTCTCACAGCGGGAGAGGGCCAGGGTGAGGGAGAAGGTCTTATTCTCCACAACCCAGAGTCTCATCGCACCATGCCTGAAACCCTCTCCTCTGACGCATACCGCAAGGCGTCCAACTTCATCAAAGTGCTCGCCCGGCCTCTTGAGCGCGCCTTGTTCGAGTACGAGTTCGAAAGCGGTTCCGAACAAGCCGTCGTGGACGCCCTGGCGGAGTTTCAGAACGATGACGGCGGTTTCGGCCACGGCATCGAGCCGGACGTCTGGATGTCCGCATCGACCCCTTTCGCTACGACCGTGGCGCTACAGCACATCAGCGCACTGTCCCTGGGTCCAGAACATCGGCTGGTTAGCGGCGCGATCGCCTACCTCATCGATAGCTACGACCAAGAACGGGCCGGATGGCCGAAGGTGTCGTGGGAAGTCGAGGACGCCCCCCACGCGCCATGGTGGAACTACAGCCCCAAACTGGACGGCCCGTTCGACCCGGCCGATTGGGGTAACCCGTCGGCGGAGGTCATCGGTTACCTCCACGAGTACCAATCCATCGTCCCCGCGGACTTCCTTGATGAGATAACGGCCCTCGCGCTGAGCAACCTCGCCTCGCTCCCGGACGACATGGAGATGCACGTCCTGATGTGCTTCTTGCGCATGCACGACCGGCTGGACACCGACCGCAAGAGGGTCGTCGCCGACAAGCTCTCCGCGGCGACGCAAGCGGTAGTGACGACCGATCCGTCCGCCTGGGGGTCGTACCACGCGAGTCCGATCTTGTTTGCCCCCGAGCCGGACTCCCTGCCGGCGGATCAGTTGCGCCCCGCCATCGAGTCCTATCTCGATCACCTGATCGCCACGCAGGCCGAAGACGGAAGCTGGGGTCCGTTCTGGGCATGGGGCGAGCAGTATCAGCACGCATGGGAGGTCGCGAAGCGTCAGTGGGCCGGACACCTGACGTTGACGAACCTGCGTGCCCTCAGGGCCTACGGCCGTCTGGAATCCAATTGAGACCCATGCGCCGGTTATTGATGGACTGACCGGCGCATCCGGGTTATCGTCCCGGCATCGCAAGCGCAGTTCCCCGCCGACCTACCAATCATGCCGTTCCAGCGGCCCGCGAACCAGAGGAGATACCGATGATCGACTACCAGGACGTCTCAGCCGCCATCCAACGGGAGCGCGGCGACGCCGTCGTGGTGACGGCCATGACCCAGGGGCAGTTCTGGAAAGAGGCGTCAGACCGGCCGGAACTGGACATCCCGACCAATAACTCGATGGGCAAGGTGTCGTCGATCGGGTTCGGCATCGCGCTCGGAGCTCCTGGCCGCAAGGTGATCGCCCTGGACGGTGATGGCAGCCTGATCATGAACCTGGGCAGCCTCATCAGCATCGGCGGCAAAGCCCCGAAGAATTTTTATCACGTCCTGTACGACAACGGCATGTACGCCATTACGGGCGGCCAGCCGATCGCCGGCGCGGGAAACATCGACTGGACGGGACTGGCGATGGCGTCCGGGTACCGGGCGGCATACTCCTTCGAGGACACGGAGGAGATGGCGACCGAGATGCCGCGCATCCTCTCGGAGCCGGGCCCGGTGCTAATCCACGTCAAGGTCAAGCCGGTTATCACCACCAACCTGGGCGTCATCCAGACCTGGGAGTCGAACGCCGTCATGCCCGCGCAGATGCGCTCCGTGAAGGCGGCGCTGGCGTAGGTCGCGCGCGGGCTCAGGATCGGGGGAAGCGAGATGGCAGCCATCGCAAAGCTCGGCGGCGTCGTGATCGACGTTAACGACTTCGAGCGCGTAAAGGAGTTCTGGATGCGACTACTCGACGTTGACGTCGCAAACGAATTCCCCGGCATGACGTTCCTCAAGCCGCAACAGGGAACCGCGGGCATCACGATTCAACAGGTCCCGGAACCGAAGTCGGGCAAGAACCGCGTTCACCCGGACCTGTCGGTCGAAGACCTTGACGAAGCAGAGCGCCAGATCCATGAGCTCGGCGGCGCGACGGTCCGACAAAACGAGGCTGGAGGGTTCCGCTGGAACGTGATGGCGGACCCCGACGGCAACGAGTTCTGCATCGCCGCCTCGTAACCCAAACAGGGGTTTTGCCGCCTCCTTCCGGTCGATAGGCGACCAGACCGCGGAGAGGCGATGTCGCCCCATCCGGGGCATCGGAGTACCCTTGTGTCAGATCGGCGCCGCCGCCGCACAGGCGGGACTTGCCGCGGGGGACACGCGCACCACAGCAGCGTTTTCGCCGGCCCTCGATCGATCGGACGGCCGGCGCCCCAACGAAAGCGGACGGCGGCCGGAAAGGTCGGTGAAGCCGTGGCAACGCTCATCGGGAAGGTTTCGCACTACTTCGGCAAGATCGGCGTGGCCGGTCTGGACCTTGAAGGTCAGTTGAAAGTGGGCGATACGATCCGCGTCTCTGGCGCCACGACGGACCTCGTGCAACAGGTCAGCTCCATGCAGATCGAGCACGAAGCGGTCGAATCCGCCGTCCCGGGGGACAACGTGGCGATCAAGCTCACCGAGCGGGTACGCGTTGGCGACGAGGTGTACCTGGAGGATGACGAAGCCGACTGACGCCCGGGGGCCAGCCCGCCGCAGCCGAATCCGCCGTTCACTCGCCTGAAGACCTGAAGGCTTTCAGCAGTCCGATCCGCGGCCCGGTTCGCAGTATCGCCCCGGTATAGATGCGGCCGGCCAACCGCGCCATTCCGATGATCGACGCCGTCAAAAGAACGAACGCGATCGCGACCTCCCACCACGCCGGCGATCCGAGAGCCGCGCGCGCGGGCATCGCGATAGGCGACGACAGCGGGAATAGGGACAGGACTACAGCGATGACGGAATCCGGCTTGCTGGTCACAACAGCGGCCGAACCCAGATATCCCACCATGAGGACGATCATGATCGGCATCGCCGCAGACGCTGCATCCTCCGGGCGAGATACGGTAGCTCCCGCTGCCGCATATGCGAAGGCATACAGGACGACCCCCATCACCGCGGCAACCAACGCCACCGCGCCACCGGAGAACGCCAGGGAAGGTACGTCTACCGATGACCCTAACAACACCAGAGCGATACCTCCAGACACCGCTCCCATCCCCATCTGAACCAGCGCCAGCCCTAGATTCCCTGCCACTTTGCCGGTCATCAACTCTGTCGGGCGAACCGCGCCAAATATCACTTCGGCGACCCGACTTGTTTTCTCTTCTATCACCCCCAGCAACACCCACTGTCCGTACAGCACAATCGCCCCAAACATTACGACTATGACCAGTAATGCAACCACCGCGGGGAGAGACTCTTCCTCGTCCGGTGGATCCAGCAACTTCACGTCCAGCGGTACGGGAGAGATCAACGGCGCTACATCATCAAGAGTCAGACCTAGAGCTTCGATCTGGGCCGGCAAATTCGCCGCCCGAACCGCTTCGTTCAACGCGAAAACGATCTCGCCGCTCGCCTCATTCCGGAAAAGCAGACTCTTGCCGTCAACGAGGATAGCGTCAATCTCGCCCTCCTCCAGCATCTCTTCCGCCTCATCGGCCGAGTCGAGGGTCCGTAACTCGTATTCGAGATCAATGGCAGCCGCCGTCTCCGCCAGCGCGGAGCTTGTTCCCGGAGGGATATCCCCTACGAAAGCAAGTTGTACCGGGTCGTCCTCTATAAGTCCGGGTACCACCTGGCTTAGTACGACCAGTACCGGTCCAGCTAGCACGACTACCGCCGTAGAAATTTTGAACGCATTGGACCGGGCGCGCTCTATCGCCTCGCGTCGAGCGACAAGCCACACACGTCTTGAGAATCCAAGCCTCACCGTTTCACCACTTCCATGAACAGGTCAGAAAGTGAAGGCGGCTCGAATCGGAACTGATCCACACGGCCCGCCTTCCGAAAAGCCGTCAAAAACTCCACCGGGTCACGGTCCTTTGACGTCCTAAATCGCGCCTCTCCCTCGCGCTGCCATATGAGCTCCATGCCGGCGGTCCGGGCAAGGTCGTCGAAATCTGGAGGAACCCCGGCGAACGCCACTTGCAGAAACCGGTGCGGCGATGCAACCCGAAGATCGGCGAGCACACCGGAAAGTACGATACGACCACCGTCGATTACGACGACGTCGTCAACGAGGTCCTCCACGAGGTCCAACTGATGGCTTGAGAACATCACAGCCTTGCCACGATCAGCCTCCCTCCGAACGACATCCCCGAGGGTAGCGACGCCCATGGGATCCAACCCGGCGAATGGTTCATCCAGCACCAGCAGATCAGGGTTGTGTACGAGCGCTGCGGCCAGCTGAACGCGTTGCTGGTTGCCGTGCGACAACTCATCGAGCCGCGACGTCCCGCTATCTGTGATACCCAGGCGCTCCAACCAATCGTCGGTTGACTCTCTGGCGTCTCTTGCCGTCAATCCATGGAGTTCGGCGAAGTACCCCAACTGATCGCGAACCTTCATGCGCGGGTACAGTCCGCGCTCCTCTGGCATGTAACCAAAACGGAGCCGAACCTCCTCTTCGACGGCACGGCCATCCCAACGGACCTCACCGCCATCCAGGTTCACCAACCCGAAAATGCTACGCATCGTTGTCGTCTTGCCTGCTCCGTTCGGCCCCAGGAAGCCAACGACACGGCCCGATTCAGCGACAAACGAGCAATCTTCAAGCGCTACAACAGCGCCATAACGCTTCCGGAGCCGGTCGATTTCTAGCAATAGCACACCCTCGTGGGTTCGAATCTAACAGTGGAAGCGCGCTGGGCGATCGCTCTCAGTCAGCGACCGCCTCGCCTACACCCAGTTTCTCCACCCGCACGGCGCAGGCCTTGAACTCCGGCGTCTCGGTGATGAAGTCATAGGCGTCGTTGGTCAACACGTTCGTCGGCGCCGTGTCCGGATGTGCGAACGCCATGAAGATCGCGCCCACCGGCGAGCGGTCCGTCACCTTCGCATGCACTTCCAGCGAGCCGCGGCGTGACGACACCCGCACCATCTCGCCGTCCTCGATGCCCAGCGCCAGCGCGTCCACCGGGTTGATCTCCGCCATCTCGTGCGGAACCAGTACGTCGAACCCGATCGCCCTGCCCGTCTGCGTCCCCGTGTGATACGTCGAGCGCCTGCGGCCCGTCGTCAGGAACAGCGGGTACTCGTCGTCGGGCTCCTCGACCGGCGGGATGTGGTCGACCGGGGCGAACTGTCCGGGCAACCCGGAGTCCATGTCGTCCTTGTGCAGGTACATCGTGCCCGGGTGGTCCGGGGTGGGGCACGGCCACTGGATGCCGCCCTCGCGGTCCAACCGCTCGTACGAGATACCGCTCAAGATCGGAGCGAGCGCTGCGACCTCGTCCCAGATTTCGGACGGCGAGTGGAGGTCCTGCGGCAACCCCATGTACTCGAACAGGTCGAGCAGGATCCGCCAGTCGGCCCGCGCCTCGCCCGGCGGCTCCACCGACTTGCGTACGCGCTGAACGCGCCTCTCGGAGTTGGCGAACGTCCCTTCAACCTCGGCGAACGCGGCAGCCGGCAACACCACGTCGGCCAGCCGCGCCGTGTCGTTCATGAAGATGTCCTGGACGACGACGAACTCGGCCGCCTCTAACGCCCGTTTGCTATGGCCACTGCAGGGGTCGGACACCACCGTGTTCTCGCCCATGATGAATACGGCCTTCACCTCGCCCTTGATCATCTGGTCCAGCGCCGTGATCTTGGTGATGCCTCGACGCTTCGGGAGCGGCGTGCCCCAGGCCTTCTCGAACTTCTCCCGCACCTCCGGTTTCTCCAGCTTCTGGTAGCCCGGGAGATCGGTCGGCAGGGCGCCCATGTCGGACGCGCCCTGCACGTTGTTCTGCCCCCGCAACGGGTTCACGCCGGAGTTCTCCCGCCCGAAATTGCCGCACAACAACGCCAGGTTGGCGATCGCCTGAACGTTGTGCGATCCGCACGAGTGTTCTGTGATGCCGAGCGTGTAGCAGATCGAGGCCTTCGGCGACGCCGCTGCGTACTCACGCGCCGTGGCAATAATCTGTTCCGCCGGGACGCCGGACAGTTCCGACGAGAATTCCGGCGTGTACATCGCGACATGCTGTTTGAGAGCCTCGAAGCCCTCCGTACGATTCTCCACGTACTCGGCGTCGTACAAACCTTCGTTGATGATCACATGCGCCATCGCATTTAAGATCGGGATGTCGGTGCCGATCTTGAGTTGAATAAACCTGTTGGCCCAGCGTGTGAGCTCGATCTTGCGCGGATCGATCACCACGAGGTTGGCGCCTTTGCGCACGGCCTTTTTCATGCGCAGCGCTATCACCGGGTGCGCCTCTGTGGTGTTCGAGCCGATCACCAGGAGCATGTCCGCCCCGGCGATCTCCTCGATCGAGTTGCTCATCGCGCCCTTGCCAACCATGACCGCCAGACCGGCGACCGTTGGAGCGTGTCAGGTACGGGAACAGTTATCGATGTTGTTGGTGCGCAACGCCACGCGGGTAAATTTCTGGGCGAGGTAGTTCGACTCCGTGGTCGTCCGGGCCGAGCTCCAGAACACCAGCGAATCCGGACCGTACGTGTCGCGGTAGTGCTTCAACCGGTCCGTGACCAGCGTCAGGGCTTCGTCCCAACTGGCCGGTTCAAACTCGCCATCGGCGTTCTTGATGAGCGGGGTCGTCAGACGCTCTTTGCTGTTGATGAAATCCCACGACCCGAACTGGCCCTTGACGCAAAGCGAGCCGCGGCTTGGGGCCGAGAAGTCCGGCTCAGACCCGACGAGCTCGCCATCCTGCGTCAGCAGGTTGATGCCGCACCCGACGCCGCAGTACGGGCAGATGGTGGAGGTGCGATCGACCGCCGTCTCCGGCCCGAGCTCAACGGGGCCGCCCGATGGGCCGGGGATGCTCTGAGGCCTCTTCTTGCTCGCGCCCCCCGCCCAACTGTCCGGCGTTTTCATTTCCACTTGTTCGCCCAATTGTTCGGGGCGCGCCGCGGGCGCAAGAGGCGCAAGCGCGTCGACCAGTTTCCGGTTGGTGAGGGCGCCGGTCGGACAGGTGTTGACGCACTGGCCGCAGAAGGTGCACGGGCTCTCCAGCAACATGTTGTTGAAGTGGCTGAATATCTTCGAGTCCTGCCCGCGACCGGAGACCGTGATGGCGGCCACCTGCTCCCAGTCGTTGCAGATGTTGGTGCAGCGGAAGCAGGCGATGCACAGGTCGTAGTCGCGTGCGATGAACGGGTTAGGGTCGTCGACCTTTTCCCGGCGTTCCAGAGGCGGAAACGCGTCGGGCCGTGCGCCGTACTCGCGCACAGCGTCCTGGAACTCATAGTCGCCCAGGGCGCTACGCGGGCCGTCTTTCGACGGATCGTCGATCTCCGAGAGAAGCATCTCGAGCAGCGTCTTGCGGTACTCGACGATCTCGTCTGTGTGGGTGCGGACCGTCATGCCCGGCTCCGAGAAGGCGGTGCAGGAGGCGACCGTCTCTGTCCGGCCGTCGATCTCGACCTCGACCAGGCACATGCGGCAGGTGCCCTGCGGTTCCAGCCGGTCGTCGTAGCAGAGCGTCGGCACGTTTGCGCCGGCGTCGCGCAGCACCTCCAGTACCCGTCCGCCGGGACGGTTCGGTACGGTGACCCCGTTAACGTCGATCGGGGCTTCGGTGGCTACAGAAGTCGTCATCGGCCTGGCGGTGCAATACGTCGGTGTTGTGCTTCGGGCCGGCCGGCGTGTGGATGATCTGGAGATTTAAGTCCCCAGCACGCCGACGATCTGACCATTCTCGTCCAGATCGATGTCCAGCGCATTGGGCCTGGACGGTAATCCCGGCAGGGTCATTATGTCACCAGCAAGCGTGACAATCTGCCGCGCCCCCGCAGATACACGTAGTTCCTGTATCGGGAAGACGTGGCCGGCGGGTACGTTGCGAAGCCGGGCGTCGGCCGAGACCGAAAGGTGGGTCTTGGCCATGCAGATCGGGAAGTTCCACCCGTTCGCCTCAAACCTGCGCGCCGTCGTACGCGTCATGCGGCCCCACTGCACACGCTCCGCCCCGTAGAGCCGGTCGGCCATCAACTCGACCTTGTCGATGATCGAGTCTTCCTCCTGGTAGATGAAAGATACGTTGGACCCGCGATCCGCTACCGCCACAACAGCCTCCGCCAGCTCCTTCATCCCATCGCCACCCTCTGCGAATCCGTTAGCCTCGACGACGGCCTGCGCGCCCGCCTCGACAGCGGCGGACTTGACCGCTTTCAGCTCTTCCCGGGTGTCCTCCGGAAACCGGTTTATGGCGACGACGGCCTGCAGCCCGAACATGTTGACGATTCGGATGGCGTTCCGCAGGTTTGCGAGCCCGGTATTTACCGCATCGGCGTCCGGGACTGCCAGCTCTTTCAGGGCGGCGCCGCCGTGATACTTCAGCCCGCGTACTGTGCACACGACAACCGCCGCATCCGGCTCCGGGCCACCCTGCCGGACCTTGATATCCATGAATTTCTCGAATCCCAGGTCCGCGCCAAATCCCGCCTCCGTCACGACGTACTCCGCCGATGCGACCGCGAGACGGTCCGCAAGGATCGAGCTGCAACCGTGGGCGATGTTGCCAAACGGGCCCATGTGGACCAGCGCCGGCTGCCCCTCCAACGTCTGACACAGATTCGGCTTCAGCGCGTCCCGCAGTAGAGCCATCATCGATCCGACGGCGCCGATCTGCTCAGCGGAGACCGGCGTCCGGTCCCTGGTCCAGCCCACGACGACCTTGCTCAGCCGATCGCGCAGGTCTTCGTATCCGTCGGCAAGCGCCAGGATCGCCATGATCTCCGACGCGGCGCTGATGTCGAACCCGGTCTGCCGCATCGGACCATCACCGTTCAACCCCACCGCAACGTTGCGCAGCGCCCGGTCCTCGGCGTCCGTGACACGCCGCCACGTGATGCCGTCAGCCTCGAAGCCATCAATCTGGTGCCGGTACACCACGTTGTCTGTCATCGCCGACAGCAGGTTATGGGCCGACTCGATGGCGTGGAAGTCGCCGGTCAGGTGGAGATTAATCTCCTCCGCCGGCTGCACCGTCGCCCTCCCACCGCCTGTGCCGCCGCCCTTCTGCCCGAACACCGGGCCCAGTGACGGCTGACGGATGGTGAGCGCCGGTCGCTTGCCGATCTTCGCCAGGCCCTGCACGAGCCCGACCGCCGTCGTGGACTTGCCCTCGCCCGCCGGGGTAGGCGTGATCGCCGTAACTACGATCAGCTTGCCGCGACCGTTGCCCGCCACAGCGCTGTTAGAAGGAATAGAGTCCAGCGGGATCTTGGCCATATCGCGCCCGTACAACTCGATGTCGTTCGCAGATAATCCGAGATCGGATGCAACGTCCGCTATTGGTCGCAAGCAGTCCCTCCGGGGTGTTGGTCACGTGTGCCGGAGTCACTCTCACGCATCGCGGCACCATCGGGCCAGCCTTCGCCGGTCCGTGTTAGGACCATTGGAGGCGGCGCGAGGATACTAAATGATGCCCCGGCGCCGTGCCCAGGTGACGCCGGCCGACCCGAACACCATCATGGCCGCCACCCAGTCCCAGTGGATCGCTCGATTCGGTATGAACGAGTTGACGATCACCGCGAACGTGAGCATGACGCCCACGACGACTACGGCCCACACTGCTGAGGCTGGCCACGACCTGGGGACCATCGCCCGGGTACCGCCCGTTTTTCGGTCGCTTCTCAAGTCGTCTCCCCGTTCGTGCTGACAGTTGCCTGATATTTCTCGCGTTTGAGATGCGACCAGTCGCCACGGCGGTACTCAAACATCGGCCGCCGCATGAATATGTCCCCAAACGAACATCTCTCCGGTTCGCGCGCGGGCCGTCCAGATCGGGCCAGGGATCGTCCCACCCGGGACACCCGGCTAAACCGTACTGGTGAACGTCGACCCGACGGACCCTGTCATTCTCAGTCCAGCGGACGAAGAATCTCGCCGGTCGACAACGGGCAGGCCTTTTCCCGTCTGCGGAAGGATCTGGACGACAGCGGAAGGCCGTTGTCTCCGGTGTGACGATTCGTTCCGATGCGTACATGTCCCGGGATGCAGAAATTAAAACGGGACGGGCTGGAAGTGCGCCGCCCCGTTCGTAAATCGCTCTGCGTCCCTAGATAAACAGCGGGCCGAAGATGACCGATATGACCGCCATCAATTTCAACAGGATGTTGATCGATGGGCCCGACGTGTCCTTGAACGGGTCGCCAACGGTGTCGCCGATGACCGCCGCAGCGTGTTGATCTGAGCCCTTGCCGCCGTGGTGGCCAAGCTCAACATACTTCTTGGCGTTGTCCCACGCACCGCCGGCGTTAGCCATGAAGACCGCCAGCAAGAAGCCGGACACGATCGACCCGATCAGCAATCCCGCCAGCGCCTCGGCGGAGATCAGCGCGCCCACCGCGATCGGCGACACGACCGCGATCATCCCGGGCAGGATCATGGCCTTGAGCGCGCCCTGCGTGCTGATGTCCACGGCGCGTGCGGCGTCCGGCTTCACGCCTTCCCTGCCCTCGCGCAACCCGGGGATCTCCCGGAACTGTCGCCGCACCTCTACGATCATGGCGTTCGCCGCCGTTCCGACGGCCTGCATCGTGAGCGCTGCGAACAAAAACGGCAACATTCCGCCCAGGATCATGCCGATCAGCACCTGCGGATCGATGATCGACAGACCCGTTATCACCAGCCCGCCATCGGGGCCGAGCGTTGCGAGCCCGGTCACGGTCGTGTACGCCACCATCAGGGCCAGCGCCGTCAGGACCGCAGATCCGATGGCGAAACCCTTGCCGGTCGCCGCCGTAGTGTTGCCCAGGGCGTCCAGGGCGTCCGTGCGCTCGCGTACCTTCGGATCCATGTGTCCCTGCTCGGCGATGCCGCCGGCGTTGTCGGCGACCGGTCCGTAGGCGTCCGTCGCCAGCGTGATGCCGAGCGTGGAGAGCATCCCCACTGCGGCCAGGGCGACACCGTACAGCCCGGCCAGCCAGTCAGCGATGAGGATGCCGGCCACGATGGCGAACGCCGGGATTACGGTGCTGAGAAGGCCCATCGCAATGCCGGCGATGATCACCGACCCGGCCCCGGTCTCCGACTGCTCCGCGATCCACTGGGTCGGTTTGTTTTCGTATGAGGTGAAGTACTCGGTGGCGGTGCCGATCACCTGCCCCACAACGAGGCCCGTGACCACGACCCAGAACAGGTCAAATGGCAGGTCGAGCGCCTTTATGAGCAGCGCCGTGGCGGCGAGCGCCAGGATCCCGGCGCCGAAGATGCCGGTCCGGAGCGACCAGAGGAGACGGCCCATCGTGGCGTCGGGCCCGGTGCGCACCAGAAAAGTGCCGATTATCGAAGCGATGATGCCGATACCCGCGATCGCCATCGGAAGTACCAGTAAGGAAGAATCGAATCCCCCCGGCTCAAGAGCGAAGAATCCGGCGCCGATCGCGGCCAGAGCCAGCGAGGCGATCATCGCCCCGACGTAAGACTCGAACAGGTCGGCGCCCATCCCTGCGACGTCGCCGACGTTGTCACCCACGTTGTCTGCGATCGTGGCCGGGTTGCGGGGATCGTCCTCAGGGATTCCCACCTCGATCTTGCCGACAAGGTCCGCGCCGACGTCCGCCGCCTTGGTGTAAATGCCCCCGCCGACCCGTGCGAACAGCGCTATCGAGGATGCACCGAAGGCAAAGCCGGCGACGATGTTCGGGTCCCGGAAGATGACCCACAGGGCCGTGATGCCGAGCAGTCCGATGCCCGTGACGGTTAGCCCCATCACGGTGCCGCTGCCAAACGCCACACGCAGCGCCGGGTTCAGGCCTTGCTGCGCCGCCGTGGCGGTGCGCGTATTGGCCCGCACCGCGATGCTCATGCCGATGTATCCGGCCAGCCCGGAGCCGATGGCGCCGAGAAGGTACGCAAGCGCGGTCCACGGCCCCTCGGCGTCCACGCCGACGTCGCGTGCGATGTCGTTCAGTTGTTCGATCCTGTCGTTGTTGAGGACGTTGTAGTCAACAAACACGGCAATGATCACTGCGACCACGACGACGAAGACCGACAGGATCATGTACTCACGTTTCAGGAAGGCGTTAGCGCCCTCCCTGATCAGCTCGCCAATCTCCCGGATGTTTTCCGGCCCCTGGTCCTTGCGCAGCACCCCGACCGCCGTTATGGCGGCGGCCACCAGCCCTATTAGCCCGGCGACGATGGCGAACCAGAGAAACTCGGAAGCTTCTTTCATCGGCTCCAAATGTCATTCCCCTTAACAACGGCCGAAGGCGAACGAAGACCGCCCCCGAAAATTCATGAAACATCCAGCGCCGGCAATCCGGCGAGGGATCGAAACGCGTCACCGTACTGGAGCGTTTGTGATTTCCAGCACATGACGCTATCACCCACCCCGCCGGAGGGTCAATGAAATTCAGGGCCCGCTGCCAATATCCGCAGTCACCGCGACCCGGCCCATCCGCCCTTTCGCGTCATGTCATCCCGGGCGTAGCCGAGGGACCTTCACCACCACACTCTGCACGAAATCACCCTCGATTCCTGCGCCCACAACCTTCCACCGTCCATCCGAAAGCCAGAACACCGTGGGCGCGCAACCGCCGGCAATCCCGTACCTGACAAGTCCTCAAACCCTGCCCGAGCGCCTCACAGCGCTCGACGACGGTCGATCACTCGGCAACCTGTAGGGGCGGATTGGTATCCGCCCGGGGGGCCGGGTACAACCGACACATACGGACGCCGCCGCCGGTCGCCGCAACTGACCACCCGCACGATACGCCCGCGTCCTGAGGCTCTCGAAGGACCGGTCCGTCCTCACACCCTACGGGCGCCGCCGCCGGCTGCCGCAACGGGCCATCCGCCCGGGGAGACCGGGGCAGGGGTGGACACCCGGGACAACAAGGAGTCAACCCCGACCAACAACGAAAACTACTTGGCGGAAGCACACTTCCCGTCGGCTTCAACCACCGTGTTTGCCACCGGATCGTACGTCCACTTGAACGATGACAGACCGATGGAAGCTTTCAATTTCCACTTGCCGCCCTCGGCCGTGGTGTCCCTGAAACTCTGCGGTTGAGGCGTGTCGCATCCACCGGCCTCAAGAAGCGCAAGGACACGTGTCTCGGCCTCCACGGCGGTTATCCCGCCAGGGTTCGAATCCCCGCCGCCGTCGCCATCGTCATCGCCGCCACATGCCGCCAGGATAAATAAGGCGGCGATGCTGGCCAGAATCAGGAATACCCATTTTTTCCGCATAAGTCCCCCTGGACGTGGTGCCTTCGCGCCTTTTGGGGGGAACGCAGGCAGGTTTTTCAGACGGCCCAACCGTAACAGAATGAATAGCGAGCCGCGGGGAACGCGCCCCACGCCGGGGGACGACAGTTATTTGCCGTTTACGGTCGGCCACTCATCGTCGCGTGAACGATTTGCAGACCCCTCGAGAAAACCTCTGATCAGCCCCGTATCAACCCTTGGATCAACGTTCCGGCGATCAACGTTCCGGGGATCGCCCCTCAGGCTCGGCCAGCCGACTCTCCCACGGCAGTTGGCGGAGCGACATCTGGATCGCCCTGCGCGACGCCGCATGTGTCGCCCTCACGGTGCGCGCCCGGTTTTGCCGATCTCCTGCAAACGACCGGGGATGCTGGAAGTTATCTTCAGGAACGGACCCGGTCGATCAGTTCGACAAGCTCGCGCGTCGCGCTCGCAGGGTCAGCCGCGCGGCAAACGGCGCTGATAACGCACACCATGTCGGCGCCCGCCTCGACGACCGCGGCCACGTTCGACGCGTTTATGCCGCCGATCGCAGCGATCGGGCAGTCAACTTCGGCCCTGATCCGGGCCAGGGTCTCCAACCCGGCGGAGACCGTCACTTCCTTGGTGCCCGTCCCGTAGATCGCTCCGACGGCGATGTAATCCACGTCGTCGGCCAGCGAGATCAGCGCCTCCTGGACTTGATGGTTGGACGTCCCGATCATCTGTCCCTCGGACAGCACCCGGCGCGCCGCTGCCACCGGCAGATCGGTCTGTCCGACATGCAGGCCGTCCGCCCCACTGAGGAGCGCCACGTCGGCGTGGTCGTTCATGAAGAACAGCGCCCCGGCGGCGTGGCAAAGCTCATTGATCCGCACCGCCGTCTCCAGCATCGGCCCCTTGTCGGAAACCTTGTCGCGAAGCTGGATAACGGTCGCCCCGCCATCCAGGGCGGCCCGCGCCACGTCCTCCGCTGAACGTCCGTCCGTGTGCTCCGGGTCGACGATCACGTACAGGCCGCGTAGCCGGCCGCGTTGCCGGTCTCGGAGCCGGTTACGGGCGTTTGCTGGTCCCCTGTCTGGCAAGTACCTCTCCAACGTACCTATCCCGGGTATCTCCAAAAAGTACCTGTTCGGGGCAGGAGTTACGAACGAAATCCGAGATCGCGACGAAGGGCCGGGAGTGTAGCATGTGCCGGCCGCGAAAACGGCGCCTCGCGGGCCACCGTCATCCCGGCAAATGAACCTCACCGGAACCCCCGTATCGGACTGTCTTGAAATGCCAGATTACAGCGTCGACGAGCAACAGCTACTTGGATGGATCGACACGCTCTCCAACTGGGGACGCTGGGGAGACGACGACGAACTCGGGACGCTCAACAATCTGTCGCCCGAGCTGACCAAACGCGCCCTTGCGCTGGTCGAGGACGGCCTGTCCGTCAGTTGCGCGGCCCCACTCGTGTTCAACGAGGCGGCGCCGGACGTCCCGCGCCCACCCGTCCACTTCATGATCGGCGCCGGGGAGGCGTATCGGCCGGGTGACGGCCCGGGCCGGCAGGTGGCCATGGACTTCTTCGGACTGATCTTCCACGGCCACACCGTCACGCACATCGACAGCCACGCCCACTTCATGTGGGACGGTTACCTGTACAACGGCCGCCCGTCTTCGGCGGTGAAGATGCGCGAGGGCGCCACCCAGGGCGACATAACCGTCACATACAAAGGGATCATCACGCGCGGCGTGCTGGTGGATGCGGCGCGCATGCGCGGTGTCGATTTCATAGCGCGCGGGGACGGCGTCGGCGTGGCGGATATCGAGAAAGCTGAGCGGGAGTGCGGATTCAAGGTCGGCAAGGGCGACGTACTGCTGCTGCGCACCGGTCAGTTCGGTGAGCGGGAGCGAAGCGGTCCCGTCGACTCCAACATCGCCGGCTCTTCCGGACCGCTGCCGGAGTTGCTCCCCTTCTTCAAGGAACGCGACATCGCCGTGATGGGCTCCGACACCGGGAACGACGTCACGCCCACCCGATCCGAGATTTTCACCAACCCGGTGCACCAGGTGTTCATCCCGGCTATGGGCGGATGGATCCTCGACAACGCATGGCTCGACGACCTGGCAGAGGAATGCGCACGACGCGGTCGCTGGGAGTTCTTGATCAACATCCTGCCCCTGCGGCTCAAGCACGTGACCGGCTCACCGGTCAACCCGGTGGCGGTGTTCTAACTTGTCCTGACTCCAGGGCCCGTCCTTGCCGCTTACGGTTCCGTAGAGCCGGGGCTTCCTCGCCCCGGCGACGATGAATAAACGATTCCACGTCGAAAGCGGGCGGCGCCGGTTAGCCGCCTTCTACCGCGGACTGAATTAACTCGAACCGCCGCACCGTCATCCCGATACCGAACTCGATCGCGACGGCGTCGATCCGCCAGTCTTCCGGCGGCGACTCCATCGCCTGCAAATACGCGTACGCGACGGCGATGAGCCGTTCCGACTTGGTGGGGGTGATCGATTCCTCCGGCAGTCCGTACGCCCTGCCCCGCCGTGATTTCACCTCGACGAACACCAGAACCGGGCCGTCCCACGCGATCAGGTCAACCTCGCCCTCGCGCGTTCGGAAGTTACGTTCGATGATGCGGTAACCACGAGAAGCCAGCCGTTCAGCGGCGATCTCTTCACCTAGCCGTCCCAGTTCTCCACGTCCGCCATCGGAGCGCCCAGAGCGCCCAGAACTTTCGGGATCGGGGAACATCACGCGGTTCCGGCCGGGGTTCCGTGGATCGCCATCGCTTCCCGCACCGGGGCGAATGTCAGGCGGTGCCCGGCGATGGGACCAAGCTCTCGCAGCGCGCGAAGATGGGTTGCCGTGCCGTATCCCTTGTGCGCTGCGAAGCCGTAGCCGGGAAAACGCGCCTCCCAGACCGTGGCCATGAGCCTGTCGCGCGTGACCTTGGCGATGATGGACGCGGCGGCGATGCTGCGGCAGCGGGCGTCACCCTTCACCATCGATATCTGCGGCAGCGCTATCCCCGGCAGGTCCAGGGCGTCGATCAGCAGATGATCGGTCGCCGGTTCCAGCAGGTCTACCGCCCGGGCCATCGCGTTTCGTGTAGCTGCCACTATGCCGATACGGTCGATCTCCGCTGCGTCGGCGGCTCCGCAGGCAAACCCGACAGCGTGCCGTTCAATGTATGCGGCGGCCGTGTCACGCTGGTCAGGTGTGAGTTGTTTGCTATCCCTGATGAGGTGGAGGCCGTCCTCCGGCAAATCGAACGGCAGGATGACGGCCCCGGCCACGACAGGGCCGGCGAGCGTTCCGCGCCCCACTTCATCGACACCGGCCGCGGCGCGGTAACCCTGCTCTCTGAGAGCGAGCTCGAAGGAGTCGTCGGGGAGGGTGCGTTTAGACGCTGTAGTCACCGGTATGCCGGACCTCGTGGCTTGCCCTGATCCCGGGCGTGATGATGGATGGCCGGGAGCATACCCGTTCCCCGGGGAGCGTCACACAAGCCCGGGGGCGTATCGGGCAGCAATACGCCCGCCCTTCGAAAACGCCGGGGAACATGCAGTTACCCGCCCGTGCGCTTTGACGCCCAACTGCGTCACTTCGCCCGGGCCGAAGACAGCCTAGTTTCCGAGCCCCCTCAACATGCCCCGCAGATACGAGACCTGGCCGAGGTGCTGGCCCTGCTCCACCAGAACGTGTGGCAGGACCCAGGCGATCTTGGGCGGGTTGTCGCGACCCGGTCGCGTCAGCTCCAGGTCCGCGGCGGTAACGCCATCGAGAACCACCAGCGACTTGCTGCGAACCGCGTCGAAGTACTCGAACAGGTCTTCAATGGACAGCTTCGGGAAATCTGCCACGTCCTCGGCAGTGTCGCCATACCCGCCTCGCTCGGCAGTCATCCGGAAACGGGTGCAGAACTCGCCCGCGATCCACACCGGTTCGTCTTGCCCGATGTACCGGTTGTACCAGTTGTCTTCCACCCGGGCCATGTGCCAGACGAGCCATGCGATGTGGTTGGAGGCCGGAGAGGGCTGCCAGTAAAGCTCCACCGGCGTCAGCCCGTCCACCGTCGCCTTCAGTCCGGTCAGATACTCTTCAAGGCCGTTGCGTGCGACTTCCCTGTGGTCCATGCGAATTACGTCCCCCGGCTAGCAATAATCGACAGTGGACGCAGGCTACCCCGCGTCATCGGCGCCGACAACTCAGAATCCTACGGGAGAAAGCGGCGCTCCGGCGTCCTTCTGGAACTACGAAGTTAAGGCGGCCGGCGCGCGGGCGAGATCCGGCAACGCGGCCTCAATCATGCCGCCTCCCAGAACCTGCTCGCCGTCGTAGAACACCACCGCCTGGCCGGGCGTTATGGCCCGCTGCGGCGACTCGAACTCGACCACCGCGCGGTCGCCGTCCGGCCGGACAATGGCCGGGATGTCGGTGCCGTGGTACCTGATGCGCGCCTCGACCCGAACGCCGTCCGGCGGGGTCGCCCCGGCGATCCATGTGACGCCGCTGCAGGCGAGCCGGCGTCGCAACAGTCGCTCGGCAAAGCCCACGGTCACCCTTCCGTCTTCGGGGTCGA
>JACZRO010000150.1 GCA_022574675.1 Chloroflexota bacterium
AACTGAGCGAGCGCCTTGACTGTAGGACCTTCACAGTTGCTACCACTGGGACGTTGACCGAGGACGACCATCGGTATATGGATCAACATTCCTCGCCAGTGCTTTTTGATGTCGTCGAGGGCGATGATCTTTGGGACGATGGTCCTCCGGGAAACGGCCGCGACTGGTGAGATGCGCTGAATGAGATTGGCACCCGCTAATCGTCCAGGATCAGGTCCGGGTCTATCTCCACGCCCAGGCCGGGGCCCTGTGGGACGGCCATGTAGCCGTCTTCTACGACCGGGTGGTTGCCCATGATGGAGAAGCCGTTCCGGTAGTCGCCGATGGGCGGGTCGTTTAGCAGTTCCATGAACGGGGCGTGCGGCCACGAGGCGACCAGGTGCAGGTGGGCGATCACGCCGATGTTGCCTCCGCCGTGGTGCGGCACGATTTGTTTGCCGTGAGCCTGGGCCAGGACACCGATCTTCCGGAGCGTCGTGACTCCACTCAGCACCATGCCTTCAGGCTGCAAGACGTCGTATACGTTCTGCTCCAGCATGTCCACAAACTCGTGGAGGCCGACGTTGTTCTCACCGCCGGCGAGCGGCATGGCGACTGCGCCGTTAATGGCGGCGAGCTCCCTGTATGCATAGCGCAGGCGCGGCTCTTCAAGCCAGTAGCAGCCCATCGCGTCGAGCGCCATCGCCGTCTCCATCGCTCGCTGGAAGTCCCACTGGACGCCGGGCTGCCATGTCCCCGATGACTGCGCCTGATTGGCGTCCGCCATTACCGTCATGCGGTCTCCGACGGCGTCCTGGACCATCTCGAAGGTGCGGATGTCTTCGGCTATCGTCTCGTGGTGGAGGCGGAGCTTGATCGCCTTCCAGCCCTCGTCGGCGAGCCGGGTCGCCATCTCCGCCCTTTCTTCCGGTGTCGAGAGCAGGAACATGCTGGCATAGGGGATCACGCGGTCCTTCCCGCCGCCCCATAGCTTGTACAGAGGCTGTCCCGCGGCCTTGCCGACAAGGTCCCAGAGTGCGATATCGATACCGGCCAGCCCCCGGTACGCGGCGGCCCTGATGTAGTAGCGCATCGCGGCGTCATGGGTTTCGATATCGAACGGGTCCTTGCCGACCAGGTACTCCTTGATCGCGGGGATGTACGAGGGGTCTACCGCCGGGCCGATTCCGGTCAGTCCCTGGTCCGTGTGGACTTCCACGAACGAGCCGCCTCCGATTCGGAACTGGGACATGGTGCCCACGCTCCAGGCGGGCTCCAGCTCGCCGACCTCTTTGACGACCCTGAGGTTTCTCGACCTGATGTCCGTAATCTTCATGCGGGGGCTGGTCATGCGGGATAGGTCTCCGTGTGCTCGATGATGGCCTGTTAAATGGCATCGCATTGTAGGGGCGTATAGCCACACGCCGCCGGGCGGACCAGGGCCCGCCGCTGCGCGTTGATGTGTAGTCCGTCAGCGACCAGAATTGTTCAGGGCCCGGCGTGCGAAGGCGGCGCGAAACCGCCGCCGGATCAACGGCGGCGGTCATGGGGATCCTGGAATTTCCGGGGTGGTTTGGCGCTTACTTCTTGACTTCGACCTTTGCCAGCGCCTCCACGTACTTGAGGATGCCGGCGTGGTCGTCGGTACCGTTGCCCTCGTTGCATAGCGCCTGGAGCACCTGCTGGAGCTGGGCGCTCATCTGGAGCGGCACGCCCATCTGCTGCGCCGTGTCCATCACGTTGTTCATATCTTTCAGGTGCAGTTCGATCCGGAAACCGGCCTGGAAGTTGCGGGCGAACATCATCGGGGCCTTCGCGTTCATGACGTTCGAGCCGGCGAGCCCGCCCTTTATGGCGTTGAACACGGTCTCCGGGTCCAGCCCGGCCTTGCTTGTGAGGACGAGCGCCTCCGCCAGGCCGTTGATGTTGGCGGCGACGCAAATCTGGTTGGCGAGCTTGGTGAAGCCCCCGGCGCCCACGGGTCCGCACAACACGGCCGATGCGCCCGTGGCGTCGAAAATCGGCGCCGCGCGATCGAACGCCGCCCGCGTCCCGCCGACCATGATCGCAAGGGTGCCGGCGACCGCGCCGGGCTCGCCGCCGGAGACCGGGGCGTCCAGGAAATCGATGCCCGCCGCGTCCAGCTCCTTGCCGATCTGTTGCGAGATGAGTGGGGCGATGGAGCTCATGTCGACGACGAGCTGGCCCTTGTCTGCGCCGACCACGACGCCGTCCTCGCCGAGAATCGCGGTCATCGACTGTGGCGAGTTCTGGACCATGATCACGGTGAGGTCCGACTTGGAGGCGACATCGGCGGGCGACGTGGCGAGGATCGCTCCATCTGTGACCAGCTCTTCCACCGGTTCCGGGAACAGGTCGTAGACGGCCACCTCGTATCCGGCGGTCATCAGGTTCCGGGCCATCGGCTTGCCCATAATCCCGAGCCCGATGATGCCGATTCGTTTTTCGTCAGCCATTAATTTCTCCAGTTGGCGTATCTACCTGGACGGTGAATTTTCGATCCGGCTCTCCGGGTTCCAGGGTGCGGGGACTCGATCAGTCTTCCTTCCAGAAGCGCTCTTCCTCGACGCGGAAGCCCGTGCCGTCCAGCCGGCGTTTCACGTCTTCGATCATCTGGGGGTGGCCGCAGGCGTACACGATCGTGTCGTCCGGGGAGAGGCCGTAGCGGTCTATGTACTTCTCGGTCAGCATGTTGACGCGTCCCGTTTCCCCGGTCCAGGAAGCGTTTTTTTCGTCGTCGGGCCTGCTGATGGTCGGGACGAAGTGGATATAGTCGTGATCGCGCGCCAGTCGCGCCAGCTCGTCGTCGTAGCCAAACTCGTGTGTGTAGCTGGCGCCTTCAAGTACGAAGAAGTTGAAATCGCCGGGGGGTTGTAACCCCGGGGCGTTGTCTATCCCCTGCAGGGTTTCCAGATGGTATCGGAGGATGCTCACGTAGGGCACGATCCCTGTCACCGTGGCCATGAACAGGTGGTTCTTCACCTCCGGCTTCAGTACGAAGATTCCCTTGGCGCGCGGCCGCAGTGTGACGCTGTCCCCTGGATGGAGGTCGTAAAGGAGCGGGGTGAGGACGCCGTCCGGAGGCGGCACCAGCTCGATGAAGAGCTCGATCTCCTTCTCGCGCGGCGAGGACACGATCGAGTAAGCGCGTTCGATGCCCTCGTAGCCGATGGTGCAGTACTGGCCGGGTTTGAACAGGAAACTCTGCTCGGGTTTGAGCCAGATCCTCCATAGATCCTCGGTGAAGTCTTCCCGGCGGGTGATCTCCGCAGTGGTGAAGCGACCGCGAGGTGTGGGCGGTGATTTGGCCGGCTGGGTCATCGGTCCTCCTTGGAGTTCGTGGGAGTTCGTGGAAAATACGTGTGGTTCCGTCTCGGTCCGGCGCGGTCCAGATTTCCGCCCGGCGCCCGGTCGATCCCGGGGTGTTTATATCCTACCGCCTGCCGGATTGGCCGCGCCCGGATAGCGCGGAATCCGTATGCGCAGAACGTGCCGCAGCGATCCCATGCGAGAGTAAGATCGGACCGCCCGGTTACGATCACCGCGATCCCGCATATCGTCCGCGGCCGCAGTTCATCCCCCTTCCGGGGGAGAGTCCGACAGAGGTAATCCAGATGGTCAGCACCGGCCCCGCGTATAGCCTGACGATCCGATGCGAGTACCAGAACTCGCCGGGCATGCTGGGCAAGATCACGACCCGCATCGGCGAGTGCGGCGGCAACATGGCCGGGATCGACGTGATTACCGCCACGGATCAGAAGATGGTCCGGGACCTGACCGTCTACGCCTCCGGGATTGAGCACGGCCAGGACATCATCGAGGCCGTCGGGAAGATCGAAGGCGTGGTGATCCGCAGCGTGTCCGACGCCACGTTCCTGTTCCATCTCGGTGGCAAGATCGAGATGCGGAGCAAGGTCCCTGCGAAGACGCGCGAGGACATGTCCAAGGCCTACACGCCGGGCGTAGCACGCGTCTGCATGGCGATCTACGAAGACCCGGAGGCGGTATGGGCGCTGACGGGCAAGGCGAATACCGTCGCCGTGGTGACGGACGGGAGCGCCGTGCTCGGGCTCGGAGATATCGGTCCCAAGGCCGCCATGCCCGTCATGGAGGGCAAGGCGTTGCTGTTCAAGGAGCTGTCCGGCGTGGACGCCTGGCCGATCTGCCTGGACACCCAGGACGTCGACGAGATCGTGACCATCGTCAAGGCGATCGCACCTGGGTTCGGCGGCATCAACCTCGAGGATATTTCTGCGCCGCGCTGTTTCGAGATCGAGGAGCGACTGAAGGCGGAGCTCGACATACCGGTGTTCCACGACGACCAGCACGGCACCGCAGTCGTGATGCTGGCCGGTTTGATCAACGCCCTTGCGGTAACGGGCAGGCAGCCGGAGGACACCAAGGTGGTCCTGCTGGGCGTCGGCGCATCGGGCACGGCCTGCGCAAAGATGATGATGAGCCACGGCGTAAAGAACATCGTCGGGTTCGACCGCCAGGGCGCCCTGTCGCGTAACCGCGACTATTCCGACAACCGCTTCAAGAAGTGGTTCGCAGACAACACGAACCCGAATAACGAGAGCGGCTCGCTCGCGGAGGCGCTCAAGGGCGCCGACGTGTTCCTGGGACTTTCCGGGCCGGGACTGGTGACCACTGAAGACATTGCGGGTATGGCCGACGACGCCATCGTCTTCGCCCTGGCCAACCCGACGCCGGAGATCGCGCCGGAAGATCTGCCCGACAACGTGACGGTGATCGCAACCGGTCGTTCCGATTACCCGAACCAGATCAACAACTCGCTCGGGTTCCCGGGGCTTTTCCGCGGAATATTCGACGTGCGGGCCTCCGAGATTAACGATGAGATGAAGCTCGCCGCGGCGCGGGCGCTGGCGTCTGTCATCCCGGAAGAAAGCCTCGGACCGGACTTCGTGATCCCGAGCGTGTTTGACGCCAACGTGGTCACTCGCGTGGCGGCGGCGACGGCGCAGGCGGCGATCGACAGCGGCGTCGCCCGTCGGACGAGTCGCTCAGATGACGCCGCCGCGAGTTACGCCAGCTTCCGCACCCGGTAGGAACCCGGCCAGGGACCCAGCGCTTATCGCGGCCACTGCGCCCCCGATACGTTCCCCAATTGATATTCGAGGAGATCGATCTTGAGCGGCCGTGATTCGCCGAACGTGCCAGACGTAATCGTGGTCGGCGGCGGTGTCGTTGGCTGCGCCACGGCGTACTTCCTGGCGCGAGACGGTTACTCGGTGACGCTGATCGAGCGGGACTCGATCGCGAGCCACGCGTCCGGCTTCGCTTACGGCGGGTTGTCGCCGATCATGGGCATCATCGAAGACGACCCTGTGCTGGCGCTTTCGAACGCCGCCGAGGCGATCCACGTCGAGCTTGCGGAACGGTTGCCCGGCGAGAGCGGGGTCGAGTACGAGCATCGCAGAAAGACGTCGCTCACGCTCGCGACCTCTACGATCGAGGTAGACGAGCTGCGCCGGGCGCATGACTGGCTACGGCAGCATTACGACGGCGAGGTCACATGGCACGACGAGAAGTCTGTGAGGGCCCTGGAGCCGCGGGTCGGCCCGTCCGTGATCGCCGGCCTGTTCGCGGACCGCGCGAGCGAGGTCGAGCCGTACCGGTTCACGCTGGCGCTCTGGCAGGCCGCTGAACGATCAGGCGCGGTGATGCGGAACGCGACGGTGGCGGGCGTGGTCCGGCAGGGCGGCAACGTCTGCGGCGTGCGCCTGGAGTCCGGCGAGGAGATCGCAACCAGCGCAGTGGTGCTGGCGGCGGGCCCGTGGATGGGCAAGGCGACCGAATGGCTGGGGATCGACATCCCGATCTCGCCGCTCAAGGGCCAGATTCTCAGGTTACGGGCCCCGGGCGAGCCGCTGGCGGTGTCGCTTTCGTGGTCGCACAACTACGCGACGACGAAGCCGGACGGGCTGGTCTGGTGCGGAACGACGGAGGAGCACGTCGGGTTCGACGAGAGACCGACGCCTTCCGGCCGGGACACGATCATGGCGTCGATCGTGGCCGTGCTCCCGTACATGGCGGACGCCGAGCTGGTGCAGCACACGGCGTGCCTTCGCCCGGTCGCGCCGGACGGCCTGCCGGTGCTCGGGCCGGCGCCCGGTAACGCCGGGGTATTCATCGCATCCGGCTCCGGGCGCAAGGGCATCTTCCTGGGGCCGGCGATGGGCCGCACGATCGCCGAGATGGTGGCGGGCCGGGAGCCGTCTGTGGATGTGGCCCGGTTGTCACCGGGCAGATTTGTGGGCATCCGGTGAAACGGTCGCTGCTGCGTTTCCGGCGCGCGTCGGCCGGTACGAAGCCTCAACAGGGCGTCCTTCCACTGGACCGGGATGGGGCCGGTGAGCGGGTCCTGGTCGAGGGGGTCACGGGGACCATTGATCCTTCGCACGAGGTCGATGCGCCGGCGCGTTTAACTGAACT
>JACZRO010000151.1 GCA_022574675.1 Chloroflexota bacterium
GAATGCTCGTTTCCACGTCACGTCCACGTACTCGCGCTCGCCGACCACCCGCATCCCCGTGATGCCCAGTCGCAGGGCGTCCATGCAGTCATGGCCGGCGCGCGTCGTGCGCTCGGCGATCGTCTCGTCCCGCCACCCCGGGTCCGGGATGCCGCGGCCGATATGCGTATGAACGTCCCAGAGCCCCGGCAACAGCCACCCGCCCGCGAGATCGATCTCCTCGCCGCTGCCGGCCGAGCCGATGGACACCGGGGACCCGGCCGGGACCACGTCGACAATTCGTGACCCTTCGATCACGACCGTCGCCTCGCGCGGCTCGGGCGAGGTCGCGTCGATGACGTGGCAGTTCCTGATGATCACCCGGCCGGGTTCAGCCATTCGGTCGACCTCTCGCTTACCTGTGGAACACGACCATCTTGAGCTCCGTCATCTCGTCGATGGCGTAACGCGGGCCTTCCTTGCCCAGCCCGGAGTCCTTAAGGCCGCCGTACGGCATCATGTCCGCCCGGAACCCGGTGCCGCTGTTGATGTTCAGGTTCCCGGAGTCGACCTCGAGGGCGAACCGCATCGCGTTCTCGATGTTCTCGGTGAAGATCGCAGCGGACAGTCCGTAACGTGTGTCGTTGGCCTGCGCGATCGCCTCGTCGATGTTCGCCGCACGCGATACCGCGACCGCCGGCCCGAACAGTTCGTCCCGCACCACGCGCATATCCCGCGTCACGTCTGCGACGATCGCCGGCGCCATCAACGCCCCGTCACGGTCTCCCCCGGTTACGAGCGTCGCTCCGGCGGCGACCGCCTCGCCGACCCACTCGCCGACGCGTACAGCGTCCGACTCCCGGACCATCGGCCCCATCCCGGTGGAGTCCAGCGACGGGTCTCCCGTCGCGATCGCCTCGACCTGGGGTTTGAGCGCGTCCAGGTAATCACCGTAGACGCTTGTGTCCACGATCACGCGCTGCGTCGATATGCACACCTGCCCGGCGTTCGAGTAGCCGCTCGCCACCGTCGCCGCCGCCACCTTTTCCAGGTCGGCGTCCGGCATCACGATGAGCGGCGAGTTTGAGCCGAGCTCCATCGTCACTTTCTTGAGGCCGGCGGTATGCATTATGTGCTCGCCCACCTCCTGGCTGCCTGTGAAGGTCACCTTGCGCACATCCCGGTGCGATACGAGCGCGTCGCCCACCGTGCCGCCGGACCCGGTCACGCACTGCACCGCCTCGTCCGGGATTCCCGCGTCCAGCAGGGCCTGAGTCAGCTTGATCGCCGATAGCGGGGTGTCGGACGCGGGCTTGATCACGACAGCGTTCCCGGCGGCGAGCGCCGGTCCGACCTTATGTGCGACGAGGTTCAGCGGGAAGTTGAACGGGCTGATCGCCACCACGACGCCCACCGGGACGCGGATCGTGAAGCCGAACTTGGTCGCGTTGCCGGGCGAAGCGTCCAGCGGAATCGTCTCGCCGTACAGTCGCTTGGCCTCTTCCGCAGACCACGACAACGTCTGGATGCAGCGGTCTACCTCCACCCGCGCCTCGCCGATAGTCTTGCCCTCTTCCTGCTGGATAGTCCGGGCGAAATCCTCGTGCCGTTCCCGCACCAGCTCGACCGTCCGCATCAACGCCGTGTACCGGTCAAACGCGGAGATCGCCTTCATCTGCTTGAAGCCGCGTTTTGCGGACTGCACCGCAAGGTCGATCTCCTCGATGGTGGCCTGGGGCACTGTGTCGATCGTGGACCCGTCGAACGGGTTGGTGACGGGTGCGCTCGCTGAGCCGTCGACCCACCGGCCGCCCATGTACATCTGCGCCATGGCGTTGCCTCCGTTTCTTGCGCTTACGGCATCGGATGGCGGCGAGTATAGTCCGCACGGGCTCGCTACCCGTGAGCCCGCCGTGTGAAAGCGCGTGAAACCACCCCCAAACCCCTCTTAAATCAGGAGCGGGCGATCGACAGCCTCCTCCCCGGGATGGAGGAGAGCCTGCCCCGCACTTGATGCGGGGTTTGGAGCCGGGTCGCGCAGTGATACACATTCGGAAACGGGACCACTCGCTCCCACCCCGTAAACGGAGAAAACAACTTGCCCAAAATAGCGATCATCGGCGCGGGCAGCGTCGTCTTCACCCGGCGGCTGTTGCAGGACGTCGTGTCCACCCCCTCGTTGGCCGATTCCGATGTCTTCCTGATGGACATCGACCGGGAACGGCTGGACATCATCACGCCCTTTGCGGAACGGCTGGGACGGGACACCGGCGCCGGCATGAGCGTCACGGCGACGGAGGACCGCAAGGAGGCGCTGGACGGGGCCGATTACGTCCTCACGACCATCCGGGTCGGCGACGACCTGGAGATCGACCAGGGCGTGCCGCTCCGGTACGGCGTCGACCAGTCGGTCGCGGACACGATCGGCCCGGGTGGTGTCTTCAAGGCTCTGCGCACCATCCCGGTGCTGCTCGACATAGCGCACGACATCGAGACGCTCTGCCCGGACGCCTGGCTGCTCCAGTACACAAACCCGATGGCGATGGCCTGCTGGGCGATCGACGATGATGCCGATATCAAAGTCGTCGGGCTGTGCCACAGCGTGCAACGCACCACCCAGGACCTCGCCGCCTACATCGGCGCTCCGCGCGAGGAAGTGACCGCCTGGGTCGCCGGCATCAACCACATGGCATGGTTCCTGCGCTTTGAGCGGAACGGCGAGGACGCATACGACGCGTTGTGGGACGCGCTGGACGACTCCGAGACACACGCCCAGGACCCGGTGCGGTTCGAGGTGATGCGGCAGTTCGGATACTTCGTTACCGAGTCGACCCGTCACATGTCGGAGTACGTCCCGTACTTCCGCCAGTATCCGGAGGTGATGGACAAGCTAAACCTCAACGCCATCGAGGTGGACCTCGCCCGGCTCGAAAAGCGGAACGAGGCGTACTTTGAAACCATGCGCTCCGAGGTCGCGGGAGATGAGCCGCTGACGGCCGCCCCGTCCGACGAGTACGCCTGCCGCATCATGGACGCAATGGAGACCGGCGAGTCGACGGTGATCAACGGCAACGTCCCGAACGACGGCCTGATATCTAACCTGCCCCCGGAGGCCTGTGTCGAGGTGCCGTGCCTGGTGGACCGGCTCGGCCTCCACCCGATGACGGTCGGCGCACTCCCGGCACAGCTCGCGGCGCTGAACCGGACCAACATCAATGTGCAGGAGCTCGCCGTACAGGCCGTTCTTGAGCGAGACCGCGAGGCGGCGCTGCACGCCACCATGGTGGACCCGCTGACCGCGGCATCAATCCCGCTCGACCGCATCCGCGAGATGTTCGACGAGATGTGGACTGCGCATGGAGACCAGTTGGCGGGTTACGAGTAGAGCCAGGCAAGAAGGACCTCCCTCACAGAGTTCAAAGGAAACCCATTGATCGGCACAATGCTCGCCATGCAGGCCGCCGCCCGGGCAGATGTCCGCCTGATCGAAATCCCGATTCCGACACCCGCGGACGGCCAGGCGCTCGTAAAGATGGAACTGGCGTCCATCTGCGGCAGCGACCTCCACATCGTCGACTACGGCTGGCTGGTGGAGGAGTACCCGCTCCGGCCCGGCTACCCCGGGCATGAGGGCATTGGCACGATCGTCGACGCCAACGGCACGGACCTGCGGGAGGGCGACCGCGTGCTGGTCACCCCGGCGATCTGGGACTCCCTCTGCTTCGCCGAGTACCAGGCGCTCGGCGCTAACTTCCTGACCATCCTGCCGGCCGACTCGTCGCGGACGCCGGAGCACCTGTTGATGGCGCAGCAGCTTGGCACCGTCATCTTCGCCGCAAAGCGTCTGCCCAATCTGCTCGGTCAGACCTGCGTCGTGATGGGGCAGGGTTCCGCCGGATTGTTTTGGAACTACGTCTTGAAGCACCTCGGCGCCGAGCGCGTCGTCGCCATCGAACCGATCGCTCACCGGCTCGAAGTAGGCGCTGGATTTGGCTCCGACGAACGCATCGGGGACACCTTCTCCGCCGCGACGCGCGCTGTCCTGGCGCTGACAGGCGAGGGCGCAGACGTGGTCGTGGAAGCGATCGGAACCAAGGAGACCCACGCCCAGGCGCTGGAGTTGGTTCGCCCGGATGGCCAGATCGTATGGTTCGGCGTGCCGCAGTCCGCCGACCTGATCCCGTTCGACTTCGACACCTTTTTCCGCAAGCGCATCTCGGCCTACAGCCCACTAGGAGCGCAGGACGAGTTGGAGCTTTCAAGCTTTCGACAGGCGTTGAAGTGGATCGAGGGCGGCATGATCGACATGTCAGAGGTCGTGACGCACTCCTTCCCCCTCTCCCACATAGACGAAGCCTTCAAGGCCGCCAGGGAGCGGGAAGATGGACTGGTAAAGATAGTCGTCACGATGGGGTGATGTTCGAATAACCAGCCCCTAGCCCCTCCTAATTTAGGAGGGGGCAGTTCATTGCCTCCTCCCTGGGAGGGAGGAGGTCTGGAGGTGGGTCGCGTCGCTCGACCGGGTCGATGAAGCAACCGTCCCGGAGCGCATTGACCGCCTCATGACGGACTACTTGTAGGTGGTGACGCAGTTCAGGGGGTTCTGCAAATGGAATTCGTCAGGATCCATGACCGCAACCAGATAGAGGCCTACCTGCGTCAGCGGCCGGATACGCACGTCTACAGCCTGGGTGACCTGGATGACGGGTTCTGGCCACATACCCGCTGGTACGGCGCTCTTGACGAAGGCGGTGACGTCAGGGCGATCTGCCTGGTGTTCTCGCTCTATGACCCGCACATGGTCCTTGCGGTAAGCGAACCGCGTAACAACGCGATGCCGGCCTTACTGGCGTCGATCGCTGGCGAGCTCCCTGATTACACGCAGGTTCACCTCGGGCCCGAAGCATTGGGCGTGCTGGACGGCGCGTTCGAGGTGGGCACACTGGTTCCGCACTGGAAGATGGCACTCCGCGATCGGCCCCGGCTTGAATCAGTAGACACATCAGGGGTTCGTCGGCTCGATCACGATGACGTTCCTGGCCTGGAGGCGCTCTACGGCGCCGTGTACGCCGGGTCGGAGGCCTCGAACGTCTTCTACCCCTCCATGCTCGACGTAGGGCCGTATTTTGGCGTGGAAGAGGGCGGTCAAATCATCAGCGCGGCCGGCGTACACGTCTGCTCCACGCGATACGGAGTCGCCGCCATCGCCAACGTCGCCACACACCCTGACGCCCGCGGCCGCGGGCTGGCGACAAGCGTCACCGCCCGCTTATGCATGGAACTGATTCGCGACTGCGATCACATCGGGTTGAACGTGGCTCAGGCTAACCAACCGGCCATCCGGGCTTACCGACGCGCAGGGTTCGAGATCGTCGCCGAATTTCACGAGGGGCACATCGCCCGACGGTCTTGAATCCGGGAGTCCGGACATTGTCGGATCTTAATCGTCGTCGTTGTCCTCGTCGTCCACTTCGACGACCACCAGTCCCGGGGCAGGCGCCACGGTCCGCTTCTCGCTGCCGCGCGCCGGCAAATCTGGTTGACGCTCGGACCGGCCGGGCACGTACTTACTCCATGTAGAACGTGGTCTGCGGGAAGAAGAACTCCCACGCCCAGTCCCATGCCGACTGGAACGGGAGCTGTTGCAGTAACGCTCCGCGTAACGGGCCGTCCACAGCCGCTCCCAGCACCGTGTCCCACGTGCTGCCCGTTTCCGAGTCGGTAACGCGGTCCGTCCCGGCCTTTGAGAAGGTCAGTACGTCCGGCAGCTCCACCGTGGCGTCCTTCGGCGGCGAGGCCGGGCGGCGGGCCCTTCGACGCCGTGAGCTGTTTTTTCCTCCTCCATGAAATCCCCCTTGACTATAAGCGGGCCGTTGTCAACGCCTTGCTGGGGGTCGTCAAGCCCGGCGGCAACTTCTCCTTCCACGAGGTCCTGGCCGGCAAGGCTGACGCGCCCTACTTCCCCGTCCCCTGGGCGACCACGGCCGAAGGGAGCTCCCTGGTCACTGAAATCGTGTTCAAGAAACACCTCGCGGCCGCCGGCTTCTCCGTGACCGGCTGGCACGACGTCACAGCCGACTCTGCAGAGTGGTTCGAGGCCATGTTCGCCAAGGCGGCGGCAGGACAGGCTTCGAAGCTGAACCTGAGCGTCCTGATGGGCGACCGGTTCCCCGAAATGGCCAAGAACGTCCTCCGCAACTTGGTCGAGGGCAGGATCAAGGTCGTCATGGCCGTCTGCAGGCGAGGCTAGCTCTGGGAGTGCGACGGCTCGCCGCCGCTCATCTTGCAGGGGCTTGCCCCGGTGGCCTGGAGACGGACATTGGCGAATGCCCTTGGCTAGAGGCGGGCCAAAGTCGTCCGCATTGCGGAGCCCGGGTGAGCGAGGCAAGCCTCGCAGAGAGGAGCGCAGGCAAGCCTGCGCACTCCG
>JACZRO010000152.1 GCA_022574675.1 Chloroflexota bacterium
CCCACAGGCCAGATCCTCCCTCACCCTGACCCTCTCCCACCGGGAGAGGGGATCGTTGTGGCCGTATGTCAGAGGCCTTCTACGTCCTTTATGAGGTCTTGGAAGGCCATCGCAAGTTTCCGGACCTCACGCGGGTTCCGGGCGATTAGATTCTTGAGTTCAACTTCGACTTCCATTGCAGTTTCGCGTGTTGGCAATTCAGTGAACCAGATCAATCTCGGATTGCGGTCTTTGGTGGACTTAGGCCCTGAGCCATCACGGTGTTCGGTCATTCGGATACGCAGGTTCCTTGTCTGCCCGGCGTAGAAAATCCGATTATCGGTCGTTGTCGGATCAATCTTGAGTATGTAGGCATAGAACGCGTCGACTCCCTCATCGCCCGCCGCCCACGCCGGGGACGCTCCCGTTTCATAGGGGGTCCGGCTTTCCGCTATCCCAGGGCTCTTTTTGACCTCACAGGGTCTGCACAACTCGTAGGCCGCACTCTTCAAGTCGTCGCAGTTTGGACACTTGTCCAAATCACCTTCCAGAGACGCTTCCCAGTGGTCGCGACAGGCGAAATGGTTGTCTTTAATCGCAACGTCGCAATCCCAGTACGAGCAGGTTTTCGAAGCCATATTTTCCCCCAACCCTCACAGGATCCCTAGGTTCGGCAAATCCTAGCACTGCCCGCGTGGGCCCGGAGAATCGGCGGTTGCTGCGACTCGGGTGCCATGAAAGAATGCGCCACCTCCACACGAGCCCTCAACAGCACGAGACCGAAACGATGCGCGCCCTCGTGTTTCACGGGAACAGGGGACGACCGGCTGGAGGACTTTACGGAGCCGGGCGTATGAACGGTCCCACCGGCAAATCCCCCTGACAAACAGGGCCGGCGCCGCCGGCAGGAGACCAGCCATGCACTACGAGGGTGAGCGGACGTACGGCTGCCGGGTGTCCAGCGCCTGGACGTACCGTGGACTGCGGACGGTCGTACTTGAGAACGAGCTGTTACGCGTGATCGTGCTCGCCGACAAGGGCGCGGATGTGTACAGCTTCGTCCACAAGTCGTCCGACACGGAGTTCCTGTGGCGCACGCCGTGGGGTGTTCGCGACCCGAGCAAATTCGTGCCGACGACCGGCGGCGCCGAGAACACCTGGCTCGATGTGTACGAGGGTGGCTGGCAAACGGTGGTGCCACACGGCGGCTACCCGTCCACCGTCGCCGGGGCGGAGCTCGGGTTGCACGGCGAGGTGAGCACGCTTCCGTGGGACGTGACTGCGGTGGAGGACACGCCGGACCGGGTGAGCGCCACCTTCAAAGTGCGCGGCTACCGCACGCCGTTCGCGGTTGAGAAGACGTTGTCCCTGGAATCCGGCAGCGCGGTGCTGACGGTGAACGAGACCGTCACAAACGAGGCAGAAGAGGACGCCGACGCCGTCTGGCTGCAACACATCGCCATAGGACCGCCGTTCCTGTCCGACCGGTGCCGGCTGGACGTGCCGGATTGCATGGTGCTCACCGGCGGTGCGACGGCGGAGTCGTCGAAGCTCGTCCCGGACCACCGCGGCCCGTGGCCGAACGTTCCGGCTCTGGACGGATCGACGCTCGATTTCACGCGCTTCCCGTCGCGCGACGACCGCTCACTTGATATGGCGTACATGACCGAAATGCCCGAGGGCTGGTACGCCGTTACGAACGAGGAGACCGGGGTCGGGTTCGGGGTGGCGTATCCCGCCGATGTGTTTAAGTTCCTCTGGTACTGGCGCAACCTGGGCGGCGGCTGGGGATACCCGTGGTACGGGCGCAGCTACAACGTGGGGCTTGAACCGTGCACGTCACTATCAAACGGCGGGCTTGCGGGCGCGATCGAGAACGGCACGGCGCTGCACTTCGGGCCGGGCGAGTCGGTATCGGTCACGATCAAGGCGGTCGCCTACACGGGCGCGGGCCCGGTGGCGCGGATCGACCCTGAAGGCGTCGTAACGCGGGGGTAGGGCATCGCGGTCGGACGTGCTGCGGGAATCGTGGGCCTCGGACAGTGAGTCACGCGGTAAAGGTCCCTCCGCTTCGGTCGGGACGACAGACATCGGTGTGGCCCGGAGTTTGTCCCCTCTCCCCGACGCGGAAGAGGAGCCTGCCCTGAGCGAAGTCGAATGGGTTGGGGAGAGCGGGACGCGACCGTGTAATCTGCCTCTGCTCGCATAGGTGTCGGGCATGCCGGGCATGGCCCGGCCTGAGGGTGGGTACCAATCCACCCATACAATGCGGCACGGCGACTCACGTAATCAAAAATGGACCAACCCGGGATTCTCAGAACCACACAGAAGGACAGATATGCGTACCAGGAAATTCGGAGACTCGGGACTGGAGACTTCGGTAATCGGATTTGGCGGTTGGCCCATGGGTCGCGGCCAGTACGGGGACCTGGATGACGACGAGGCGATAGCCGCGGTCCAGGCCGCCTTCGACGGCGGGATTACCCTGTTCGACACGGCCGCCGTGTACGGCTGGGGCTACGGCGAGGAGCTGATGGGACGCGCCATCAAGCCGCTAAAGCGGGAAGACATCGTGCTGGTGACGAAGGGCGCGCGGGAGTGGAAGGCCGATAGCGCCGACAACCGCTCCGCCACCGTCGCCGACTCCGACCCGGACCTGTTGCGCGCCTCGATCGACGCCAGCCTGAAGCGGCTTGGAACCGATTACATAGACCTGTTCCTGATCCACTGGCCGGACAAGACGCGGCCCTTCTCCGACCCGATGGAGGTGCTGGAAGAGGCGAAGCGGGCGGGCAAGATCAGGCACACCGGGGTGTCCAACTTCTCCGTCCCGATGATGGAGGAGTCCCTCCAGACCAGCCCCATCATCACCGACCAGATCGGCTACCACATCTTCGACCGGCGACCTGAGGCGGACGTGATGCCGTTCGTGCGGTCGCACGGCATGGGCGTCATGGCGTATGGGTCGATGGCGCACGGGCTGCTGACCGGGTCGTGGAGCGCAGACCAGAGTTTCGGTGACGACGACTGGCGCAAGAACGGCGCCAACTTCGGGATCAACAACTGGGGGCCGGACAACCTGGCGGCGAACGTGGCGGCGGTGGAGAAACTGAAGGGGATCGCCGCCGACCACGGCAAGACGATCGCGCAGCTCGCGATCGCCTGGGTGCTGGACAACCCGGCTGTCAGCGTGGCGCTGGCCGGCGCGAAGAAACCGGCGGAGATCATCGAGGACCTCGGCGGCGACTGGGATCTTCCGGCGGGCGTGAAAAAGGAGATCGACGAGCTGGTGCTGGCGGAGGGTTCCGGTGTGGGCCTCTCCGGGATGAAAATCGCAACCTAATGCTGATCATCGACACCCACTGCCACGCCAGCCGCAACTGGTTCGAGCCGGTCGAGACGCTGCTCCACGTTATGGACGTGGACGATGTGGACCACGCGCTGTTACTGCAGCACCGCGGCACCTACAACGCTGACTATCTGTTTGAGTGCGGGCAGCGATACCCGGGCCGGTTCAAAGCCGCGGTTCAGATCGATCCCAACGGCTCCGATCAGGCCGGGGCGCTGACGCGGGAGGCGGAGCGCGGCGCCGGCGGCGTCCGGCTTTACGTCGACGCCGATGGCTCGCCCCAACAACCCGAGTTGTGGAAACGCGCCGGGGAACTTGGCGTTGCGGTTAGCTCGCAGGGCCCGTTCGACGGATTCCTGACTGACGCCTACAAGTCGCTCGTGGCGTCCGTACCCGGGACCCGGGTAGTTATCGAGCATTTCGGAAACGCGGGACACGGCCACCAGCCTCCGTACGACAAGTACCGGAAGTTGCTTGAGCTCGCGGAGCTTCCGAATACGACGATGAAGCTCCACGGCCTCGGCGAGATCGCTGACCGGCCAGACATCCTGCAACCGCATTACCGGGTCGAGAACATCCCGCCGTTTGTGGAAATGGCGGTGGAGGCCTTCAGCCCGAATCGCCTGATGTGGGGCAGCGATTTCCCGCCCAGCGCCGGGCGCGAGGGGTATCACAACGCCCTTGAGGGCATCCGCAGCCATCCGGCGCTGTCGGGCGGCGAGGATGCGGCGGAGGTGATGGGCCGGACAGCGGCGCGCATCTTCGGCTTCGATGCCCGGTGACGTTCGAGCCAGAGCCGCCTTCGGCTCCACGAGATATCAGCAGCCGGGTGGTCAACGCCGCTCTGCTTGATCGCCGGACCTTCCGGGACGTCAAGGCGGACCCGGCCGCCACGGGGCAAGTGTACGTATTGGTCGCGGTGGCCGCCATTGCGTCTGCGATCGGTACGATCGACGATCCTGGTGACGTCGTTTCCAACGCGTTCCTGGTGGTCGGCGGCTGGTTCATCTACTCCCACGTCGCATGGTTCATGCGCAGCTACCTGTTCGACACAGTACACGCCGAGGCCGCTCGTCCGGACTTGCTGCGGGTTGTCGGCATCGCGTACGGACCGGCCCTCTTGAGGGTGTTCGGCATCGTCCCGCAAATCGGCGGAGTGATCTGGCTGCTGTCGACCATCTGGCTGCTTGTGGCGATCGTGGTCGGCTTAAAGACCACGCTGGCCTTCGAAAACTACTGGCCGGCTGTGGGTATCGTCGTTGTCGGGATGATCTTGAACGGGCTGCTGGCCACGGTCGTCTTCGCGATCTTCTGATCGACTCCAACCGTGCGGCTACAATCCGCCGGTCGATAAGACCCCGCCGCTTTCCCGCGATTGGCGGCAGGGGCATTGACGGCGTCCCTGAACCACCCGGGGAACGGCCCCGAGAAATCAGGCCTTTAGACATCAGGCGCGGAAAACCAGGCCAGGGAGATCAGGCGATGGCGGACACGACCGGCGGCACCGTGTTTCAGCGGATGGGTCTCACGCCCGTCATTAACGCTGGCGGCACGAACACGAAACACTCCGGCTCACGAATGCGCCCCGAGGTGATCGAGGCGATCCAGGAGTCCTCCGAGGTGTTCTTGAACATCGACGAGCTTCTGGTGCGGGCGGGAGAGATGATCGCCGAGGCGATCGGCGTCGAGGCGGCGCTGGTCACGAGCGGCGCCGCCGGGGGATTGGTCCTGCAGGCCGCGGCCGTGATGACCGGCACGGACATGGCCCGCATCCAGAGCCTTCCGATCACCGACTGGTTCCCTAACGAGTTGATCATCCAGCGCCAGCACCGGTTTCACTACGACCACGCATACCTGATGCCGGGGGCGAAGTTCGTCGAGGTGGGCAAGGGCAGGCACTGCTACCCGGAGGAGGTTGAGGCGGCCATCACGCCGAACACCGCCGGGATCATCCACCTGGTGTCCCCGTTCACGGGCGCCGGCGACATACCGCTCCCGGTGCTGGCGGAGATCGCACACCGGCACGACCTTCCGGTGATCTGCGACGCGGCATCGATGGTGCCCCCGCGCGGGAACCTGACGCGCTACCTGGACGAGGGCGCCGATATCGTGAGCTTTAGCGGTGGGAAGGGGATGCGCGGCCCGCAGAGCACCGGCCTGTTGGTCGGTGACGCTGACCTGGTGGAAGCTGCACGCCTGAACGCCGCCCCGAACCAGGCGATAGGCCGCCCGATGAAGGTGTCGAAGGAGGAAATCGTCGGGCTTGTCGCCGCGGTCGAGGCGTTCGTGGCCGAAGACGAGGAGGCCGAGACGGCGCGCTTCCGGCGTCAGTGCGAGATGGTGGTGGACCAGATAACGGAGATCCCGGGGATCCGGGCGCAGGTGGAACACGACAACAAGGACCACCCGATCCCGCACGCCGTTATCTACTTCGAGCGGAACTGGCGGGGGCCCGACGGCGAGGAGATCCATCGGCGGCTAATGCAGCGGTCGCCCCGTGTGTACCTGAGCCCGCTCGGGTTCATGGGCGAGATCTACATGGACCCGATCAATCTGCAGCCGGGCGAGATCGAGATCGTTGCCGAAGCGATCAGGGACGAGCTGCTGAAGGCTTCGAGCGGCGCGTAGGGCGAGGGTGGCTGTGATGGCGGGGGGCGCAGAGAGCGGTGGTCGAAGAGGATCGACCCGAGTCCCGAACAAATCCCGTCCCGAATCCGCGCACTGTCATTCTGAGCCCGAGGCGAAGAATCTCCTGGCCGGTCACTACTCCGACGCCAGGTCCTGCCGGCGGGTTTTGTCTGCCTCGATCAGCTCAGACCTCCGAGTCCGGCGCCAACGTTTGATGCGCTTCTCCTCCGATAGCGCAACGAGGCTGTCGTCTGTCTCGCCGGGTAAGAAGAGGAGGTCCGCGTTGTAACGTGCGGAAAATCCCCGCTCCCTATTCTTCGGATGCTGCTCCAGCCCGCGTTCGAGGTCGTTAGTCACACCGGCGTACAGCGAGCGTGAACGACCGGCGGGGATGTAGGCGCAGTAGTCG
>JACZRO010000021.1 GCA_022574675.1 Chloroflexota bacterium
CGCCCGATGTACTTCTTTCCGACGCTGACCACGAGCCGGAGGTTGGCCTCGGTGAGGTGGCGTTTGGACTTCGTGCTCTCTTCACGCACACGCAACAGGTAAGAGTGGAAGAGGAACTCGTACATAGCGAGCTTATCTTCGATTCCGTCGCTCGCGATCTCGTTTTCGATCTCGGAAACAGGTGGATCGTCGTCCAGAACGTTGATCACTTCCGGAGGCAGGAGCCGGGTAATGATCGAAAGCTCGACCACCAGCTTCTGAGCTTCCTCCGGTTCGATCTGGAGGGTGTCCGACAGGTAATTTACGAGAGATTCATCGATCGGTCCGTCGATCAGGACGCGCATGTCCGGGTCGCGCATGACCGTGGAGAGCCGCACATCGTCCGGCAGTCCCAGGAAACGGGCCACCGCGGCCGCCGCTTCCTGCACCGAGCACAGCCGCTGGAGCAATCGGAACACCGTGGCGCGAGCCGCCGGCGGCTGGTCAGTCGCCTCGGTAAGTTCGGCCTCGATCTCGATCAAACGCCTGTTTGATTCCATCGACCGGGCCAGGACGCGCTCGTCCTCGGCGGTCAGCAGATCGGTCCGGCCAATCTCACGCAGATACATCCGCACCGGGTCATCGGTGAGTTCGGTATCGGCGGCATGCTGGACCCACGCCTCGCTGGCGTTGGCGGCCTGGACCGCGGAACGAGACGCTTCCCAGCGGTCAAGCTCTGAGGCTGTCGCAACGCCCGGGCTGGCTATTACGACCGAAGGCTCATCGTCATCACCGTCGAAATCGTCCCTGCCGGTAGGCCGGGCGATCTGGATAACCTGGTTCGGGGACGGTTTGTCCAGCTCTTCGTCGTAGGAGTGAGTCACCGAGGGCCGGCCGGGGCGTCGGGGCATAGATCAGGACCGCCTAACGTACAGGTGCTTCAACCGATCGTTCGCCACTACGAAATGTTGAGCGAGTGCTGGGTCTTGTTGGAGATGAACGGGAAAAGCTTTGAAGTCGGCCGCTCGCGACCAGTTTACTCCGCATCGATTGTACGGAAGTGAAGCTGATGCGACCTCAGGACACGGTCGGAAACGGCATTTACCGCCTCCCGATGGCCCTCTTTTTCGGCGATTCCCTTTCCGTCGAGAGAACAGTATCCACTAACGCATTGGAATCTGTGAGCGGCTTAATGATAGCTCGGTTCACCGGATCTCGAAGAGCACACGGCGCTCACCGGGAGCAATTCGGGACCGACGGCCACCGACGGCCGACTCTGTCGGCGCTTATGGAACGTCGCGAGATCGTCCGCAGATGAGCACCGAAAACTTCTGCCGGTTTTTGCCATCCACCGTGCAACACCGCCGCCAACCCGGGTTCCAAGCTCGACGGACATCGTGGGATCGAGTCCATTGCTGTGGGCCCCGACGAACATGACCCGCCTGTGACGACCTGCTCCGCCTGGCGGGCACGATGAATCGAGCGCAGCAGGGCTTCGACCCGAATTTTGCCCCGAATCCTGGTGCAAATTAACACGGACGATGAACTTCTGACCTCGTGGGTTCGCTTTGACTTGTCTTATGTGACTGAGAGCGTGTGCGAAGACCCGTCGGCCCCCCGCCACCGATAGGTGCTGCTTCGCAATGCGTGACCTGGTACGCCGTGAGGGGCATGACCGCCCCGACAGGCGAGAAAATATCGTCGTCGTTTGGGAATGAATCGCCGCCCGGACAGCAATGGAAGCTTTACCAAGACTTAACGTTATGTTTACGGTCGATTCACCCGGTCACCGCGGCCCTCAGCCGATCCTGATAATCCCGCGGGTCGCGGCGGGCGGCCGCGCGATGGCGCGGCCGCGGATTTCGGATTTAAGGACGCGACGACGTCGTCCGCTCTCGTCTCGGCGCTGCGATCCGGACGCATCGCTCGGCAGACTGTCCGGGAGAACACATCCCAATGGGAACGTCTGGCGATTCTGGAATCCCCCGCCCCGATTCGGTTTCAGATTCTGACGCCCACCGCGTACTTCCCTTCCAACAAGGCCCCGGGCTCGAAGCCGACGAACGCGCCCGCCTGATGGAACGTTACAGGGGCAAGTGGATTGCCATGAGAGACGGCAAAGTGCTCGCGGACAGTGATGATCTCGATGTGCTCCTCAAAAAGATTCAAGCTGAGCCGGACGTGCCATCGCTGTTTATCGATCTCTTGAGGGACGATACCTAAGACCGCCCGTCAAAGCGATGTCAGGGGATTCGCTCTGGCGAGCGGCCCGGACTGCGTGCCCGGCACGCGGCCAGAAGTTTAGGCGGCGATACGCACGGACGAACGCGTTCCGGTTGTCGCGACGCCGTGTAACTGGCCAAAGTGCTTCAGGTATGCCAGCGTGGCGGCCACTCTCGGGTTCAGCCCGGGATTCCTGGGCTGGCCGAGTTCTATGTATATGTCGCGTAGGTGATGTTCGACGGTACGGGTACTGATCTCCAGGCGCTCGGCGATCACGTCATTGCTAAATCCTTCAGCGACCAACCCAAGTACACCGAGCTGACGGTCCGTCAACCGCGCTATGGACCCTGCCGAATCCGTTTCGCCGCCAACGGACGGGCCGATAATGGTCATCCCTGATGCCGCGCTTTGCAGCACGCCGGCCAGCTGGTCCGCGCCGGTGAGGAAGTCGATCGGCAGGCAAGACCAGCCTCTCGACTCCACCAGGGTTTGTTCCCGCAGGCGCGCGTAGCTGTCGTGGTCGGCGAGCAGCACGATGCGCAGGTCCGGCCACTTTTTCAGTAACGCTTGCGCCAGAACCGACCCGTCCTCCTGGTCGTGCACGGCCTGGTCTATCAACACCACATCGGGATGGTGTCGCCCGATCGCTTGCAGAGCCGCGGCTCGGTTTCCCGCAGCCGCGACAATTCTCACGCCGTCCACCTGCGGCAGCGACCGGCTCCAGAGATCTCTCATCAACGGATCGCCGTGGACGATCACCACGACCAACCCGTTGGAGTGTTGGTCGAACCGTTCCATCATTCCCATCCCCCCCCCGAGTTTATCGTCCGCGATATAAACGCCGTCGCTGGTTTCCGTCGGAATATTTGGAACATTCTGGGCGGCGTCGATGTCTGTTGCTATCGGGAATCGCGAACCGTTTTTGTGTGGTACCACGCAACGTGCGGGACCTGCTGCGGGGCTCGAAACCACGCCATCACAGCCAGGACGGTGACGCCGGCCGCAAGGGGCGGGCATCGTGTGTCGTTGCCCCATCGTGGCTGATCCGATGGGCTCGTGGCCGCGAGCCGTGACGGTCGCGAGGCCGGGGCCCGCGGTCCTTTCGCTCATGCGCACTGCCACTCACGATAACTCCGTACCACCACGAGGGTTAACACCGAGGTACCACCGTCGAAAGCCTGATGGGTACTGGTGGTAGCCGCATAACGACGAGCCGCGACACGGAACTGGAGCCGGAACGACGGACCACGCGCAATCACCACCCTCCCCGGCGAAACGCCGTTCGGGGACTATCGAACAGATGGTCATGCGCAATCCGTGGATCGGCCAATTCCCCGGGGTTCGTTCTGAGGGCAAAGGCGGGACGGACCGCCGAAGCCGGATTTCGCTCAAGGGCCGGTGAAAACCGGCCCGGCCAACGATTTCAATAGGAGCAAGAAATATGAACGGCACGATAGCGGCACTGGGAAGAATGGGGATGGGGCGCCTCGCGGCGGCCGGCCTGTTTTTCGCGATGTCCGTCGCCACCATAACGATCGGCGTGACGGGAGCAATCTTCACGGACACGGAGTCCGTGAGTGCGAACACCTTCACCACCGGCACGCTGGACATCGCAACAACCCCCACCACGGCAGCCATCACTTTCAGTGACATGGCGCCCGGTGACGTCGTGACCAGCAACCTGAACATCTCCAACGACGGCTCGCTCGAGCTTCGTTACGCGATGGTCAGCACCACGACCGAGGATGTCCTCGCAGCCGCGTTGGACCTGACCATCAAGGTCGGCGTCACGACGTGCACCACCGCCGGATTCGGCACGGACGGAACAATCATTTACGGACCGCTTGACATCGGCCAGGTGGCGGGCGTCAACGTGATCGGCGATCCGGCACAGGGTTCCCAGGGCGGCGACCGAGTGCTGGCCGGTGCGGCGGACGAAGACCTGTGCGTTCAGGTGTCTCTGCCGTTGGCAACGGGCAACCCCTCGCAGGGAGTCACGACCACGGCGACGTTTGACTTCTCGGCTGAACAGACTGCCAACAACTAGGGCTAATGGGTTCGCAACCCCTGTTTGAAGGAGGCCCCGGGCGGAGCGATTGCTCTGCCCGGGGCTCCCTTGCGCAATAGAGAGAAGTAAATGGTTCTCGTTCGGACGGCTGACAGTCCCCCAGGCGGGACTGCAAGCGCGCCCGAGAGGGTCGCCGGACCATTTGAGTTCAACGCCGGACCGTTCGCCGACACCGCGCCAGCGCTGAGCTTTGCACGCGCGCTGATCGCGACCCCGGGGATACAGGTTGTCAGGCAGCCGCAGTGGCATCGCAGGGCGAACGGCATCCAGGTGACGGTGCAGCTGAACGCTGCCGATCGAGAAACCGCAAGACGTGCCGTCACTGCGGTCGCGATCCGCGCCGGAGCGGACGTAGAATCAGCCGATCGTCCGCCCAATCCCGAAGAGCCTTCTGAGGCCAGCCATACGCTGCTCGTCCGGGCGGGACCTTTCTCAACCGCTCTGGATGCATCCCTGTTCGCACGCGGCCTGCGACGGCTGGATTCAGCCCCAATTGTCGGGCGGCCGGAGCTCCAGTCGGGAGATTCCGTTTATTTTGTAGTCGCACGGGTCAGCCCGCCGGATCCCGCCGCCGGTCGGAAAGCGATCGAGGCGCTGGCCGATCAGAGTGGCGTGCCGGTAACCGTGAATGCCGACCGGCCGGAACCGCAGCCGGCAAGTCAGGTTGAGCCGCCGTCGTACCGGCTCAACGCGGGTCCATTCGCTTCAACCGACGCTGCCGCCCGGTTCGCACGCGGTCTCCGCGCACACGCGGGCCTTGAATTCGCCGAGCAGCCGCGACTCGGCCGTGTCGAGTCCGGAATGATGCTGGTGGCCCGCGTAACCACCCACGATCGGGTCGCCGCCCGGGAGGTCGTCAGACAGTGGGCGACACAGAACAACGTCCGCGTGTTCAGCGATCTATTCGCGGACCCGGCAAAGCAGAGCGCGAGCGCCGGCGATTCCGGTCCGGCCATACCCCGTTCAGAGGAGCGGGTAGAAAAGGCGACGGGGTCGTCCGATCCGCCCGGGGAACAAATAATGGGCGTCACGCTGGCGCCTTTCGCCACAGCAAGACTGGCAGCGATCTTCGCCCGGAAAATTGAATCCGCCGGGAACATCGGGTCCGTCAACAAAATGCACGTGATGCAGCTCGAGAGCGGATTCGCAGTATCGGCGCTGATTACTACCCCGGATCAACAGGCGACGACTGAAGCTCTCAATACCCTGGCCAGTACGTCGAAGGTTCAGGTATTCGACGGCTTTGTGGAGCCGGAAGACGTCGCCCAGGCGACCCCGCGCAGACTGCGCACCGAAAGCTCACCCAGGGACCCAAATGGCGGCTTCCTCACCCCCGGCAAGTCCGGGGAGAAACGAGCTCCGCCCCGGCCGTTTTACAAGCCTAAAGAAATGGCCCCGGACGTCCCGCGGTCCGCAAACCCGCGGACACCTCCGCCCAAGGCGCCCCCTCAGCCTGAGAAGGCCCCGGTGGGGGGCGCACCGGCGAATCGCGTGCCGCCGAAGAAAATGGCGACGCAGCCTGAGAAGGCCGCATTCGCTTCCCCCGGGAAGAAAGTCCCGCCTAAGAAACATGTCGAGCCCAAGGAAGGGGAGACCGGTGCGGTGACGGCCGCCGACGGGGGTGACGCGGCGACGACGAAAGCCCCGGAGCGGGTCAAGGACGGCGGGGCCGAGGCCGCCAAGAAACCGGGCGCAAGTCGAATATTGATTCCATTCGGGTCGCCGGACCCGGTGGCCGAACCCGAGATCACCACCTACGTCAGCCGACGCGTCGCCCTCGCGGGCAAGGCGCTCAACGTGGCTCTGGTCGCTTCGACTCTCCTCGCCATTCTCGTGTTCGCCGTCACGCTGATACCTACGATGCTCGGCCTCAGAACGATGATCGTCACGAGCGGGTCCATGGAACCGACGATCAAGGTTGGCGACGCGGTCCTCATACGGCCCGCAGTGCCTGATGACTCGATCAAAGTCGGCGACGTGATCACGTTCAACGACGGAATCGCCGGCGGTATGAACACCCACCGCGTCCTGATGATCAAAGACATCAAGGGCAGGACTCATTTCCAGACCCAGGGCGACAACAACCCGACCCCGGACGTCAACCTGGTCCCGGCAGAGGCGGTGTTCGGCAAGGTGCGGATGACGCTGCCCAAGATGGGTTTCATCTTGAACTTCATCAGTACCAGCCAGGGAAAGCTGTTTCTGCTCGTCCTCCCCTTGCTGATCATGATGGTGAAGGAAATACAGTCCCTGATCGCCAGCGGCAAGCGGCCCGAGAACGATCTGAGAGACATGGACGTTGAACCTCCGACGCCGATGTATCCGGCTGGGGGCCCCGACGCTGAGAAGTACGGCTATGCGGCATAGTCGGACCCTGAAACCGCGTCGTCGGTTCGTCCCGTTGTTGATGATGACCCCGGCGTTACTGATCGTGATCGCGGGCGCTGTATTCCTGGAAGGCGCGTTCCCGTCAACTACAGCGCTCTTCAACGACATCGCGCCGGAAACGGGCAACACGTTCGCCGCGGCTTACTGGGACGACCTCGGCGCCATCGCCGATACGCACGTGAACCAGGCCAGCTCGACCAGCAATTACGGGACCGACACGACCGCGGAGGTGCGCTCATGGGGCTCTGGCGGAGGGAAAAACGAACGCACCCTGGCCGAGTTTGACCTCTCCATCATCCCGCCCGGCACTGAGGTGCTCAGGGCAGATCTCACGCTATGCGCCACGGCGGTACCCAGCCCGGCGCGCACGTACGACGTGCGCCGGATTATGGAGACGTGGACCGAGACCGGCGCCACCTGGAACAACCAGCCCGCGGTTTCAACCACCGTCACGGACAGCCAGTCCACGCCCGGTTCTCCCGGTTGCATTACCTGGTCCGTGGCCGACGATGTCATGGCATGGGTGGTCGGCGCGGCGAACAACGGGCTGCGAGTGAGCGACTCGGTCGAGGGCGGCAACAAGCCGTTGTCGATTTTCCGTACGCGGGAGAACACCCTGGCCGCGGAGCGCCCCTCGCTGTTCGTAGTCCACCGGCCCTGCACGGACGTCACCGCCCCGGCCCAGCCGCTCAGCCTGGTCGCATCAGGATCCGAAGGCCTGGTAGGCCTGGACTGGGCGGACAACGTTGAACTGGACCTGGCGGGGTACGACGTCCACCGGAGCACGACGGCGGGAGGGCCATACACCGTTATCAACGGCTCCCTTGTGCTGACCAGTGACTACACAGATACGGCTGTCGCCAACGGGACCACTTACTACTACGTCATCACCGCCCTGGACAACTGTGCCAACGAGAGCAGCAACTCGGTCGAGCAGAGCGCGACGCCGCAGGCCGGGCCGCCGGCAGCGCCCACAGGTCTGGTCGCCACCCCGGGAAACACGGAAGTCGCCCTGGACTGGAACGACAACGCAGAACCCGACCTGGCCGGTTACAACGTCTACCGGAGCACCACGCCGGGCGGGCCTTACTCCCAGGTCAACGGTCCGCTGGTCACGGTCAGCAACTACACCGACACCGGTCTCTCCAACGGCACGACCTACTACTACGTCGTTCGCGCCGAGAACGATAGCGCCGAGGAAAGCGGTAACTCCAACGAAGCGAACGCGACACCGGCCGACGCTCCTCCGGCGCCACCAACCGGACTCGTGCCAACGCCGTCAGAGGCGCGTGTCGACCTGGACTGGAACGACAACGGTGAGCCGGACCTTGCCGGTTACAACGTGTACCGGAGCACAACCTCTGGCGGACCGTACTCGAAAATCAACGGAACGCTGCTGACTACGAGCGACTACGCTGACACGGGCCTCACCAATGGCACGACCTACTACTACGTGGTCAGAGCAGAAGACAACGCTGCCAACGAGAGCGGCAACTCAAGTGAAGTAAACGCAACTCCCACCGACGCCCCACCGGCTGCTCCAACCGGACTTATCGCAACCGCCGGTGATAAGGAAATCTCGCTCGACTGGGCCGACAACGGTGAGCCCGACCTGGACGGCTACAACGTTTACCGCGCCGCGGCATCGGGCGGGCCGTTCACGAAGATCAACGGCGCCCTGGTTTCAACGAGCGACTACACGGACACGGGCCTCACGGGCGGAGTCACCTACTACTACGTCGTGAGAGCTGTGGACACAGGGGCCCAGGAGAGCGGCGACTCAAACGAAGCCAACGCGGTGCCGTACTCGATCCTGATCGCGGGAAGTGATGCACGGGTCCAGGAAAAGAACGGGACGACCAATTACGGGACCGCAACTACCCTCAAGGTCCAGTCGTGGAAGAACGGCAACAACATCCGCACGTTTGTACAGTTCGATGTGTCGTCAATTCCTGCCGGTTCGACGGTCAGCTCCGCCACGCTAACGCTGTGCGCCACCACGGTGCCCAGCTCCACCCGGACCTATGACACGCACCTTGTCACGTCCAGCTGGACGGAAGGTTCCGTCACCTGGAACACGCAGCCCTCCGTCGCGGGCGCGGCCACCGCCAGCGCAACCACGCCCGGGTCCGCTGCGTGTATGACATGGACGACCACTTCAGACGTCCAGGCCTGGGTGGATGGCACGGCCAACAACGGGTGGCGCATCAGCGACTCGGCAGAGGGCAATAATCAGCGCCGGGACGCGATCTACCGCAGCCGTGAGGACACGGCCGTGCCCGCTGATCGCCCGAACCTGACCGTGGTGTTCACGGCGCCGTAGCGCGAGGCGGGCCGTGGCGCTTCCCTCGGTTGGCTGCCCGTACTCCGGGCTCCAGCGGCCAGGAAATCAGATCGCCTCGCTCAGCCCCGGAACGAGGACACGCTCTCCTGAACCTCCGGGTCCAGCCAGGGAGTACCGGAAAGCGCGGATTCGAGCGCGGCCACGACGCGCTCGCCGCTGTCCGTGTGGCGCCGTCGCACAAATGACAGATCCGATTTCGCAAGACGCCGCACCAGATCCACGGTGACGGGCTGCGTCCTGGCCGCGACCAGGATGATGGCGGACTCACGCGTCACGTCACTGATCCCATCAACGAGCGTCAGCACGCTCAGCAGCCACTGGGGATCGAGGTCGATGACGACGGCATCCGGCTGCTCGTTATACGCGGCAATCAAGGCGTCGTCCTTTGTCGTTACCGGGTGTGCCAACCAGAGTCCGCCGTCCGCCGACAACCGAGCGTGCATGAATGTGCAGAACCTGGGAGACCCCATGACCAGGACGGCTGGTCGCGAATCCTCAAGGGGCCGGGCGGTCCGAACCGCAGCCGGGCGTACCCGCGGCGCGGGAGTGGCCATATTCAGAGTACCTGTGGCCACCTGGCGACTCCCGGCCGATTGCACCCTGGCGCTGCGGACAGGACTTCTCGCCGCCGGCAGCTTTCCGCGAACCGGTCTCAGCCCGTCCACGACAACATCCCCTTTGGCAGGCGTCCCGAATTGAAAGCGCGGTTTCCCTGCAGCGGATTCACGATGCGATCGACCCCATCGGCGAATACGATGAGCCGTTTGAATACGAAGCGCCCGCCACTCCAGGTACGTTTATCCGCGTCGTTTGCGGGCAGACTTCGAAGGCACACCGCGCCGCGCAGAATTTCATCGTCAAAATAACCGGGAGAGCCGGTCACCGATGCTCAGAATTACCCGCCCCGGATTCGCCTTGCCCGTTATTGGAGTCTCTGCCGGTTCGTACGCTGTCCTGCTCTTTTCGTCCGGTATATATGACCTGTTGCGAGGGCTCTCGTACGCGCTCGCGCTGATGTTCTGGCTCGCGGTGGTGGTGGACCGCGGCGGCGAGGAGCGATCCCCGTCCGGTCGCAGGCGATGGTGGATGGAGCGGAAACGCTGGCTGCGGGATCGCCTGGCCATCTCGATGGCCGTGGGAGTGGCGCTTGCGGTGGCGACCGCTCCCGTCCTGTGAACCCTGCCTCGCCGGCGCAACGAACAGGTCCGTCACGAACCGCCCACGAACGCGACGGCGGTTATGAACACGATCACGACTGCAACGAACGCCCCGATCCCGGCCGCGGCGCCTACAGCACTAATTTTCCGCTCTTCCGGGGCGACGCCTGACGACTGCTGTGGCATGGAGCCTGACCTTCAAGACTTGTTTGGTGATCAGCTTCGCCTGGGGCGCGACAGCCCGTCGTCCCGCCGTACAGTGCTGCACCGACCGGTAATTCGTTCCTGACCTACAAGTTCGGCGCTTCCCGGGTCCCGAAGATACTGAGGGCGCCCCCAGCGCGGCGGTCGGTACAGCCACGATGGCGTCCTAGTGGTAACGCTCAGTCAGTACGCACTCGTGTGGGCGAAATCCACAATCAGGTGTACGCGTTTTCACGGCCGGGGATTTCCTGCGACAACACGTGATCAATTGAAATTGAAATGATCCGCTCTCGCCGGTGCGCACTCCGTGGCGCAAACCGTTTTTAGCGATGCCGGTCTCGCCCGAACTCGTGAGCCATCACCGGTGAGGAGCCGGATGCATAAGGGCATCCCCATGAACACTCCCTGAACGGCGAAAGTGCATGTGCCCTTCCCGCGCCGTGTCTCCACGAGCTAACCCGCGGGACCGGGCCGAATCGCCTGCATGACCATCCGATCCGACCGCTTATGAAGAATCTAGTCACCGGCCTGACTCAGACCGCAACCCCCGCCCGCGCCAGGGGTGGTGTTGGTACGCCCGGAGGGATTCGAACCCCCGACACCCAGGTTCGAAGCCTGGTGCTCTATCCACTGAGCTACGGGCGCGCGTTAGGCCAGGAGCCGCCGTGATCCCCGGTTCGGGGTCGTGGCCGGCGGAGTCGTTCGCCGATTACGGGAACTCTTACAGCCCGGAACTTGTCAACCGGGGATCAACTCCCCGATCACGTCCCGGTAATGGCGGCTACCCGTCAATTCTAGGCGCGCCCCGTCCCCGCCCTCAACATCAACGACCCGGACATCGCCATTCTCTTCGAGCAGCTCGACATGCGAGATCGTCTCGGAAATCGCCGACATCAGGTGATAACCGTCTGTGAGAGGCCGGTTCGAGAACAGTGCGCGGGTCGCCGACTCCAGATCGACGTGGCCGCTCTCAATGGCGTCGACCAGGATGTCGCACCGTTCCAGGTGAAACGCGATCGTCTCCGCCGCCCGTCGTTCGTCCGTCATACGGAACCGGTCACGATTGAACAACCGGTGCGCAGGCATCACCGTCAACCCCTGCCCCAGCTGGCAAACCCGGTGTAGCGATCGCAGGTACGCCGACAACCCCCACACCTCACGCGCGTCCCGGTATCGAGACGGCAGGGACTTCGCAAGGTCCGCCGGGTGGTCGTACGCCATCGAGGGGTGCGGCGTGATCTCCGGCAAAACATGATCGCCGGTGAAGATCAGATCGCCGAGCCTGATCGTCAGCTCGTCCGGCCAGTGCCCCGGCGTGTGTAGGAACTCGATCGAGCCGTGCCGGTCACCGTCGACCAGCTCGCGATCGACCTTCATCCCGGACCGGACCGATTCGTAGTCGTCGCGCCCGGCCCCACCCGGCTTACGGCCACCGCCGCCGTACTGCCGCGGCCCATTTTCCCGGACCCGCTCCCCCATGCGTGACATCTCCGCCCGCAACGGAGACTCGTCCGTGCGCAAGAGCTGGCCGTACGAGTACGGCGAGTACGCCTGCCACAACTCGTGCGCCCAGAACTCCGCTCCGCTGGCCTCCACCAGCTCCGCCACCCCACCATCGTGGTCCCAGTGGCCGTGTGTGACCACGACACGATCGATGTCGGCCGGCGCCATCCCGAGCACCTTGAGCCCGTCCGAAAGGAACCCGAACGACCCCAGATGGCCGGGGTCGATCAGCGTCACGCCGTCGTCCTCGATCACATAGGCCCAGGTCGGTCCGTTCGCCCGGGACGAGCCCGCGGGCGGCTCCACGCCGATGCCATGCACCGGCGGTCCGCCATTGCTGTCGACGTCAATAACGAGGCCGTCGCCGTTGCCGGCGCCCCACCTGCGCACCGTTATCCCGGACGGCACGTCCGGGCGCGTCGTTCCTGCCATTCAACTCTCCGGGTACGCACGCCATCACTCCCAGGGGTTTCGAGGTCAGTCCCCGGAATGCTTCAGGGGGCGCGTCCACACATAAAGACGGGCCCTTTTCGAGAAGGACCCGCCGAATCGTCTTTCAAGCTGATGCGTGGGGTGAGCGGAGGGAATTGAACCCTCGATCTTCAGGGCCACAACCTGACGTGTTAACCACTACACTACGCCCACCACGGTGCATCGCCGCCCGCGCTTCCCAGCCGGGGTAGCGTCCACGGCACGCGCAGCGCTGCCTGCGCGATCTCTCGCCCGGGCGACCTTACTGAGGTTATCACCCGCCAGACACCGTCTCAATCGCCTCACCGCCCTCAAGCCCTTGGATCATCCGGCGGTTTATCGAGCGCTGCGGTCCAATGTGACCGCCTCTCCGAACCTGGGCACAAGCGCGAGAAAGACTGAGAGCCTACCTGAGGATGAGGGATGCGCCGCTCTGGAGCGGCACTCCGCCAGGGAGGGTCGAGGGCGGATCGCCATCCGTCCCTGCGTTGCCGGACAACGATCCGCGACGCCGCAGGTGAGGCCCTTCCCGCGGGATGGCCCAGCGACCCGAACCAGGCGTTACTTCTGGCCCTATTTCTGGGTCTGGCGCCACTCCTCCCAGGTCTCGGGGGACGGAGGATAGTAGCGACCGGGCGGAACGTTGTCGCGCTCGATCTTCATCTTGACGAACGCCTCTACAGATTCGTGGTCCTCGACGACCTTGACGCACTCCTCGGCGAACCAGGATGGCACCACCACCACGCCGTCGCCGTCACCCACCAGCACGTCGCCGGGCCGCACCAGCACGCCGCCGCACTGGATCTGGACGTTCTCCTCTGCCGGCTCCGCCCAGGGACCCGAGGCGTACGGGGTCCGGCCGCGGGCGTACACGATAAGGCCGTAGTTCTCCTGCTCCATCACGTCCAGGTCGCGCATGCCGCCGTCAGTCACGATACCGTCTGCGTTGTTCATCTTGAGCTGGAGCGCCTTCACGTCTCCGAAGATGCAGGCCTTCGTGTTGCCCATCATGTCGCACACCAGCACGTCGCCCGGGCCGCAACGGCCCATCGCCTTGTACTCCGGCGAGTTCTCACCGGCGCGAACCTCGGACAGCAGGTCTGGACGCGGCGGAAGGAACCTGACCGTGCGAGCACGCGCGGCGAGCCGCTCCATGCCCGGCGTGTACAGGGTCAGGTCTTCAATGAACGGGAGCGCCACGCCTGCGTCTCTCACCACGTGGCTCCAGATCGTCGCGACGGGAAGCTTCTTGAACCGATCCAGGACGCTTTGCGGGACGTCTACGGGCGCAAATGACCGGTCTGCCATCTATGTCTCTCCTTGATATTCAGGGGGGATCGAGGACCTTCAGGGCGTTGTTTTAGCGTTACTTATTGCCAGAAATTTTGACGCTTCCAACGTAAACGTCCCGAGGAGTCACTACGCATCGCGGTTCCGGTAGTTCTCCATAAGGTTGGGGCCATAGTACTTCCCGGGCGGCACGCCCTCCGCCTGGACCTTCGCCTTGACCCACGCCTCCGCGTCCTCGTGCTCGGCCGTGATCTCCAGGCACTCCTCGGCGAACCAGGAAGGCACCACCACGCAGCCGTCCTCATCGCCAACGATCAGGTCGCCCGGCCGCACGAGCGCGCCACCGCACTGGATGTCGATGTTCTCCTCTGCGGGCTCACCCCAGGGCTGCTGGCCGTAAGCCGTCCTGCCCTGTGCATACACGATCAGGTCATAGTCCTCGTCCCGGATGACGCTAAGGTCCCGGATGGCCCCATCCGTTACAAGCCCCTCGGCGTTGTTCATCTTGAGCTGGAGCAACTTCACGTCGCCGGCGAGTCCGGCGTAGCGGTAGCCCTGCTGGTCCGCCACCAGCACGTCGCCGGGACCGCACCGACCCATCGCCCGGTATTCCGGCGAGTTCTCGTCGTCCCGGACCTCGTTAATCAGATCGACACGCATCGGGTGGTAACGCAGCGTCCGTGCGCGCGCAGCGAGCCGCTTGCCGCCCGGGGCGAACATCAGGTTGACGTTCTCCATGAATGGGAACGGAACGCCGAGTGTGGTGTGGACGGTACCCCATATCGTGGCGACCGGCAGCTTCTTGAACTCCTCCAGGAGGGCGTCCTCCACGTGGACGGGTTTCATCGATCTCTCGACCATGGGGCGTTCTCTCCTCAAATTAATTGTTGACGTGTATTGTCTGCGGCAGCATTACGGACGCAGCGTCATGTATTGAGAGACAGGAAGGGTGTGAATGTTGAGGTTCGATTTGGTCCGTGTGAAAACCAATTCCAGATGGATCCTACTGTCCACCGCGGTGATTGCACTGATTGCGTTCGCATGCTCGTCTGGAGGATCGTCATCACGAACGGCCTGCGAACAGGCATTCTACGAAGCATCCCAGATCAGCGATATTCAGGACACCGTTGAGAATCTATATCCGGCCGCTAGAGCATGTGGCACGGTCGATGAATGGGTACAGGCCAATACCAAATACCCGGGCGCGATTGATGGGTCGGTTAGTCCAGTCTTATTTCTCCAAAACGTATGTCGATACGGGCCCAGTACAGCTGCTATCTGTCCAGAGGCGCTCAGTAGATAAGCCGGTCAGCGGCGGCAATTCTGTTTTTCAGCGATTAAGACCCCAGGTCCAGGGCCAACTGGATCAAGGCCCGCGTCGGAACGCCGGTCGCGCCGGTAGGCTCCCAGTCATGGACCGAGCGCCCCATGTTGGTGGCGGCAATATCGAGGTGCACCCACGGGGTGTCCCCCGCGAACTCGCCGATGAAGTGCGCTGCGGTGATCGATCCCGCACCGCGTCCGCCCGTGTTCTTGAGATCGGCGATCTCCGACTTGTTCTGCTTCTTCGAGATCGGGTCGAGCGGCATGCGCCAGATCGGCTCGCCCCGCTTCGCTCCGGACGCGATCACCTGTCCCACCAGTTCGTCGTCGTTGCTGAACGCGCCCGAGTGACCGTTCCCCAACGCCACGACCATTGCGCCGGTCAGCGTGGCGATGTCGACGATCCGCTTCGCGCCCTTCAACTTCGCAAATCCGATCGCATCGGCAAGGGTGAGCCTGCCTTCGGCGTCCGTGTTGTCGATCTCGATACTCTTGCCGCCCATGGCGATCACGACGTCGCCGGGCCGCTGTGCGCCCCCTCCCGGCATGTTCTCCGTCGCGGCGCAAACCATGTGAACGTTCAACGTGGGCGCGAGCGCGGCGATGCCCTGCATGGCGGCTATTGCGGCCGCGCCCCCGGACATATCCCCCTTCATGGCGCCCATGTTCAGGCCCGGCTTGAGGGAGATGCCACCGGAGTCAAAGGTAATTCCCTTGCCGACGATCCACAGGTTGTTATCCGGGTTGGCGGCGTCGCCCTCGTAGGTCATGTGGATGAACTTCGGCGGCTGGTGGCTGCCGAGCGATACGCCGACATAAGCGCCCATCTCAAGCGCCTCGCAGTCCGCCCGATCCAGAACCTCGATCTCCATCCCGCCCTCGTTCGCGATGCCGGTGGCGATCTCCGCGAGCCGCGTCGGGTGAAGAACGTTGGCCGGCTCGCTCACCATGTCGCGCGCCGCCAGCGACGCCCCGGCAAACACCTGCGCCCGCGCCACTCCGGCCTCCAGCGCCGGGATTTTCGCTCCGTCGTTCTCCACCAGCGCCAACGTCGTCGGCCTGGTCTCATCGAAAGTGGGCTTCGAGGAAGTCTTGTACTTGTCGAACCTGTACAGGCCGAGGATTGCGCCCTCCGCCAGCGCCTCGGCACAGGCCTCGGGGTCCAACCCCCCGATTCCGGCGCCGTGGACGATCGTCGCCGCGCTACCGGCGTTCAACCTCCGGAGACGCCGGGCGACCACCGCGCTCACGGATCGCACGCCGTCCAGGTCGAAATCCTCCGATTTCCCGAGCCCGGCGACGAGCACCCGGTCCGGGGCGAACCCGGAGTAGGCGTCGCCGAGGGTGTGTATCACGGTGATTTCACCGCGACGTCCCTTGATTTCGCCGGCCGCGATCAGGCTGCTGATCGCGCCGCCGATCGCAACGTCCACGGCCCCCGTGGCGCCCCCGGGCGACTCCACTCCCTGGAAAAGGTTCACCACGATGGCGTCTACCGCCTGCGCAGTGATGTCTCCCGTCACCACCGAGAGTTCCATGCGGGCTCCTTTACAGATACAGCGAGGGTGAATGCATCCCGGCGACCGCCCACCCGGCGACCCGGCGTTCGGGTCACGTGTCCGCCGGCGGCTGCGTGCGGCGGGCGCGGAGCGGCGCCATTGTAGGCGCGATCGCGCCCATCGCCGTATCTCAAGCAAGGCCCGGCCGGTCGCGAGCGGCGGCCACTGGACGCGAAGCCATCGGCGGCCGACGGACCTCCTGTGTTATTGCACTTAGTTCAGAAATAGTTTAAAACTATATTGGGTACTAAAGTAATCTTGTTTCTCAGTTCTGCCGCCAGTAATGTGCCCACCACATCGCTGTCTTGAACCGGTTTCCCCGGCCCGAATCGGCCGGGAATTAAAGACCAGTCAGCGACGGGCCGGGTCCGATACGGATCGACCGGGGGGTTGATCCCGGGCCACGCGGGAGGCGAGCCGCACAGGTTGCCAAGTGCCAGGGGGGCCAAAAATGCAGCTAGGTAATATTCAGGTACGCGTTGTCAGCGACGGTTCCTATCTTCTCGACGGGGGTCTCGTCTTCGGCCAGGTGCCGAAGGTGGTCTGGGAAAAAGACGCCAAGCCGGACCGGAAAAACCGCGTCCGCCTGGGCTTGAATTGCCTCCTGATCCAGACGCCGGACCGGAACATCCTGATCGACACCGGCGTGGGCGCACGGCACCCGGAGCGCAACAAGGAACTGTACGGGCTAAGCTCGTCCAAGCTCCTCCGAAACCTGCGCGCCAACGGCCTCACGGTCCGGGACATCGACACGGTCGTACTTACCTGCCTGCACTTCGATCACGCCGGCGGCATCACCCGCCTGGACCGCCAGGGCAACGTGATTCCCACCTTCCCGAACGCCACCATCGTGGTACAGAGGTCGGCCATTGAGCGGCTAAAGTCCCCGAACGAGCGCACCGTTGTGTCCACCGGGTTCACCGCTGAAGAAGACTTCGCGATGATCGAGGACATCGACAAGCTGCGGATCCTGGACGGCGACACCGAGATCGCGCCCGGCATCCGCACCGTAGTCACCGACGGCCCCGCTGACGGACACCAGTCCGTGCTGATCGACCTCGGCTCGGAGAAAATCGCATACCTGAGCGACCTTGTGCCGACGCCCTCGCACATCAATCTGCCTTACATCACGGCTTACGACAGGCGCCCGGACGCCACCCTCGAGCAGAAGCGTCGGTTCCTGGACCGGATCGAACGCGAGGGTTGGTTGATGGTGTTCGCACACGGTTACAACCATGTTGCGGCATATCTGGAACGACGGAAGGACCGGATTTGCCTCCGGCCCGTACCGACCATTTAGCAACAAGCATCCCACTCCTCCATCGGGCTGAAACAGCCGCCCCCCCACCGGGCGGCTGTTTCGCGCCCGGCGTCCGGCGTCCAACGGTCTGGCGGCTTATTACAGCGGCTCCCCTACCAGCACATCGCCGTCCAGGCGTACCAGGCGCACCCGCTCGATCACGTTATCGAGGCCCGGGTTCGCCGGGTTCTCTGGGTTCTCTCGCCCATTGGAGCTTGCCCGCCGGACGCGCAGGTACGTATCCGTCAACCCGACGGCTGGCGATCCGATCATTTGCGACCCGGGCCCCGGGGCATCACCCTCCCACAGAACCGGCCGGACAGCGCCGAGCGCGCCACGGCGGAACTCCGTGGCCAGCCGTGACGCTAGTTCCCGTAACTCCGCCGAGCGGCGGGCCCGAAGGGCGTGATCGACACCGTCGCCGAAGTGTGCGGCGCTGGTTCCCGGCCTCTCGGAATACGGGAACACGTGGAGATCGGCGAAGCCCACGCGCTCGACCATATCCAGCGTCGAACGATGATCGCCCTCGGTTTCACCCGGGAACCCGGCGATCGCATCGCCGGTGATCGAGGCGTCGGGCAAGGCGGAACGGACGCGTTCCGCCGCGGCAAGGAACTCACCGGCGGTGTAACGCCGCCTCATCCTGCTGAGCACGCCGTCGCTGCCGGACTGAAGCGCCATGTGGAAGTGCGGACACAGCCGGCCCTCACCCTCGGATGACCAGACGTCGAGCAGGTCGGCGGTGATCTCTCCGGGCTGCAGCGAAGACACGCGAAGTCGTTCGACCTTCGTCTCCAGGAGCACGCGGCGCAGCATCGCGGCCAGGTTCGTGCCCGGTAGATCGAACCCGTAACTGCCCAGCTGCGTGCCGGTCAAAACCACCTCTCGGCACCCTTCATCGACGAGCCGCGCCACCTGCCGGACAAGCGTGTCGTCCGGCACACTACGCTCCCGGCCCCGCACGCGCGGGACTATGCAGTACGCGCAGACCTGGTCACAGCCTTCCTGGATCTTGAGCGAGGCCCGGGAACGGCCCAGCAACACCCCGGAACCCCTGGGCAACGCTCCGTCGGCGCACGGCGTGAGAGAAACGCCGAGCCGGTCGGTAACCGTCCGGGTCAGGTCACGCTTTTGCTGGTTGGTCACGACGAGATCGACGGCCGCCAGGTTATCGACCGCGCCGGCATCCCGCTGCGCCAGGCACCCCGTGGCCACGATCAGCGCTTCCGGGAAGGCGCGCCGAGCGCGCGCGAGCGCCTGCCTCGCCTTTCGGTCCGCAACATGCGTCACGGTGCAACTGTCCAGGACGTAAACGTCCGGTACCTCGCCGTCCCGGGCGATGGCGTAACCCGCCGCCACGAACTCGCGTGCCATCCGTTGACTGTCAGCCATATTCAATTTGCAGCCGTGCGTCTCGATCAACACCCGCGGCGTGCCCCCGGTCTGGTCCTCCGGGATCGGGCCGGCCGGCTGTATGACGGGCAGAATGCTTTCAGCAGTCATTGGGAAATCCGGGGGATTGGGACAGAGCATCATGGCATGCCCATGACGCTCCGGAGGTCTCCATTATCCGTCCGGGCCCGTGGGTGGAAAATGGAACTGCCAGTTGGAACCCCATACGGAGACCGGACGCTCGCTCGCCGGGTCGGCGAATAACTACCACAGCTCGCCCCATTTCGGGGTTCGGGCACGGGAGCGCTGGCCCTATAATCCGCGATACGTCCGAGCCGCGTTGGCCTCGGCGACCCGCACCGGACATCCCCTCAAAACCCCTTGAATCATCCGGGCGGCGGTTATGAACCGGCGTCCGGGGCCCGGCCCGCAGCCAGTTTGGGGGTCGTTAAGGAAGGCATCACGGTATGACCGAACGTGTCGTGGTTACGGGCGTCGGCCTGATCACCCCTGTCGGCGTCGATCGCGCGACAACCTGGAAGAACCTGGTGAACGGGGTGTCCGGGATCGACCACATCCAGTCGTTCGATTCCGAGGGTTTCGACAGCCGCATCGCCGGAGAGATCCCGGAGTTCGATCCCCTGGAGCGGCTGGAGCGCAAAGCCTCCCGCCGGCTCGACAGGTTCGCGCAGTTCGCATGCGTCGCCAGCCTCGAGGCGCTGGACCATGCCGGGCTGGACATGGAGAAAGTAGACGCCACGCGCGTCGCTGTGCTGATCGGCAGCGGCGTCGGCGGCATCATCACGCTCTCCGAGCAGTTCGACGTGCTCCGTGACAAGGGCCCGACGCGCGTCCACCCGTTCCTGATACCAATGATGCTCACCGATCTTGCCGGCGGCCAGGTCTCGATGTTGATCGGAGCGAAAGGCCCCAACTTCGCCATCGTTTCCGCCTGCGCCACCGGCGCCGACTCGATCGGGGAGGCAAAGGCCATGATCGAGCGCGGCGACGCCGATGTGGCGATCGCCGGCGGGGCCGAGGCCGGCATCTGCCCGATCGCCATCGCCGGGTTCAACGCCTGCATGGCGCTCTCCAAGAACAACGACGATCCGAAGGGCGCATCGCGGCCGTTTGACGCCGAACGGGACGGCTTTATCCTCGGCGAGGGCGCCGGCGTGCTGGTGCTCGAGTCGATCGAGCACGCTCGGGCGCGCGGCGCGGAGCCGCTCGCGGAGCTGGCGGGCTACGGCGCCACGTCAGACGCATTTCACGTGACACAACCCTCTCCCGGCGGCGAGGGCGCGGCACGGGCGATGACGATCGCCCTCAAGCAGGCGAAAATGGCGCCGGACGAGATCGACTACGTCAACGCCCACGGGACGTCGACGCCGCTGAACGACAAGACCGAGACCGAGGCGATGAAAAGCGCGTTTGGCGACGATGTCGCAGCGAAGGTGCCGATCAGCTCCACCAAGTCGATGACCGGGCACCTGCTCGGCGCGGCCGGGGGAGTCGAGGCGGCGTTCTCCGTAATGGCGATCATAAAGTCCGCCATCCCGCCCACGATCAACCTGAGGAACCCGGACCCCGACTGCGACCTGGACTACACGCCGAACCTGGTCCGGCGGGGCGTGATCCGCACCACGATGTCAAATTCCCTTGGCTTCGGCGGCCACAACGCGAGCCTGATCTTCCGGGCTTTCGAGGACTAGGCCATCCACTCGTCGCCGCCGGGCCCTCCCCTGTCCATCCCGCCCGTCGCGGCCGGAATGCGGCGCATCTGGACGGTCTTCGTTGCCGGCGGGGCGGCCGACAGGCGACCGGCCCGGTGACCGGCCGGCGCTGGATCATCACTCCCGAGCCCGGGCCCGAGGCGCTATCGCGGCTGATCGGGGCCGCTCCAGCGGCCGGACAGTTGGGCGCCCGCCTCCTCTACAACCGTGGCCTGCGCGACGCCGAAGAGGCGCGGGCCTTTCTCAACCCTGACGTTTCACAACTGGCTGATCCGTTCGCTCTGCCCGACATGGAACGCGCCGTGGATCGCGTGTTCAGCGCCATCGGCAACCGCGAGAAAATCGCCGTGTACGGCGACTTCGATGTCGACGGCCTCACCGCCACGGCCTTGCTCCTGCACGCGCTCCGGGACCTGGGCGGCATGGCGGTCGCGCACATCCCGGGCCGGGACGGCTCCGGACACGGCCTGGACAACGACGCGCTCAGCCGCCTGGCAGCGGACGGGGTGTCGCTCGTACTCACCGTCGACACCGGTTCAAACGACACGGACGAGATCGCGTTCGCGGCCTCGATCGGCGTCGACGTGATCGTGACGGACCACCACATCGTTGAAACGCCACCGCAGCGCGCCTGGGCGATCGTGAACCCCCACCTGAGCGATAACGGTGCGGCGACCGGTCTGACCGGCGCAGGGGTCGCGTTCAAGCTGGCGCACGCCCTGTACCTGCGCGCCGGCCGCAACTGGCCCTCCCACGTCATAGCGCTCGCAGCGTTGGGCACGGTCGCCGACGTCGGCCCGCTCAAGGGCGACAACCGGATAATCGTCTCGGAGGGGCTGCGACAGCTTGCGAAGACCAGCCACGCGGGACTGTCGGCGCTCCTGGCGCTTGCACATCCAAACGGCGGTGACCTGGACACGGAGGCGCTATCGTTCAACGTAATCCCCCGCCTGAACGCTCCCGGCCGGCTCGGTGAAGCCGGACCGAGCCTGAACCTGCTGACCGCAGACGATCCGGCCGAGGCGTCGATGCTGGCCCGGCAAGTCGACGAGATGAACACTGAGCGCCGACGGCTTAGCCAGGAGGCCTGGGACACCGCGACCGCGGAACTGGCCGGGGCGAGGCGCGATGGCGCCTTGCCGGCGGCGCTGATCGTCCGCTCAACCCAGTTCAGGACCGGCATCCTGGGTCCGCTGGCGGGCAGACTCTGTGGAGAGTATGGGCGCCCGGCGATCGCCATCGCCATCGGCGAGACGCACGCACGCGCCTCCATTCGAAGTACCGAGGCGTTCGATGCCCACGCCGCCATTTCTTCATTCTCCGAGCGATTTGAGCAGTGGGGCGGGCACGCCCGGGCGGCCGGATTTACCGTCCGCATTGAACACCTGGACGAGGTCCTGGACGCGTTCCTGGAACAGGCCGCACAGGCCGAAACCGCTCCAGAAAACGTCCCCGCCATCCGGGCCGACGCTGAAATCGGCCTCTCCGATCTTGGCCGGAGCACATGGGATTTCGTGAAAATCCTGGGACCGTTCGGTGAGGAAAATCCTGCGCCGGTATTCGTCACCCGAAACCTGGCGCCGCTGCGGGTCCGCACCATGGGCGCGGGCGGACGCCACCTGCGCATGACGCTCGAAGACGACAGGGAAGCCTGGGACGCCATCGGTTTCGGACTCGGAGGCGCGCCGCTCGGGGGCGGCTCCGTGGACGCCATCTACTCGCTTCGCACCAGCGTCTGGCGCGGCCGCACAAGACAGGAGATGCATCTCCTGGACGTACGGCCCTCTTCAGACTAGATAGGAGAGCCGGGATTAGCCGGCGGACGCTCGTTCCTGGCCGCGCTGCCTGGCCCTGCGCAATCTCCCGCGCGACCTCCGCTCGGGCGCCTCGGGAACGTCCGGCTCATCGCCCGGCTTGCGGAACCGAACCTTCAGGATCACGAACGTCACCGATATCGCCATGATGCCGAGCGCTATCAGATGTGCTTCCTGCAGGTTCCAGAACTTCTCATCGTCCAACCGCAGGAACTGGATCCAGAACCGGCCAAAGGCGTAGAGGCCCAGGTAGATCATCCAGAGCGAGCCGGCCGGCCGGAAGCGGTCACGGAAGCGCCATATGACGGCGAGCACCAGCATGTTCCAGATGATCTCGTACACGACGGCCGGGTGGCTCGCACTCGTGGGGTCCAGGATGCCGTCCAGCCGCCGGGGTGGATTGAAGCCGGCGTTGGCCGGGTTGGTGAACACCCAGCCCCAGAACAGGTCTGTGTTGCGACTCCAGTGCTCCCCGTTGATGACGTCTCCCACGCGGCCGATCGACTGCGCGATGAGCACGGCCGGAGCCGTCAGGTCCATCAGCTTGCCGATCGGGTATTTGGAGATGTAGGCGTAAATCATCCCCGCGATCCAGCCGCCGAGAATGGCGCCCCAGAGCGCTATTCCACCGCTCCAGACGGCGATCAGGCTGATCGGGTCGTCGAAGCCGTACACGCTGCCCCAGTTGTCAGCCACATGCACCACGCGGGCGCCGACAATCCCGCCGAGAATCGCCCAGATCGCCGTGTTGTAGACCGTGTCCGGGTCGAGCCGGTCCCGGCGCGCCCAGCGGCCCACAAGCCATACCGCCGTTGCGACACCGGCAAAGCTGAGAAGGCCGTGCCAGGCCAGCACAAATCCACCGGTGTCGATCAGGTTCGGATTGAACGGGAGTCTGATTTCTAGGAGAGGAAGCATCGGTACTTTCGGTATTCGGCGTCATCCGCCGCGCGGGCGGCCTGGCATCAGTTGATCGAGGCGCACCCGAACGGCCGCCCCGAAACAGCCACCTGTGGGCGGCCGACCAGGGGTGAATCGAGTCTAGGTATCGCCCGCCGGACGGTCAATCGCAAGGGGAAACTCACCGGGGTCCATAACTCTCCGGTTGGTGATCCAGGGATTCGCGATCCGGGGGGCTCGCACCCAAATAGAGCTATCCCTGGGGTCGTTGCGAACGGGCGGCCGGGGCGTACGAGGTGCTAACGTCAAACCGTGCGTGAACAGATCGATTCTTTTCTGAACTACCTCGCCGTTGAGCGAGGCCTGTCTTCGAATACGCTCGACGCCTACTTCAACGATCTCTCCGGGCTTGTCGAGTTCCTGGAAATGCGCCCGGGAGAAGAGCGCCCCGGGAAAGGGCGCGACGGGCAGGGTCGTTGGGCTGACGTCAGCGCGTCGTGTATCGCGGCGTACGTCGACGACCTGGACGAACGCGGATACGCACGCAGCACCCGCGCACGTAAGATCGCCTCATTGAAGTCCATGTTCCGTTTCCTCCGGGAAGAGGGGCTGGTGGAGGACAACCCGACGGAGGGTCTGCGCTCTCCGCGCGCCGGGCGCAACCTGCCGAAAGCACTTTCCATCGAACAGGTTGACCTCCTGATGGACTCTCTCTACCTGGACAACAGCCCCGAAGGGATACGAGACGCCGCGATGGTCGAAGTCCTGTACGCCGCCGGACTCCGGGTGAGCGAACTCGTCGGACTGGACATAAGGGACGTCGATCTCGAGGTCGGCTCCGTCCGCTGCATCGGTAAGGGCTCAAAAGAGCGCGTGGTACCGCTGCACGGTCAGGCGCTTGAATCCGTAAACGCTTACCTGGACGCTGCCAGGCCGCACTTTGAACGCACGCCCGGCGTACCGGCGCTGTTCTTGAACCGCAACGGCCGCCGGCTCACCCGGCAAGGGTTCTGGTTGCGCCTCAAGCGCGCTGCCCGCGCCGCCGGAATCCCGGGCAACATCACGCCCCACACGCTCCGCCACTCTTTCGCCACACACATGCTTCGCGGCGGCGCATCACTTCGTCACGTACAGGAAATGCTCGGCCACGCCAGCATCGCCACCACCCAGATCTACACGCACCTGACCTCCGAACACGTCCGGGAAGAGTACGACCGAGCGTTTCCCCGGGCGTAGAAAACCGTTCGACTGGGGTAAACTTGCCTCCTTCATAACGGGGGGCCGTACAGACCGGGCCATCCCTCAGCCGATCCTCTCGGGAGGACCGACACATGACCGTAATCGCCATCGAGGGCCGGGCCGGCTCCGGCGTCGTTGACGTCGGGCAGGCCGTGGCTCGTGAGATGGGCCTGGACTTCGTCGACAGGTTGCTGCTCGCGGAGATCGCCCGGCGCGTCGGCGCGACCGTTGAAGCCGTTCACGACTCGACCCTTCGAACACCGGGCCGCGGCGAACGGATCGTTAACCTGGTCCAGCGGATGCTCGAACGCTCATCGGTCGCGGGAACGGGCGGAGACCCCTACTTCGGTCCCGGCGTAGACATTCTGATCTCCCGCCCGTACGCGGAGATGACCGAGTCGCCCGTCACCTCGGCGCAGGCACTCGACGAGCGGCACTTCATCAGCGCCACTGCCGAGGTGATCCGGGACGTGGCGGAGGCGGGAAACGCCGTCATCGTCAGCCGCGGCTGTGCCGCCATCCTGCGTGACCGGACGGATGTCCTGCGGGTGGGATTCGTCGCCCGGGAACCGCACCGCGCCCGCCGGATACTTGGCCAGCACCAGTTCGAGAGCCTTGAAATCGCAGAGGAGTATGTGGCCCAATCAGATGCCGCACAGGAGCGTTATTTCCAGCGCGCTTTCGGCACCAATCCGCTGGACCCCTTCCTGTATCATGTGATGTGGAACCTCTCCGAGGTCAGCGACGAGTGGGCGACCGCCCGAATCATCGACGCCTCCCATGCGCTCACGGAGCGGGTTCTGCGCTGATCGTCCCACCCTTCCATACCCAGCCGAGTCACCGATCCGCCCATGCCTCGTCATAACCGACGCGTCCCGCCAACACAAGGCCATCGACAAGGCCGTCGTGAAAGTCGTCCCAACGTCTTCATGGGAAAAGTGCCCGAGGACAGGCGGCCGGAAGACGAAGACGTTCTCCTGGATTACCCGGGCACCGTCGAGGACGACGACGCAGAGTCCCCGGCCGTTCCGTCACATTCGGCGCGTGGATCCCGGTCTGAACGACGGCGGGCCGCAAGCGCCCGGAGAGGAGTGGGCGCCCGCAACCGCGCCGCCGTATTCACCCAGAACCTGCCTGCGGAGCTGAAGAAGCTCGGCGTAATGGTCGCGGGCACGGCCGTAATCCTCGGTGTCCTCACCGTCCTCCTCGGTTAGTTCAGGGGCTCATCGGGGTCAACCGGCGTCCGCCGGGCGTGACGTCCGGCTGAATCCGCCACGCGGCTGGGCCCGGAGACCACCGCGTTCGGCGGGCCCGGCAAAGGCCCGGCCCATGGCATCGAACCAGGAACACCTGGCCGGGCTTGTGTTCACTATTCGGATACGCTAGACCCGATGCCATCGACCGCCGCCAGTATTACAGGCAACCCGGCGACCCGCAGACGTCGCTTCTCACGCCGTCTCGCCGGCGTCCCGCTCTCGCCCGGCGTTTACTTCCTGCGGGCCGAGTCCGGCGAGATCCTGTACGTCGGCAAGGCGTCCGTACTGCGCAACCGGCTGCGCTCGTACTTCGGGTCCGAATCGGGGCTCGACCCCAAGACGCGAAGACTCGTGGCGCGCATCGCGGACTTCGAGTACATCGTCACCGAGTCTGAACAGGAAGCGCTGCTGCTCGAAAACAGCATGATCAAGCAGCACAAGCCCCGCTACAACATCAGGCTGAAAGACGACAAGACCTACCCGTATATCAAGATCGACGTCAATGAGCCGTTCCCCCAGGTCTACGTCACCCGGCGCACGGCCAACGATGGCGCACGCTACTTCGGCCCCTTCGCCAGCGCCGGCAGCGTCCGTAAAACACTGGCCCTGTTGAAGCGCCTGTTCCCCTACCGTTCCTGCACCAAGACGATCACCGGCACGGACGACAGGCCCTGCCTGGACTTCCACATCAAGCGCTGCGTCGGGCCGTGCATCGGGGCCGTCGATCGCGACGAGTACATGCACGTGATCGACCAGGTGGTCATGTTCCTCGAGGGCGATACCAGGGGTGTCGTCAAGGGTCTCGACAGCGAAATGCTTGCCGCATCCGACGCCCTGGAGTTCGAGCGCGCCGGAGCGCTCCGGGACCAGCTCCGGGCGATCGAGCGCGTGTACGAGGGTCAGAAGGTGCTCTCGATGTCCGGCGAAAACCTGGACGTCATCGCCATCGCGAGCGACCGGGACGAGGCGTGGGTCGAGGTGTTCTTTGTGCGGCGGGGCAACCTGATCGGTCGCGACCACTTCATCATGGCCGG
>JACZRO010000153.1 GCA_022574675.1 Chloroflexota bacterium
CTATGTTCCGCTCATCCGAGATGATGAACTCGTGCCACTCGTCCTCGCCGGCGTGTTTGGCTTTCAGCGCGTCGAGCGAGGTATGCAGCACGCCCGGCCAGTCGTCGTTGTCGATTCGAGGTGGAATCGGTCCCTGGACCGTGTCGACGATCTTCAAAGAGCCCGGGGCGATCACCTCGCTGATCCCGAAGACCGGATCAACGTCGGGCGCGTAGTCGCAGACTCCGCATGGCGACGCGTAGTGCTCGGCAGGCGGCATCGATACGGCGAGGCGCAGCGATAGCCCGTCGCCCACGTTCTGGATGTGGTGGACCGAACCACGCGGCACCCACACGACGTCACCCTCATTGGCCCTGACAACCCTGCCCCCGGTGTACTCCCACTGGAGCGTCCCGCGCATCACGATCCACCATTCGTCGAAATCCTTGTGCCAGTGCGGGATGTTGCCCGTGCCTGGATCGTTTGCGATGAGCGTTGCGTTGTTCCGCTCGTCCCTGATCAGAGACACGGACCAGGGCGCCGGTCCCCTGGCGATCACGATGTCCTGGATGCGGGTGTGGATCACCCCGGGCCAGTCGTCGCTATCGACCCGCGGCGGTATCGGGCCTTCGACGGTGTCGGCGATCTTGATTTCGCTCGTGACCAAGGTGCTCTCCAGGGGCTGAAATAGGGCGCGGGCACGCTGTCCGCGACGAGCGCATCTTACTCCCCCGATATACGCGGATATACGTTCCTGCCATTCGATTCTTCGGCCGCCCCCGGTTCTTCGATCTCGGCAGCCGCTTACGCGTTCCAGGGTGCTAAACTGCCGCCGCTATGACTTTCGGAGCGCTTGTACTCCCGATGCTCGTCATGGCGCTCACGGGAGTCGTGTTTACGACCGCCTGGCGTAGCGCCACTCCGGTGCGCGCCTTTCGAGGCGGGTTCATCTGGGCGTTTCTGCTCGTGCTACTGACGCCGTGGGTGGGCGCATACTCCGCCGAGTCCGCGGTGGTCAATGGGGCCGTCTCGGGCCTTATGGCCGTGGGAATGTGGTGGGTGATCCAGACGCGGCTGCGGCCGGGCAAGAGGGTCATCGTCCGGTCAATGTAACCCGTGTCCGGCAGGGCGCTTAAGCCGCTCGTTACCGGCCCGCCAGCTTCTTGATTCCAGGACCGTCGAGCCGATAGGTCATCCACCCATCCAGATGGTCAAACCCGAGCCGATGATAGAACTCGCGCGTCGGGTTCCAGTCGAGCACCGATAGCTCCAGCCGGGCGCAACCGCGGTCCTCGGCGATACGTGCCAGCTCTCCCATCAGGTCTGCCCCCAGCCCGTGGCCGCGGGCGTGCTCCTCGATGTACAGGTCCTCCAGGTACAGCCCCGGCCGCCCCTGCCATGTCGAGTAGTTGTGAAAGAACAGGGCGAACCCGACCGGCACGCCGTCAAGCTCTGCGAGAAGCGTCTCGAACCGGGGCGGCTCGCCGAACCCGTCACGGAGAACGTCGGCCTCGGTGAGTTTGACCGTCTCGACGGGCTCGTTCTCGTACACGGCTAGCGACCGGACGAGTTGGACGATCATGGCCGCATCGTCTGGAACGGCGGGTCGGACGCGTTTTTCTGCCATCGCTTCACACTGCTCTGGAGTTTGCTGATCGTTGTTCAGGGGCTTACGCGATGAACGGGATCGTCTGCGGCCCTTCTGGCAGAACGCATATCGATGCATCATCTCCCGCGGCTTTCACGGCCGCCTCGATGTCGTCGACCGCCTCGAAATGGGTCGCGGCAAGCTGGGCGTCGGTCAATTTGCCCGCCTTCATCAGCACGCGTGCCTTCATCTGAATCTTCGCCTGGATCTGCACCTGCCACTGGTCCGGCTCTGAATAACCGGGCGTTTCGATCATCTCCAACAGCGACGCCGGGTCGGGCCGTGCCGAGAGGATTGCGGCGTACGACCCGTGGTCCGGGATGCCGTCGCGGCACTCGGCTGCGCACACGATCAGCCCGCCGGGTTTGACCACCCGGGCGGCGGCGGACATGCCCTTCACTGCCTGGTACAGATTCTGGTCCAGCGGATACCCGGAGTTGCTGGTGATCACGACGTCGAACGGCCGGGAGATCGGCCGCATCGAATCCAGCTTCGCCTGTCTGCATGCCGCGGCGTGTGCGGCGAACAGGTCGCCGGCGTACACGCCGGTCACCTGCTGCTCGCTGTTGAGTACGACGTCCACGCTGAAGTCCGGCGCGGCCGCGCGGGCTATTGCGCGCACATCGTCGTGGACAGGATTGCCTTCGATCACGCCCCAGGTCGCGTTGGGATGGCCTATGCGGGCGGCATCGTGCAGCGTGAGTACGGTCTCGATACCTGCCAGTCCTGGAGCGACCATCTTCGGGCCGCCGCTGAAACCAGCGAAGAAATGCGGCTCGACGAACCCGGTCGTGATCCGCAGGTCGGCCCCGGTCCACTCACGGTTCAATTTCACCGGCACGCCGTTGCCGATCGTGCCGAGGTCGTGCAGCGAGCTTTCATCACGCGCGACGTGATTGACCACCCGGCACGCGGATGCGATATCTTCGCCCAGCATCTCCCGTATTTCGCTGTCGGTGTTCGCTCGATGCGTACCGGTGGCGATGAGTACGGTCACATCTTCCGGCCGGATAACGCCCTCAAGGTCGTCGAGGATTGCCCGCAGCATCAACCGGCGTGGTTGCGCACGGGTCACGTCGCAAACGGAGATAGCGACCCGCTGGCCTCTCTGTGCAAGCCCTCTTAGTGGGCCGGCCTCGATTGGAGATCGAAACGCAGTTTGGAGGGCGCGCTCCGGGTGCGCCAACGCGGGCCGGAAAGTCGGCGTGATGACGGTCGTCCGCTCGCCCGGGAGATCGAGCGACAGGCGTCCGTCCCCGTATGCGAGTGTGACTTTCAGGGCCTGTGTCTTTCTTCCGTCTTTGTTCTGTAAATCCCGGACGACCGCCCGGTCGTCTCTGAAGCGGTTGCCTATCGGATGGGAATCCTACAGCGCGGAATGCCCGATTGGTCCGAAATTGGGGTTGGCACGGGCGCGTACATGCGGTACATCTTCATTTGAGGATCACCCGCTGTGTGGGGGCATAGCCGTTTCGGGTCCTGGGGGAGATTCGATGTCGTCTGATCGGTTGGCGTATGCGCCGGCGACGGAACTGGCCGAGATGGTGCGCTCGCGCCGGGTTTCGCCGATCGAGATCACCGAGGCCGCGCTCCGCCGTATCGATGCTTCCCAGCCTCTCCTGAACGCGTTTATCACCGTGGCGCGCGACGAGGCGATGGCTGAAGCCCGCCTGGCCGAGGAGGCCGTGGCGCGCGGGGACGACCTCGGCCCGCTGCATGGCGTGCCGTTCTCCGTCAAAGACCTTGTCAACACCCGGGGCGTTCGGACCACGATGGGCTCGCTGATTTTCGAGCACAACGTTCCGGATACCGACGCGATATCCGTCGCTCGCCTGCGCGCCGCCGGAGCGATCATGGTCGGTAAGACGACCACCCCGGAGTTCGGCCACAAGCCGTTTACACGAGCGCCGCTTTTCGGGGACACGCCGAACGCGTGGGACCGCGACCGTATCGCCGGCGGCTCCAGCGGCGGTGCGGCTGTGGCGGCCGCGGCCGGGCTTGCGCCGCTGAACGTCGGCACAGACGGCGGCGGCTCGATCCGGATTCCGGCGGCCGCAAACGGGGTGGTCGGCATGAAGGCGACCCTGGGCACGATCCCGCACGACGCGGCGCCGGACTCGTTTGGCGCCAACATCTACGTCGGACCCATAACGCGCACCGTCGGCGACGCCGCCCTCATGTTGCAGGCGATGTCCGGCCCGCACCCGTCGGATGCTCACTCGATGGGCCGGCCACGCCAGGATTTTCTTAAAGCCGCCGCAATGCCCGGCGGGCTTGAGGGCAAGAAGATCGCCTGGCGGCCGCTGCTAGGAAACGAGATCATCGACTCCGAGGTGCTCGCGATCACGCACGGAGCCGCCCGGGCCTTTGAAGAGGCCGGCGCAACGATGGTCGAGGTAGACGACGGTTTCGTCACGCCGGAGCCGTTCTGGCGTGTTCTCACCCAGGCCGCATGGCGCTCGCGCTTCGGCGGCTACGTAAAAGAGTGGGGAGACAGGATGACGCCGACCTTCTTGCGCTCGATAACCGAAGCGTCCGACTACTCGGCGGAGGAGTTGCAAAGCGCGATTTACCAGCGGACGCAGCTCTTCAGGACGGTCCAGGGATGGTTCGAAGAGTTCGATCTTGTGCTCACCCCGACCCTGACCCGGACCGCGCTTGAATCAGACATGGACCTGTATCACCCGGTCATGATTGAGGGCCGTGAAGTGGGGATCATCAGGCAGAACTGGTACCCGTACACTCATCCGTTCAATCTGACCGGCCACCCGGCGATCACGCTGCCGGCCGGGTTCGCGAGCGACGGACTCCCGGTCGCTTTGCAGATCGTGGGGCCGTACGCCGACGATGCCGCGGTGATCAGGGCGGCGGCGTTATTCGAGCAATTGCGGCCGTGGGCCGATCGAACGCCGGACCTACCGGGGTTGCCGGACGCAACGGAGCTCCCAGATTTAACGGAGATCAAGATATGACGCGCGGGAACGGTGAGTTGAAGCGCCTTGAGCTTGAAAGCCTCAAGAACCTTGGGCCTGTCAGCTCGCGCCAGTTGCGGGCCGTGGGCATCGAGACGGTCGAGCAGCTTGAGGCGATCGGTCCGGCCCGGGCCTTCCACCTGGTCGCAGACCTGTTCCCGAGCGAGACCAGCGTGACGTTCCTGTACGCCCTCCAGGGAGCGCTATGGGATGTTTACTTGAACCAGATCCCTAACGAGGAGAAGGAGCGTTTACGCCGCGCCGTGCGGGACGGTTAATCCGTGTGCTTTCGGTTCGAATTCCACAGGGTCCATCACTCCGGCCGGCGGTCCGGGTACCGTGCCGAGCGAGAGGGTGCGGAGGCAGGTCGATGGGCTGCCGGACGATGCAGAAGCGCCAGCAACCCGGGCGCGACGTGAGATATTGCGCGCCGGTGCGTGCGGGCCCAAGAAGAAGGCTGACAGATGACGCAGGTGCGGATCACCGTCGGAACGTTCAAGTTTGTGGCGACAGCGGAAGAGGCTGCCGCGCCGAAGACGTGGTCTGAATTCCGGAAACTGCTCCCTTACCGGAACAAGCTGATCCAAGTTCGATGGAGCGGGGAGGCCGCCTGGGTTCCGCTCGGGGAGTTCAAGTTGGACGTCGGGTTCGAGAACCACACCAGCTACCCGGCGCCGGGCGAGATCCTTTTCTACCCGGGCGGTTACAGCGAGACGGAGGTCCTGTTCCCGTACGGCGCGACATCGTTCGCCAGCCGGATGGGCCCGCTCGCAGGGAATCACTTCCTGACCGTCGTCGAGGGGCGTGAGCAACTCGCCGCGCTGGGCGAGAAGGTCCTGTGGGAAGGCGCCCAGGACATCCTGTTCGAGGAGATTCAATCGTCCGACGACGACCAGGGACGTCCCACCTGATAGAACTCAAGAGCTATTCAGGCAGCGGTCTCGATCAGTTTGACGCGTACGACTCGATCCCGATGACGGTACTGGTCGAGTCTCGCTTTGTAGCCAAGTTGCCATTTCCGGGATCGGCGAAATACGAACTCGCTGAACAGCCAGTCCCGCACCCGTGGACAAGGACTACAGGATCGACGACGACACGACTGTCCGGGAATGGTCGAACGTGTGGGACACGAGTAACTGGGCGTACTCCCTGGCGATGTCCGGCAAAACCGTCATCGGCGTCGCCACCGTCGCGTACCGAACCGAAGGCGTTCACATGCTCGAAAGCCGTACCGAACTCGGGGTCCTGTGGGACGTACGGGTGGAGCCGCACCAACAAAAACGCGGAGTTGGCCGCGCTCTGTTCGAATCGGCTTCGACCTGGCGCGGAAACACCGGCCTGAAACAACTCAAGATCGAAACCCAGGACGTGAACGTTCCCGGTTGTCGCTTCTACGAGGGGATGGGGTGCGAGTTACGTGGGGCCTGCGGGCAAACCTATCCAGATGAAATCCAATTTCGCTGGTGGCTGGACCCTTTAAACGGGCATGGCAACTCGTGCCGAGTGGCATACAATCCGCCCGCCCAGATCGGGCTTAGCCTGAAGGAGCGTCGAAATGCCCGAGATGCGCAGGAACCCGGCGAAGGCGAAACTCAAGGCCGGCGGCGTCGTCACCGCGATCGGCGGCGTCTACACCGCCCAGATGGCGGACTTCATCGGCACGACCGGGGT
>JACZRO010000154.1 GCA_022574675.1 Chloroflexota bacterium
GGGTTGTAGCCACCCCCGAACCCGCGCCCTCAGGGCACCCGGAATCAGGAGGGGGTGGTTGAGACCTCGTGCCGCAATGGGAGGGGGCCGTTATGCCTTAAACATCCGTTCCGGGGAACCGCGCTATCTCAACATATCCGTCTTCTTCTTCCGACCAGGCGAACAGGGCCGATTCTGTGACGCGCCGGCCGTCGATCCCGACGACGAGTTGCTGGACCGGGTATGCCGGTCCGCCGCCCCACTCCGGTGGGCTGGTCGCCACGTCTCGGTCCGTCGGCGACAGGTAGGCGCGCCCGTTCGGGTGGGAGTGGTAGATGACGAGCGGCGGCGTGTCGCCGTCGAGGTCCCGATTGAGCGCCAACAGGTCGTCGCCCTCGATCACGTAGGCGGACTCGGCCGGCCGGTCTGCGACGGTCGGGTGATTTCCGGTCTCTTGCTGGTTCGCGCAGGCGCGGACGGTTTGGACGGGGCCTTCACGCGGACCCGCCAGCCATCCGCAGCACTCGGCCGGGTATGCGGCACGCGCCTCGGCATACACCTGTTCCAGGATCGCGGTCGGGATGCCGATGGGTCGCGGGCCGCCTGCGCTCACAGCCCCGCCGCAGGTTTGAATCGCTCAAGTCGTTCGATGTGTGCGTCGGCGCCCGACAACCCCTGGCCCATAGTGTTGATGTCGATGTATTCGGCGTCGATGTCGCGCCAGGCCTGAACTGCGTCCGGCCAGCCATCCTCGCTGTCGAGGGTCGCCGTGACGCGGCCATCGATCCCGATATCGGAGGGGTCGCGACCGGCCTCGCGCGCGTATCCGTGTAATTTTTCGAGCTCGGCCACCCCGGCCTCATCGGGCTGCCACTGTGGCATCCAACCGTCGGCGATCCGGGCGATCCGTCGTACCACTGCGTCTGCGCCGCCGCCGAACCAGACCGGGATCGGCCTCTGGATGGGCAGTGGGTTGATTCCCGCGTCCGGGACCGAATGCCACTTTCCCTGGAAGTTGACGGAGTCGTTGGTCCAGAGCGCCCGCATGAGAGCGACCTGCTCTTCCGAGCGCGCCCCACGGTCGTTGAAATTCTCTCCCAGCGATTCGTACTCGATCTCGTTCCAGCCGATGCCGATCCCCATGCGGAAGCGGCCGTCCGAGAGCACGTCAAGCGCAGCGGCCTGCTTGGCGACGAGGACGGTCTGGCGTTGCGGGAGGATCACGATTCCGGTGACGAACTCAAGGCTCTCGGTCATGCCCGCCATGAATGAGAACAGCACGAAGGGCTCGTGGAACTGGGTCTCCAGAGAGTACGGCCCGCGCCAGTCCGGCCGGTTGGCCAGGTTTGCCCCGATCACATGGTCGTAGGCGAGGACGTGCGTGTAGCCCATCTCCTCGACGGCCTTTGTGTACGCCCTGACGCCGCCCGCGTCCGGTCCGATCTCGGTCTGTGGGAACACGACGCCGATCTTCATAGTCACGCTTGCTCCGATGCTTCTTAAGGCCGGCGATCGACGCGCCGGTGGTCGAGGGGAAATGTAACAGGAGAGCGGCGGTCACAGGCGCGCGTTTTCGCCCCCACCGTCATTCCCACTTGCGTGGGAGTGACGGGGCGCACGTGGGAATGACGGGGTGCGTGCCCGACGCGACCCACCTCCAAACCCGTTCGACCAAGCTCAGGGCAGGCTCTCCTCCCGGCCCGGGGAGAGCCTTCTGGGCATCCCGTGAAATGACGCGCCCGTCGTAACATCGCCTCACGGAGCAGCCCGTCGCTCTATCTGGAGGCAACCGCACACTTGAAAGTCAAAAACTGGAGCCATGTCGGCATCGTCGTCGAAGACCTGGAGATGATGACCGACTTCTACGTCAACACGATCGGGCTCGACGTGTTGCGCGAGATCGACGCACGGCCGCAGCCGGACGGGGACCACACCGGCGTGGCTGACGTACACCGTACGCTTCGGTTCGTCGGCATCGAGGGCGACCACGAGATCGAACTCGTGTATTTCATCGACCCGCCCGCCACCGACGGCCACGTCGGTGTGCATCGGTTCGGGTCCGCCCACATCTGCTGGGACGTCGAGGACCTGGCCTCGGTGTACGAGGAGTTGAAGGGAAGGGTGAGGTTCGTGACCGAGCCGAAGTGGCGGACGCGCCCGGACGGCAGCACGGTCGGCCTTGTTTACGGGCAGGATCCGGAGGGCAACTGGCTGGAGTTCACGCAACGCCCGTAGAAAGGTTCGACACCGCGAGGCGCGCGAAGACCGCGACGGTCGCCCGGTCGCCGTTTCGTCTAGGATTGTGCGGCCCGCCAAACGGGCCCGCCGTAAACGCCCGATAACTGCCAGATGCCTGGAGGACTTGCTCGATGGTGATGCGATTCGACCACACCGGAATCGTGGTCCAGGACCTGGAGAAGGTCACTGACTTTTATGTGAACGTACTGGGGCTGGTCGTAGAGCGGGAGATCGACGCCGTCGCCCCTCCGGAAGGCGACCACACCGGGTTCCCGGGCGCACGCCGAACCCTCCGGTTCATCGGGATTGAGGACAACCACCGGATTGAGCTGGTGAAGTACCACAACCCGCCGGGCGAGGATGGCTACCTTCGCAAGAACCAGCACGGCGCGATGCACATCTGTTTCCTCGTCGAGGACCTGCAGACGATCTTCGACGACCTGACCGCAAAGGGCATCCAGTTCGTCACGGACCCGATCTTCCACGACACGCCGGACGGGACGCGTGGGATCATTTACCTCCAGGATCCGGAGGGAAACTGGCTCGAGTTCATACAGCCGCCGAAGTAAGGCGCACCGCGTAACCGCGCAACCGATCAACGGGTCGCTTCGTATCTCTGATATGAGCGACCCGTTTGCTTATGAGGCCGATCGATTTCTTCCCGCGCTCTCACGTCTTGTCCATGACTCTTCAATATCTCAAATCCCGTGGAACTTGGTCACTTGCTGCGGGCCTTACCGGCCTGCTCGTCGTAGCGTGCGGCGGCTCAAGCGCCGGGGAAGGTTCTGGCGCCAACGTCGTGGCCACTTCGGCCCCGGGTGCGGCCAGCGCTGCGACGACCATCACGGGGTCCTCGATGTCCGATGAAGAGCGCGACCTGCGCATCAAGCTCGCCAACCTGTATACCCCGCAGGAGGGCGTCGAGATTACGGCGATACGGCAGGCCGCCGACACGGGCGACACGGCGTTCATAGCGCCGATCGTCGATCTCGCCGCCGTCGGGTTTGCCGACGATGAGCGCGCTGCGATCGCCGACGCGCTGACACGGCTGACCGGGCAGGAGTTCGACGGCTCCCGTTTTGACCTGTACGAGGACGCGTATATTTGGCTCGGCCGGCACCCGGAGATCGAGCCTGTGCCGGGGTACGACGCGTGGAAGGGCGAACTTTACGGCGCGGTGGACCGGCGCTTCATCGATTTCTTTTACGAGGGCGTTCCCGCCCGCGTGCCGATCTCCGGCGCACAGTGGGGCGGCGTAGGGGTGGACGGCATCCCGCCGCTGGATAACCCGAAGTTCGTTGAGCCCGAGGGGGCGACCTACCTGGGCTTTGACGAGACGGTCTTCGGTGTGACGATCAACGGCGACGCCCGCGCCTACCCGTTACGCATCCTGGCGTGGCACGAGCTGACGAACGACGTGGTCGGCGGCAAGCCGGTCGCACTGGTCTACTGAACTCTCTGCGGATCGGGCGTCCTGTACGACGCCGAGCTTGACGGGGAGGTGCAGCGCATCGGCACGTCCGGGTTCCTGTACCAGAGCAACAAGCTCATGTATGACTCGGGGACGCGGACACTCTGGCACTCGCTCACCGGGGAGCCGGTGATCGGCGAGCTGGCGTTCAGCGGGTTGCGGTTCAAGAAGCTGCCCCTCACCACGACCACATGGGGCGACTGGCTGGACAAGAATCCGGGCACGAAGGTGCTGGACATCAACACCGGGTTCCGTCGCAGATACAGGAACCTGAACGAGCCGGGGTCCGCTTACTACGACTATTTCAACTCGTCCGACTGGATGTTCCCGGCCTTCCAGACGAACGAGGCGTTGAAGTTAAAAGACCGCGTCCTGGCGCTCAACTTCAACGACAGCCCGAAGGCTTATTCACTTGAAGCGCTGCAGGAAACGCCGGTGGTAAACGACACGCTCGGCGGGCAGGAGCTTGTAATCACCTTCAACCCGCTCGCCCAGGCGGCCCGCCCGTATGAGCGTGGCGGCCATGACTTCTCGCCGACGCAGGACCCGGACGTGGTACTCGACGAGACCGGGGCCGAGTGGCGGGTCGAGGAGACCGCGCTCGTGAAGTCGGACGGCGCCGAGTCTCTCGCACGTCTGCCGGGCCACGTTTCGTTCTGGTTCGGCTGGTTCGCTTTCCACCCGGACACGGAGCTGTTCGGGGAGTTGTTGTCGCCGGCGGAGTAGGGTGAAGGGGCTGCGGTGGGCGGCCTTCCATTTATTTCCTCTCCCGGTGGGAGAGGATTGAGGTGAGGGAGATGCCGCCTGGAGGCGGCGGGCGGGGCAAGCCCCGCCCCTACATGGAGGACCCGGTCAGATTTTCGAGCGAGGCCCTATCTGGCGAGAAATCCCTGGATCGCCGTCATCGTGTCGTCGTGGTTGTCCTCGAACACGTTGTGGCCTGCGTTTGCGATCCTGACGGACCTGGCGTCGGCCATCCCGGTTACCAGCCGCTTTTCGGCCTCGTCGGTCACCAGCCGGCTGTTGCCGCCGAGCACGAACAGCGTGGGGGCTTTTACGGACAGGAAGCGCGTCCACATCTCGTCCTCGGACGGCCTCGGCGTCGAGTCTCTTGACGTCCGTATTCTCGGGTCCTCCCGCCAGGCCACGCGTCCGTTGCGCTCCACGAGCCGCGCATCGAGCCGCCTCTCGACTGCGTCGTTCGAGATACCCGGCAGGGCGAGACGCTGCCAGGCGCGCGCCGCAGCCATGCTCGGGAAGTCCTGCGAGAGCGAGGCGAGCTGGCGCTCGAACTCGACCGCCGACCCGGCGCGCATCACGGGCCCGGCGTCGATCACGACAAGAGCATCAACGCGCTCCGGGTGCGCCGCAGCCAGCGCCGTGGCGACCCCGCCGCCCATCGAGTGGCCGATGAGCGTGGCTTTCTCCAGGCCCCACGCCTCGTACAACCCGATGACGTCCGCGACATACGCCTTCGTCGAGTAGTCGCCGTCGTGCGCCCATTCAGTCTGGGAGCGTCCCCGAAAGTCGACCGCCCGCACGTGGTGCGTGTCCGCCAGCGCGATAGCGACGTCGTGCCAGACCGCGCCCGTGCTCCAGATGCCGTGCAGCAGAATCACCGGCGGATCGCCGGGCGACCCGTACTCAAGGTACGAGTAGGTCAGCCCGTTTGTGGTGACCGAGTGGCGATGTGAATCGACTTCTGAGATCGTCAACGTCCCGAATCCCATTTGTAAGACCTTTGCTTTCTGGCCGCCTCCCTGGCCTACCTGGCCATGCGACAGAAGGATGCCGCAGGAGTGATGTCCTTTAATGTCGATATGGTCAGTCACATTCCTCCCCGCAGCCAGCGAGGTCACTTCTTCACGCTCCTGCATCATTTGGAACACTTACAAATAGGAGGAAAAACGGACATCCTGGGGGCCCTTGAGAAGCTCACCCATCTGGTCCGAAGAAGAGCCCTGGTGGTCTTGATCAGCGATTTTTATCAGGAGGTTGACAAAATTGCCAAGGCAATTCGCTTTTTCCACTTTCGGGGAAACGACGTGATTTTATTCCACATTCTGGATCCTGCCGAGCTGGAAATGCCCTTCGGAGACGTTTCAACCCTGGAGGACATGGAGACCCAGGAACATCTCTCCTATTCACCCGAGCACTCCCGCAGTGAGTACTTCAAGCTGCTGGAAGGGCATATCGAAGCGCTGCGAAAGGAGTGCCGGAGCATCCACATCGACTATGAGATGCTGAGCACCGAGAACCCTCTGGACCAGGCACTACACCGTTATTTGTCGGTCCGGGAAAAACGATATTGAACGCTGAACGTACGCTTCGCGTCGCTCAGCTTAGAACAATGGAGCAATAGTGACGTGCTTCGCACGTCGAACGAAAGAACAATAGAACAATAGAACAATGGAACAATAGACTAGTGAGTTGCCGATATCCTCATCTAGTGCTCTATTGTTCTTCCCTCTGCTCTATTGCTCTATTGCTCTATGGCTCTA
>JACZRO010000155.1 GCA_022574675.1 Chloroflexota bacterium
GTTGCCCCCGAACCCGACCGACTACGGGATTGGCCATACCTCGGAACAGGTGGACGGCGTTCGCCCGCCGGACTCGGCCACTGTGCTCGGCTACTACGACGCCGTGTATCGGAGGTCGCTGGCGTTCCTGGAGTCACCGGCTGCGGACGATCACGATCGCGTTCTGGAGGGCTCCGGCAATAAGCTCGGGGTCGAGATGGTCGGCATGGTCGCCGGAAACATGCAGCACGTTGGCCAGGTGGGCTACATCAGGGGGCTGATCGAAGGCCGTCGCTGGTATCCGCGCTAGATCGCGCCGATCAAGCCGCCACTGCCCCGTCAGGGCGTTGTTCCCAGATCCACAGGCGCCAGGATCTCGCGTAACTCCGCCATCTCCGGCTCACTCAGACGCCAGTCCGCCGCGCTCGCGTTGTGCAACACCTGTTCCGGCGTCTTCGCTCCCACGATGCAGGACGCCATCGCTGGATGGGCCAGCGTCCATGCGATCGCCAGTTGCACGATGTCGCGTCCGTGGTCGCCGGCCCAAGCCTGGAGCGCCGGCACGACTTGCCATGCGCGATCAAGGCCACCTTCACGGAACACGAAATGGTCGCTCCGTTCGTCGTCGTCCGGAAACCTGTGTCCGGGCCGGTACTTGCCGGTCAGGATTCCCTTGGCGAGTGGGGAGTGGGCTATCACGCCGATGCCCAGTTCCAGGCAGGCCGGCAGAACGTCTTGCTCGGCCTCCCTGAACAGCATGTTGTAACGGGGTTGGGAGCTGCTGACCGGCCCGTGCCCGGCGGCCTCGCGATGCTGGTCGCCGGAGAAGTTCGAGACCCCGATGTGCCGGATTTTCCCCTGTTCCCGCAGCTCCAACAGCTCGGCCATTGTGTCCTCGATCGGCCACTCCGGCCTGGGCGAGTGAAGCTGGTACAGGTCCACGTAGTCCGTCCCGAGCGAGCGCAGGCTGTTCTCGATGGCCCGGGCGATGTGCTCCGGCGAATGGTCGCCCGATAGCTTGGTCGCGAGAAAGGCCTCCTGCCGCCGTCCGCGCAGGGCCTTGCCGAGCACGGATTCGCTCGTCCGGTACCCCTCCGCGGTGTCGATAAAGGTCATCCCGGCGTCAAGCGCCGCGTGAACGGTCGCGATCGCCTGATCCTCCGGCAGCCTGCCCATGCCGCCTCCCAGCGGCCACGCGCCCAGGCACACCACCGAGACCTGCGGGCCTCTTATATCTCCGGCGGTTCCGAGCGGTCGAGAGTCCATTCATGTCTCCGGTGCAGGCCGTCCGGCTGTCGTCGCGACGAAGCCGCCTTTGTGTTTCGGCGGGGCGGGTCGCAGAATACCCGCAACCGACGACCTGCGTCGCGGCCCGGCACTGTTACAAAGCGCGGGGTTGAATCCGATTAACGTCCGGGCGCATCTGAGGTTGTGAGTACACGCCGGTGTTCGCACGGGGCGAGCCGACGCGCACGCCGGCCGGCCGGTCCTGTCCAAGGGGTCGGTCGCGGCAGCCAGAAAAAAGAGGATCCCGATGACCACGAACGAGCACCTCGGCGCAACGGTGATCGCAGACCCGTCTTCGCCCGGGGAGTTGCACGACCGGTACCAGGAGACCCGGGACTTCACGGAGAAGTTGTGTGAAACGTTGGTCACCGAGGATTACGTGATCCAGACGATGCCCGACGTTAGTCCCACGAAATGGCATCTGGGTCATACGACCTGGTTTTTTGAGGCGTTCATCCTCCGGGAGCAGCTCGCCGGCTACGTTTCTCCAAACGATAAGTACAACTACCTCTTTAACTCTTACTACAACGGCATAGGTGAGCAATGGACGCGGGCGGAACGGGGGCACCTCTCCCGCCCGACCGTTGAGCAGGTGTATGACTTCCGTCGATTTGCCGACGAAAAAATGCACGACCTGATCGACCGCGCCGGACGCGGATCGCCGCCGGAGCAGCTGATCGAGCTGACCACGCTCGGGATCAATCACGAGCAACAGCACCAGGAACTGTTGCTCACGGACATCAAGCACGTGCTCTCGCGAAACCCGCTCGACCCGGTCTTCCGCGACCTGGGCCCGAGTACGGAGCCGTTGGGTGTGCCTGCAGCCGAGTGGCTCCCTTACGATGGCGGCCTCGTGGACGTCGGGTTCGATGGCGAGGGATTCCATTTCGACAACGAGGGCCCGATACACAAGACCTTCGTCTACCCGTTCCACATCTCCTCGCGCCTGGTCACCAACGGGGAGTTCATCGAGTTCATGGAAACGGGGCAGTACGAACGGCCCGAAAACTGGCTCTCAAACGGATGGCACACGATCCAGCGAGAAGGCTGGAACGCGCCCCTGTACTGGCGCAAGACCGACCGCGGCTGGGTCCACTACACGCTCGGCGGAGAACGGCCGGTGAACCCGGACGAGCCGGTGATGCACGTCAGCTACTACGAGGCGGATGCCTACGCCAAATGGAAGGGCGTGCGTCTGCCGAGCGAAGACGAATGGGAGCTGGCGTCCCACGATGCGGACATATCAGCCGGCACGTTCGCCGATACGTTGCGCTGTCATCCCAGGGCGTTGGCGCCGGACGCCGCCCCCGGCGCTCTGCACCAGATGTTTGGCGATGTATGGGAGTGGACGTCGAGCCCGTACGTCGGTTACCCGGGATTCGACATCCCGCCCGGGGCTGTCGGTGAGTACAACGGCAAGTTCATGTCGGACCAGATGGTGCTGCGGGGCGGCTCTGCGGCGACATCGCTGAGCCACATCCGGCCGACGTACCGCAACTTCTTCCCCTCCGACGCCCGCTGGCAGTTCATGGGGTTCAGACTGGCCCGGGACGCCACCTGATAATTTCCTAAATCGATCCCGGACCACGCCCGGAATCGCCAGCGAAGAAGCCCAACAAGCGCCCAAAAGCCAGGAAATCGGATAACGGTGACCACGACAGTTTCGACGACGCACGGCACGCATAACGGTCAGCTCCCCGACTATCTCGACGAGGTTCTTGCGGGTCTTTCCGCGCCCGAGAAGACGCTGCCGTGCAAACTGTTCTATGACGAACGCGGCTCCGATCTCTTCGACCGAATCTGCGAGCTCGACGAGTACTACGTCACTCGAGTCGAGAATGCCTTGATGGCGGAACATGCCGCCGAGATGGCGGACGCGATCGGTCCGGGTTGCCTGTTGATCGAGTATGGCGCGGGCAGCAGCACGAAGATACGTGCGCTTCTCGATCACCTCTGGGAGCCGGCCGCGTTCGTCCCGATAGATATCTCGGGGGAGCATCTCGTCCGCTCGACGGATGCGCTGAAGAAAAGCTATCCCGGGGTCGAGATAAACCCCGTTGTGGCGGACTTCACTGCGCCGTTCAAAGTACCGGCGCCGTCGATCAAGCCGTCCCGCAACGTCGTTTATTTTCCCGGCTCAACGATCGGAAACTTCACGCCGGAGGAGGCGTCCGATCTCCTCCGAGGGATGGCGGAGCGCGTCGGTCCGGGCGGCGGCCTGCTGATCGGCGTGGATCTTGTAAAGGACCCGGCCATCCTGCATGCCGCGTATAACGATCGCGAGGGTGTGACCGCCGCGTTCAACCTGAACCTGCTTGTCCGCCTGAACCGCGAAGCGGGCGCCGGCTTCAACCTGTCCTGCTTTACACACCGGGCCAGTTACAACACCGAAAAAGCCCGGATCGAGATGCGGCTCTACAGCGAGCGCCGCCAGAGCGCAGAGATCGCAGGCCACCGGTTCGATTTCGAGATCGGCGAGTCGATCCTGACCGAGTACTCGCACAAGTACACGGTGGAATCGTTCGGCAAGATCGCCAGCGCAGCGGGCTTCCGCACGCGCCGCGTATGGATGGACGACGACGAGCTATTCAGCGTCCAGTACCTGGAGCTGGATTAGGCAATGCGGGGCCCAAGCGCGTAGGGGCGGGCCTTGGTCCGCCCCCGGGCGTATTGCCATACGCCCCTGCGATATGTTGGATGGGCAGTCCCCATCGCCGGGGACCAACGCGTAGGGGCGGGCCTTGGTCCGCCCTCGGGCGTAACGGGGACGACTGGCCGCCCGCGCCATCGTATGAAAAGACGGCTGTGCCTGCCGGCGTCATCCATAGATCGCATCAGGGCGGAGCAAGCCCCGCCCGTACGGTCGTACTCGGATACGCAGGCAATCTTTCCAAGTAGGGGCGGGCCTTGGTCCGCCCTCGGGCGTATCGCCATACGCCCCTACGGTGTTGTTGGCGCGCGGCCGGTGGCGTGGCACCAGAAGAAGGCCGCGAACGCGCCCGGCTGCGCCGCCCACGCCGTCCACGCGAGGCGCATCTCCTCGATCTCGTCGACGCTCGCCCAGCCGTGTTCCCGGGCCAGGCGCGCCAGCTCGGGATCATCGAGGATGGAGTGCATGTAGCGAGCTCCCTCGGCGGTTTCGTCATCGGCGCCGTGGGATTCGGCGGACGCGCCCGCCGAGACGCCAAGGAACCCGGCTTCGATGAGCAACCCGCGCAGCCTGCGTCCGGCCTCCGGATGTCCGCCCCGGTGGCGCTGCAACCTGTTTCGCAGCGATATCGAGTGACGCAGCGGTTCGGCGTCCGGTTGCAGCAGGGCGGAGCCCCAGTCCGGGCTGCGAACGCCGATAACCCCTTCCGGCTTGAGAATCCGCTTCATCTCGGCAAGCCCTTTGTGCGGGTCGGGGAGATGTTCGATCAACCCGTTCGCGAACACGGCGTCGAAAACTGCGTCGTCGAACGGGAGATCGTTCACGTCCGCAACCAGGAAAGCGACGTTGCCGGTACCGGCGTCGCTCGCATAGCTGGACGCGGTCTCGATGCGCGCCGGGTCGGCGTCGACGCCGGTGACATGCCCCGGAGCCACGCGCTCCGCCAGCCCGCAGGTGATCGACCCGGGGCCGCACCCGGCATCGAGCAGCGTCATCCCCGGTTGGAGAAACGGCAGAAAGAACGCCGCCTCCACGTCGGCGTCGCGCTGCCGGAAGCGGCCGGTGTCTCCGGCGTGCCCGCTTCCCTCAACGGCGCTCACTGGAACGCCTCCTGGACGGGGTCGAGTCGTAGCTCAAATCCCCATTCGGGACTTTCGTCGGGGTCGTCCAGGATGCGGTCGCCGATCAACGAGAAACCCATCCGCTCATACATCCGGTGGGCGTCATCGAACCGCTTGTCCGACCAGGCGATCACCTTCCGGTGGCCGGTCGAGCGCGCCCAGTCCAGGAAATGCTCCGTCATGAGCCGGCCGTAGCCGCGCCCCCGGTGATCTTTTGCGAGATACAACCGTTCGATCTCTGCCTCGCCGCCCCTGTCCAGACCGGAGACGGTCCCGATCACGCCGCCCCGCAACACAAGCACCGAGAAGAATCCCCCGGTGTCGATGTAGGTCTCCCTGACTGTGAACAGGTCGCGGTGATACTTGTCCGGGTCCCAGGTCAGCCGGTACTCGTCGTACACAGACTTGATCACGTCAACGATGCCGGGCTGCCACCGGTCGTCGTAAGGGAGCAGTTGCGGCGCAGCCTCTGGAGCGCTCAATTGGCGGCTCTTGTTAGCCGGTGACGCCGGGTCGGTGAGCGACGCGGGCTCTCCACGGTCATCACCCTGTCGGCGCAGACTGCGGGCATTGGTCGATTTCCTCAGAGGCGGTCTTCCGGGACCGGACGTTGTGACGGCAAAGCGTACGGCGTGGATTCCGGGCGCGCACACCCCGGACACCTGGTGCCTATCCCAAAACCTTCGAAAGCTGCGGTTCTACGATAGGACTTCTCCCTCGCACTTCGGCGGGCTCAACACAGGCTCCTCACCGGCGCCCCGAGGGCGCCCGGCCGGGGCCGGTCGAATCGATCTCGTGAAGTGGCTGGACTGCGGCATCGATGCGGCGTATCGTGTCCCGCCACGTCCAGCCGCCGCGCTTCACAGGTTGAAGAGTCGGCGGCTCTTTCTTTGTAGTCAGTTGGCCAGATACGCGGATATCCGGGTACCAGAGGTGTGATGGCGACATCAGGGACAGACAGGGATCCTGCGCCGGACGCCGGCGTCGCGGCAGGCACGGGTGATGAACTCGCGCCCGCGACATCAGCGGGCTCAACCGCGCTCGAAGTGTTGCGGATGCGAGATTTCCGCTACCTGTTCGTCGCAAACATCCTGGTGTTCATGGTGTTCCAG
>JACZRO010000156.1 GCA_022574675.1 Chloroflexota bacterium
CCTGCCCCCTGTCTCCGATCCGGCTGCTCCCGATAGCCCGGAGCTTGCGTTCGCCATCGCCGGTGACGGGGAAGCCGGAATCGTGTGGGCTGCGCCGCGAACCGGCGACCCGGGCGATGTCGACTTATACACCGTAACGTCCGTCCCCGACTCCGGGGAGATCACGGTGGATGCGCCACAGCGTCATGTGATCGTGGACGGGCTCGCCAATGGCGTGGAATACGTATTCTCGGTCGTGGCGATCGGCCCGGGTGGCGCCAGCGACCCCACGGCGACCAACGCCGTCACACCCGATGAAAACGAATCGGTAATCACCGGACAGCTTGAGAAGCTGGAGCGCCACATCCAGGAGAAACTGAACAAGACACACGCCCGATTCCAGGACGCCCGCGGCAAAGCGCTTGCCAGATATGAGAAACACGAAGGGCGTGCACTGGCCAACTTTGAGAAGCACGTTGGCAAAGCCGAGGCCAGGTTCGAGCGCTTCCAGGGGCAGGCCCTGGCAAAGCTGGAACGGGCACGCGGAACCCGTCGCTTTGAGAGGGTCCACGTTCAGGTTACGGAGCGACTGCAGGATGCCGAAGAACATCTCGATGCCGAGATTACGCGCATCGGCGAGCGTCTAAATGACCGGCTCGACGATCTCTCTGAGCACCTGCGAGGGCAACTGGAAGGACTCCGTGAGAGGCTGTCCGAGCGGCTCGCAGAGTTTCGTGAGCAGTTACTCCAACGAATTGAGGGCGCGGATGAGCACGACCACGAGCATGAGGGCCGTGAGTCCGAGCGGGAGTACGAGAACGAAGGCCACGAGGACGATGACCTGTCCGAGCCGGAGCTGATCCTTCACCCGGCGATCTGATGGACGCATCCTTCCCGGGAAGGACCGGCGTTACTCGCCGGGGGTCCGTGCTCAGCCTTCGATTTTTGGGCCGGCAGGTGGGCCGCGATCACCCCGTCGCGGCCCACCGTCGCGTCTGCATCAGTCGCCCGCGCCCCGGGCGAGGCCCGTACGCAGCGCCCTGAGGCTCTCGAAGGGCCGGCCCCGCCTCGGACCATCGGCGCTCCGCTTATCCGCCCTCGTCCGGCGGCCTGAAATCCTCAGCGCGGTCCTCCGGCCGAAACCCGATCACTTCAGCTGCGTGAGATATGTCCCGGACGCCCCACCGGTTGTCGGAGCCGGAGTAAAAGATGTCGAACATCAGGTCGTCGGGCGCATCCAGGCAGCGCTGGACGATCTGCGCCGCATCCCGGGTGCTCGTCCAGAGCGAGAACGACCGGTTTTCCGGCGCATCCACGTCATTCGGGTTGATGTTGCTCGTCGGGCTGAGCGGAGAGTCGGCCCGGTTGACGGAGCTGAAACGAATGCACAGCGCCGAGATGCCGTGAACGTCCGAGTAGTAACGGCCGAGCGCCTCGCCCCAGACCTTGGTGGCGGCGTACAACCCCGATGGCCGGACCGGTTGGGTGTGGGTAACGCGCTCGTATGAGTCGGAGGAACCTTCATACGTCCCGGCGATGACCTGCCCGAGATCGCCTTCCTGCTCGTAGTTCCAGGTCACCTGCCCGGTCGAGGCGAAGATCACGCGCTTCACGCCGGCCTCGCGCGCCGACTCGAAGATGTTGTATGTACCGACCAGGTTCGACTCGCGCAGCTGGTCCCATCGGTCGCCTGGGCCGCCGTTGGCGCCCAGGTGGACTATCGCGTCCTGTCCCTCGACCACGGCCCGAACCGCGTCGAAGTCCGCAACGTTGCCCTCGGTAATGTCGCGGCCCGGGTCGCCAACAAGGTCAAAGCCCTTCAACGTGTACCGGTCCGGCGAATCGGCGAGCCGGGTCCAGACGGACGTGCCGATCAGCCCCGCGGCGCCGGTGATGAGGACATTCATGGGGGCCTCCAGTTGTGTCTGTGCCCGACTATCGCTTTGCGCACCCGTGAATCAGAGACCGCATCTTGCGTTCTGATTGTCATCCTGAGTGAAACGAAGGATCTCCCGAGTTGCATAGCGTATGCAGACCCGGCGTGCAGCCGCCATCCGGCCGGGAGGTCCTTCGCCTTCGGCCTCAGGATGACAGAATCAGCGCAAGCTGTGTTTTGATTCAAGCCTCGATCGCCGTGATGACCGTCGCCGGGTCCGCCAGGAAGTCGTCACGCAGCGCCGTTCCGATACCCGGGTCTTCCGGCGCGTACGCAACGCCGTTCTCGATGCGCGGCAGCCGGTCTACTACTCGCCCGTACACCTCGTGGATGAAGGCCCGCGTCGTCTCCTGGATGAACGCGTTCGGCGCGTGCATGCACAGGTGGATTCCGGCGAACAGGTTCACCGGCCCGTTGCAGTCGTGCGGCGTCGCCGGGACCTTGTGGCTCTCGGCCAGCGACATCACCCTACGGGCCTCGGTGAAGCCGCCGACGAACGTCGTATCAAACATCAGGATCCGTATCGCGCCGCTGGACAGCATCGGCCGGTACGCCTCCGCTCCCGCCAGCGTCTCGCTGCCCAGTACGGGTAGGTGCGTCCGGTCCTGGACCTGCCGCAAGCCCTCGACGTTGTCCGGCGTCGTCACGTCCTCCACCCAGTAAGGCTCGTACTCTTCGAGCGCCTTCACGATCCGCACGACGGACGGGATGTTCCACATGCCGTGGAGCTCCGCCATGATCTCCATCCGGTAACCAACGCGCTCCCGGATCTTCCTGAACGGCTCCAGGCCTTTGTTCAGGTCCTCAAGCGAGATGTGCTGGCCGTTCGTCTTCTGCGCGAACTGGTCGAACGGCCAGATCTTCATCGCGCCGATCCCTTCGTCGAGAAGGCTCTCGGCGACCGCTCCGGCATCCGTCAGGAAACCCTGAAGGTCGTCGTACCTGCCCGCCGCGGTTTCCTGCTCGCCGGGCGTCGATAGATTCAACGCGCCGGACCCGGAGCGAACGGCGTACCGCCAGTCGGCGCAGGTGTTGTAGATCGGAATCGAGTCCCGGACGCGACCGCCGAGCGCCTGGTGGATCGGCTGCCCCGTGGCCTGGCCTACGATGTCCCACAGCGCGATGTCCACCGCCGAGATCGCCCGCCACTCCGCGATGCCGTTCGGGCCGATACGGCCGCGCTCCTGCATTCCTTCGTGTAGTCGCCCGACCTGCATCGGGTCCTGGCCCAGTAAGTAGGGCGCAAGCTCGGTACGAATGTGGGCCTCGGTCGGAGCAGACACGCCGGTCGACTCGCCGAGCCCGATGATCCCTTGATCTGTGTGCACCCGTACCCACACCCAGCGAGGGATGTTGACGGTACGGACTGTCTCTACTTTTATGATTCTCATGGGATGGTGCTCAGAGCTCACTGACTTGTACGGTCAACTGATCGCTCTCGAGAAACTTCTCCGTGAAGTCGAGGCCCAATCCCGGGTCGTCAGATACGGATGCGTAGCCGTCCTCGACCTTCGGAAGCGCGGTCACGATGTCTTTGTACCAGGTGGCGTTGTAGGACCTCACCGTCTCCTGGATGAAGGCGTTTGTGACGTTCAGACTGAGGTGCACGTCCGCCATGAAGGCGATCGGCCCTACGCAATCGTGGGGAGCGATCGGGATGCCGAACGACTCCGCCATCGTGGCGATACGTTTGGCCTCTGAGATTCCGCCGACCCACCCGAGATCGAACATGCAGATGTCGGTCGCCTGCTTCACAAACATCTCCCGGAAGGACCACCGGGTCGAAACGTTCTCACTTGCGATGGTCGGGATGTTGGTCGACTTCCTGAACTGCGCGAGGGCGTCAAGGTTGTCCATCTGAACCGCGTCCTCAAACCACATCGGTTTGAACGGCGTCACCGCCTGGGCGATCTTTATCGCCGAGGGCAGGTTCCACGACTGGCCCATCTCGACGGCGACCTCCATCTGGTCGCCCATCGCCTCGTGGATCAGCCGGAACGGCTCCTTTCCCTTTTCCAGGTCTTCGAGTGATATGAACTGGCCGTTGGTCTTCGCCGCAAACCGGGAGAAGGGCCAGATCTTCATCGCCCTGAAGCCCTCCGAATGCAGGCTCTCGGCGAGTCCTACGGGGTCGGTCAGGGAGGTGTGCTCATCCTCGTACGGACCGTGTGGGACGAAGTCGGCCGACCCTGGCCTGGGTCCTTCAACCCTATTCATGTAGAACGGGTAGCCGACGCATGTGGCGTAGACCTTGATCTTGTCCCGGCTCAAGCCGCCAAGCATGTTGTAAGTGGGCTCACCCATCCGTTTGCCGAGCAGGTCCCAGAGGGCGATGTCGATGGCGGACAGCGCCCGCATCTCCGCCCCACGTGATCGCATGCCGCCGGCCATCTTCGCCAGGGCGCCCCAGTGCCGATCGAGCTGGCTGGCGTCCTTGCCAAGCAGGTAAGCGGACGCGTCGGCGTGGATGAAAGCATGCACCGGCTCCGGCGATCCGGGCGTTTCTCCGATTCCGTAGAGGCCATCATCCGTATGAATCTTGACGAACATCAGCTTCGGGTATTCGCCGTGCCGGAAGGTCTCTACTTTGATGATTCTGGGTGTTTTTGCCACCGAAGCAGGCCTAAAGCTCGGTCGTTCGCACGGTCAACTGATCGCTGCTCAGGAACTTCTCCGTGAAGTCCAACCCCAACCCCGGGTCGTCCGAGACCGAGGCGTAGCCGTTCTCCACCTTCGGGAGCGCCGTCACGATGTCGTTGTACCAGGTGGCGTTGAAGGCCCGGACCGTCTCCTGTATGAAGGTGTTCGTGGCGTTCAGGCTCAGGTGCACGTCCGCCATGAACACGATCGGTCCGACGCAGTCGTGTGGCGCGATCGGAATTCCGAACGACTCCGCCATTGTGGCGATGCGCTTCGCCTCGGAAATGCCGCCGACCCACCCGATGTCAAACATGCAGATGTCCACCGCCTGCTTCACGAACATCTCACGGAACGACCAGCGCGTTGCGACGCCTTCGCTGGCGATCGTCGGAATGTTGGTCGTACTGCGGAACTGCGCCAGAGCGTCCAGGTTATCCATCTGGACGGCGTCCTCGAACCACATCGGCTTGTACGGCGTCACCGCCTGGGCGATCTTTATCGCCGACGGCAGGTTCCACATCTGGTGCATCTCAACGGCGACCTCCATCTGATCGCCCATCGCTTCGTGGATCAGCCGGAACGGCTCGGTACCCTTCTCCAGGTCTTCGTGCGAAATGTGCTGGCCGTTGGTCTTCGTCACGAATTGATCGAAGGGCCAGATCTTCATCGCCCGGAAGCCCTCGGCGTGCAGGCTCCGGGCAAGCCCGACGGGATCGGTCATGAAGGCGTGCAGGTCCTCGTAGGGACCGTCCGGCCGGTAGTCGATCGAACCCGGACCGGCCTGTCCCTGCGTATTCACGCCGTACGAGTATCCGGCACAGGTGTTGTAGACCTTGATCCTGTCCCTGCTTAAACCGCCAAGCACGTTATAGACAGGCTCCCCCATCCGTTTTCCGTACAGGTCCCATAACGCGAGATCGATGGCGGACAGGGCGCGCATCTCGGCGCCGCGGGAGCGCATGCCGCCGGCAATCTTCGCGAGCCTGTGCCAGTGCCAGTCCAGCCGGCTGGCATCCTTTCCCAGCAGGTATTCCGAGGCGTCGGCATGAATGAAAGCGTGCACGGATTCCGGGGAGAACGATGTCTCGCCGAGTCCGTACAACCCGTCGTCCGTGTGAATCTTGACGATGACCAGCTTCGGATACGCCTCGTGGTGAAACGACTCGATCTTCGTGATCTTCGGCGATTTCGCCACAGGTCCGCGCCTTTCGTTTTGGTCAGGAATGTTGTCGGGTCAAGCGCTCGTCTTCGGGACATCCATCCACGTCACGTCCGGACCCGGCTCGAACTTGCCGCACACCCCGCACTCGGCGTTGTAGTGGCCTCCCGGCGGCATCGCGACCGCCAGCCGTATCGATGTCTCGCTGCCTTCGGTCGTGATGTGGTGCGCCGTGCCGCGCGGGACCCATACGAGGTCGCCCTTGCCAGCCACAAAGGTCTTTCCGCCCGTCAGCGCCCAGCGGATCCGGCCGGCCATCACGTACCACCACTCGTCGAAATCCTTGTGGTAGTGCGGATTGTTGCCGCGGCCCTCCGGATGGGAGAGCAGCGTGACTA